>JAQGJJ010000077.1 GCA_028290695.1 Enterovirga sp. | reverse complement strand
CCCTCGTAGACGGCCTCCATGGCGGTCCGGGGAGCCAGGCAATCGCCCGCGAGCTTCAGCGCGATCCCGGCGCGGGCCAGCGGGCCGCGCAGCTCGTCCGCGACGGCGTTGTGCTGCGCCAGAACCACACTGCCGAAGCCGGCGAGGCGTTCGACCACGCCGCAGGACACATCCTCGACCACCAGCGACGCGCCATCGAAGGACAGCACCTTGCGCAGGGTCGCGATCTTCACGCCCTTGTCGCGGAGCCGCTTCGTCCAGGCGAGCGTCGAATAGATCGTGGTCCGGGAGGCGAAACCCGCGACCGGCGAGAACACCGTCACCCGTTTCCCGAGGTCGGCGATGTGCCCGATCGCCGACAGCGAGGCCCATTCGCCCGTGAGGTCGACAAAGGCGACCCGGTCGCCGAGCGCGTCGGGATCGCCCAGGGCGTCCTCGATCGTCAGGACCGGCCCGCCGCCCGGCAGCAACGGCGCCACCGGGCGCGAGCCGGTGGTCAGCACCACGACGTCCGGACCGCGCGCGACGACGTCCTCGGCCCGCGCCTCCCGCCCGAGCTCGACCGTCACGCCGTAACGGGCGAGCTGCCGGCTCTGGAAGTCCAGGAGGTCCAGAAAGGCGTGCCGGGACGGCATGCGCCGAAGGTGGTTGAGCTGCCCGCCGAGCCGCTCGGAGCGCTCGATCAGCCGCACCCGGTGACCGCGCGCTGCCGCCACCCAGGCCGCCTCGAGCCCCGCGGGGCCGCCGCCGACCACGACCACGTCGCGGGGCTGCGCGGCCCGGTCCGCGGCGGGGTCGCGCCAGGTCCCCTCGAGTCCCGCCTGCGGGTTCACGAGGCAGCGCACCGCCATGCTCTTCTCGAGCATCCCGGCGCAGCCCTGGTTGCAGGCGATGCAGGACCGGATCTCGTCCGCCCGGTTCTCGACCGTTTTGCGCACGATGGCCGGTTCCGCGATATGGGCCCGCGCCATGCCGACCGCGTCCGCCGCGCCCGAGGCGATCATCGCCTCGGCTTCGGCGAGGGTGCGGAAGCGGCACACGGCGAAGACCGGCAGGTCGTGCCCGGCCGCCCGCAACCTGCCGCGCACGCCGGCGGGCAGCGGCCGGAAGGTGGCCGGGTCGAAGCTCATGTCGGCCATCTGGGTCGCGAGCGAGTAGCTCGCGTGGTAGGCCGAGTGCGAGACGTTCACGAAGTCGAGCTTCACGGCCGCCGCGAGCCCGCAGACCACGCGCTCCGCCTCATCGAGATGCAGGCCCGGCTCGACGAATTCCTCCGCGCTGACCCTGATCCCGAGCGTGAAGCCCGGCCCGACCGCCGCCCGGACCGCCGCGACCGCCGCGAGCGGGAAGCGCATCCGGTTCTCGAGCGAGCCGCCATAGCGGTCCTGGCGGCCGTTCGAGAGCGGCGACAGGAATTGCTGCAGCAGGTGTCCGTGCCCGACCTGGATCTCGATCCCGTCGAGCCCCGCTTCCACGAGGTTCAGCGCCGTCGCGACATGGGCGTCGACCACGCTCGCCATGTCGTCCTCGGTCATCGCATGCGGCACGGCCGCGGTGCCGGACCAGCGGATCGGCGACGGCCCCCAGGAGACGGTGCGCTCGTAATCGCCGTCGACCTGGCGGCCGAGATGGATCACCTGCCCGAGGAGGCGCGCCCCTTCGGCCCGCACCGCGTCCCCGATGCGGCGGAACGGGGCGATGCAGCGCCGGTCGAAGCCGGCCACCGCCTGCGGGCGGCCGACGCAGTTCTGCTGCACCCGGACCGACTCGAAGATGATGGCCCCGACCCCGCCCCGGGCGCGCGCCCGGTGGTATTCGAGGTGCCGCTCGGACGGCAGGTGGTCCTCGCCGAAATTCGTGGTGTGGGCCGGAACCACGATGCGGTTGCGCAGCGTCAGGCTGCCGACCCGGAGGGGCGACAGGGCATGCGGGTACGCCTCGGGCCCGCTCGGATGCGATGTCTCGGGCGGCATGGTCAGGGACGCTCCTCCGGTCTCGTCCGGCGCGGCCGCAACCGGCCGCAGGGGCGCACGGGCGGGTCACCCGCGCGCGGGCTGCAACCTGGCTTCACGACGGGCTCAGATCTCGGGCTTCTGCCGGTAGCGCCAGAGGTTCGGGCTGCCGCTGCCGTCGCGCGACATGGACAGGCGCACCTCGTACTGATCCGGCCGGTACAGCGCGCTCAGGTGTTCGATGGGGCGCCGGGTCTCGTCCCGCACCGTCCGGGTCAGCCCGATCAGCGGCTGCCCGACCTGCACGTTCAGGAGGGGCGCCGAGAAGGCGTCGGCGAGTTTCGCCGTGATCGTGCTCTCGGCGGAATCGACCCGGGCGCCGCCGCGCTCGAGGAGGCGGATGAGCGAGCCGGACGCGAGCTCGTCGCGCGTGTAGGTGCGGCCGAGCGCGGCCGGCACATGCGTGGTGAGCAGCGACACGGGCACACCGTCCCGCGAGCGCGTCCGGATCGCCTTCTGGACGGAGCGTCCCTCCTCCGTCTCGAGCGCTGCCGCGACCGTGGCCGAGGCCGGGATGTACTCGAAGGAGTGCAGGGTGACCGAGGTGTGCTCGGCATAGGAGGAAAGATTGTCGGCGAGCCCCGAGAGCTGGCCGTTGATCGGCGTTCCGAGCGCCCCCGAGCGGGCAAAGGTCCCGCGCCCGCGCCGGCGGTCGATCAGGCCGTCGGCGGTGAGCATCTCCATGGTGCGCCGCACGGTGATGCGAGAGACCCCGTGCTGCTTCGAGATCTCGAGTTCGCCCGGCAGCGGCATCTCGGCCGGAAACCGGCCGTCCTCGATCTGCTGGCGCAGCACGAGGTAGAGCCGGTGATAGAGCGGAACGGGGCCGGCGCCCTGATCATCGCGAACCATGGCCCGCGCATAGCAGGTCTTATCGATATGACATACAGCGGCGCCCCTTGGGGCCACGCCCGGGCGCGCATGCCGCGGCCGCCGCCAAGGTGAATCGTTCACCACGCCGATCGGCGCAATTTTCGTAACCAAGGAAAGCACGCAGTCGGAAAGACGGGCGCGCCCATAAGGAGGCCATACCCGATGGCGGGAACGTCACGGCCGGATTTGGAGCGCACAGATGGATCAGGTCCTCGCAATGCCGACCCGGAACGACTTCGAAGCGTCCTTCGCCGACTTCACGGCCAGGGCCCGGACGCAGGGCTTCGCCTTCTGGCGGGGCCTGCTGGTCGGCTTCCTGGCGGGCTTTCCCCTCGGCCATATCGCCGTGTTCGGCGAGGGATTGTTCGGACTTGTCTGACACCCTTGCGGCGCCAGAGGCCGCCCGTGCCGTCCCGCACCCGGTCGCTGCCCAGCACAAGGGTGCTCTAACCCGGTTGTTCGGCAGTTCGGTGACCTGGAGTCCCCCGCCGGCCGCCAGATCAGCCGACTGGTCTTGAAAGGCCTGCCGCCCGCGCATTGCATGCCGAGGGTCGCGAGCCCTTGTGGATCCTGTTCGCAACGCGGACGTCCTGCATGGCCATGTGGCCGGCGCCGCCCGAGCATGGTCCGATCTTCGTTTCGCCCGCCGGACCGGCCCTCCCCCGATCGGGGTGGTCCGGATATTGCTGACCGTCGACTCGCGGATCACGCCGCTGATCTTCGGAGCATCGTCCACAGCCGTCCGCTTGTTCGCCGACAAGTCCCGGCGCGCACCTGCTCGTCTGTGCGCGCTCAGTCGAATGCGCCCGATATGCTGGCCGCTACTGCGGCCGGAGCGCGCCCGCTCGCCCCCACCGGTGCCGAAACGGAGGCCGAGGGCCGGCAAGAGGCGCTGGCTTCGCGGATCGCGCCGGCAGGGCGTGAACAGCCTCAAATCGAAGCAGTGCATGCCGTCCGAAAGCGATTGACAGATTGTCAGACGTTACTAGGCTGACTTCACTCCAGCCCGCGCTGGCCCGGCGCGTCGTGGTCTAATCGGCCAGAGCTCCCCGCCTCGGCTCAAGGTGCCTGGAAGGTTTGGGACCATCGTTCTGCCGGAGGTGAGCACGTGACGTTCAGACTAGTCGGCCTTCTCCTGACGTTTCTTCTGTCCGCCGCGGCAGCCTCCGCGCAGACATTCCCGACCAAACCCGTCACCCTGGTGGTTCCGTACGCACCGGGCGGGAATTCGGACATCGTGGGCCGGGCCATCGCCCAGAAGCTCGGCGAGCATTGGAACCAGCCGGTTGTGGTCGAGAACCGGCCCGGCGCGACGACGACGGTGGGTGCCGCCTACGCGGCCAAGGCGGCGCCGGACGGGTACACGCTCCTGCTGGCGGCCCCTCCCTTCGTGATCACGCAATACGTCTATCCGGACCTGAGCTACGACACCCGCAAGAGCTTCGAGCCCGTCTCGCTGATCGCGTATTTCCCGCTCGTCCTGGTGGTGCCGGCGGCGCTGCCGGTCAACAACCTGAAGGAGCTCGTGGCCCATGCCCGTGCCAACCCGGGCGTCACCTACGCGTCCCCGGGCGCCGGCACGACCTCCCACCTGATCGGCGAGATGCTGGCCAAGGAAGAGAAGCTCGACCTGGTCCACATCCCCTACAAGAGCGGCGGCCAGGGCGTCGTCGACCTCATGGGCGGCCGCATCGGCTTCTACGGCGCCGTGCCGCCGGAGGTCATGTCGCAGATCCGGGCCGGCAAGCTGAAGGCTCTCGCGGTGCTGGCCGACAAGCGGTCCGACCTGCTGCCCGACGTGCCGACCTCGGCGGAATCGGGCTTCCCCTACCTGCAGGCGCAATCCTGGAGCAGCATCTCCGCCCCCAAGGGGACGCCCCAGGCCGTGGTCGCGAAGATCAGCGGCGACATCGCCCAGGTCATCAAGGACCCGTCCCTCCGGGAGCGCCTGTCGCAGCAGGGCGCCGTGTTCGTCGGATCGACCCCCGCAGAGCTCGCGGCCTGGTACGAGGAGGAGCACAAGCGCTGGGGGCCGCTCGTGAAGTCGATCGGGGTGGCCCCGGGCCAGTAGCCTGCGGGACCGGCTCGCGTGGACGCGATCGCGGCCCGGACGGCTGCCGAGCTGTTCGCCGGCGGCCGGCACCGGCTCGCCCCCGCCGTGTGGGACTATCTCGCAGGCGGGGCGGAATCGGAGGCCGCCCTCCTGCGCAACCGCTCGGCGCTCGACGCGCTCGCCTTCGTGCCCCGGGTTCTTCGCGACGTGTCGCGGGCCGACCCGGCGGCGCAGTTCCTCGGGCGGGCGATCGACCTGCCCGTGTTTCTCGCCCCGATCGGGTCCCTGCGGCTGTTCGACGAGGCGGCCGCCCTGGCCTCCGCGGCTGCCGCCGCGGACGCGAAGGTGCCGTTCTTCATGAGCATCATGGCTCAGCCGACCCTCGAGGAGGTTGCGGCCGCCGTGCCGGGATGCGCGCTCGTGCTCCAGATCTACATGCGGGGCGACCGGGCCTGGCTGGGCGAGACCGTGGCCCGGGCGGAGGCGGCCGGCTGCGCCGCCCTGTGCCTCACGGTGGACGCCCCCGTATACGGCCGAAGGGAGCGGGACCTGGAGAACAGGTTCTCGTCGGCCGCAGCCGTCGACCGGGTGAATTTTGGGGACCGCCCCTCGGTCCAGATCACGCCGGAGCAGGCCTCGCTGACCTGGGACACGATCGCCTGGCTGCGGGGCCGGACCCGTCTGCCGCTGATCATCAAGGGAATCTTGGATCCCGCCGACGCGCGGCTCTGCGCGGAGCACGGCGTCGACGTGGTGTACCTGTCCAACCACGGCGGCCGCCAGCTCGACCATGCCGATTGCGCGCTCAACCAGATCGCGGCCGCAGCCGAGGCGGTGGCCGGCCGCTGCCGCATCTACGTCGACGGCGGCTTCGTGCGGGGCACGGACATCCTCAAGGCGCGGGCGCTGGGGGCCGACCTCGTCGGCCTGGGCAAGGCCCAGGGCGCGGCTCTCGCGGCGGGCGGCCGGGCCGGCCTGGTCCGGCTCCTGGCGATCCTGCGGGACGAGGTCCTGACGACCCTTGCGCTGCTCGGCTGCGCCTCGCTGGCCGAGCTGACCGCGAGCTGTCTGCGGTCCGTCGCGCCGGTGGCCGCACCGCATCCCTTCGGCCTGCGCCCGTCCCATCCCTGGGAGCGGCCGCACGCACCCACCGACGTGGGCCCCCGGGGCAGCCGCCCCTCCTGACCCTGGCTGATCGATGCGCATCAAGAGCCCCAAGGATCTCGGCGCGGGATTCCTGTTTCTTGTTCTCGGCGGCGGCTTCGCGGCCTTGGCGCCCGGCTATTCGCTCGGCACGCCGGCCCGTATCGGTCCCGGCTTCTTTCCCTTTCTGCTCGGGCTGATCCTGGCGGGGCTCGGTCTCGTGATCCTGGCGCGGGCGGTTGCGGTGAACGGCGAGCCCCTGCCGGCCACGGATGTCCGGCCTCTCGGGAAGCTGCTTCTGGCGATGTGCCTGTTCGGCGTTCTGCTCAGGCCGCTCGGTCTCGTGGGCTCCATCGTGGTGCTGGTCCTCGTGGGCGGCTGGGCCGGGAGGGATTTCCGGCTGAAGGAGGCCGTGCTCCTGGCCGCGGGGCTCGCCATCGCGAGCGCGATCCTGTTCGTGCAGGGATTGGGCGTGCCGCTGCCTCTTTGGCCGAAGCTGTAGGGATCGACGGTGGATACGCTCGCAAATCTCGGCCTCGGATTCGGGGTCGCCCTCACGGCGGCCAACCTCGGCTATTGCTTCATCGGCGTGCTGCTCGGCACGCTGGTCGGCGTCCTACCGGGCCTCGGCCCGGTGGCGAGCGTGGCGATGCTGCTCCCGATCACCTTCGTGCTCCCGCCCGCCTCTGCGCTGATCATGCTGTCGGGCATCTATTACGGCGCCCAGTACGGCGGCTCCACGACCGCGATCCTGGTGAACATCCCGGGCGAATCCTCGTCCGTGGTGACTGCCATCGACGGCTACAAGATGGCCCGCATGGGCCGGGCCGGGCCGGCGCTCGGCATCGCGGCGCTCGGCTCCTTCTTCGCCGGCTGCGTGTCGACGGTCGCGATCGCGTTCTTCGCGCCCGCCCTGGCGGAGGTCGCCCTTCGGTTCGGGCCGGCCGAATACTTCGCGCTCATGGTGTTCGGCCTGATCGCCGCCATCGTGCTGGCGAGCGGCTCGCTCGTGAAGGCGGTCGCCATGGTGGTGCTCGGGCTGCTGCTCGGGCTCGTCGGCGCCGACGTGAATTCGGGCGTCCCCCGGTACGGCTTCGGCATCCCGGAGCTGACCGACGGCATCGGCTTCATCCCGCTCACCATGGCGCTGTTCGGCATCGCCGAGGTCGCCCGCAACCTCGAAAGCCTCGAGACCCGTTCGGTCGGCGTCCAAGCCATCGGACGCGTCCTGCCGAGCCTCGCGGACATCCGGCAGTCGATGGGCAGCATCCTGCGCGGCACCGCGCTCGGGTCCGTGCTGGGCATCCTGCCGGGCGGAGGGGCGCTGCTCGCGTCCTTCGCGTCCTATTCCCTCGAGAAGAAGGTCGCGAGGCCGCCCCGCACCTTCGGCGAAGGCGACATCCGCGGGGTCGCGGGCCCCGAATCGGCGAACAACGCCGGGGCTCAGACCTCCTTCATCCCGATGATCACCCTCGGCATCCCGTCGAACCCCACCATGGCGCTGATGATCGGCGCCATGATGATCCAGGGCGTGGCTCCGGGTCCGCAGATCATGACGGAGAAGCCGGATCTCTTCTGGGGCCTGATCGCCAGCATGTGGGTGGGCAACCTGATGCTGCTCGTCCTGAACCTGCCGCTCGTCGGGATCTGGATCAGGCTCCTGCGCATCCCCTACCGGATGCTGTTTCCGGCCATTCTCGTGTTCTGCATGATCGGGGTGTACTCGGCGAGCAACAGCCTGTTCGACATTTACCTGACGGCCGCCCTCACGCTGCTCGGCTATGTGCTGATCAAGCTCGATTGCGAACCGGCACCGCTCATCCTGGGATTCATCCTCGGGCCGCTGATGGAGGAGAACCTCCGGCGTGCCCTCCTCATCTCGCGCGGCGACGCGACCGTCTTCGTCACGCAGCCGATCAGCCTCGGCTTTCTCGTCGCGGCCGTGCTGCTCGTGGCGGTTCTCGTGATGCCGGCCGTGCGCAAGACGCGCGACGAGGCGCTTCAGGAGTAGCCGGATGGCCGCCAACGCGGATTCGGGCGCGACCGGGACGGACGGGCGCGTGAGCGGAAGGCCGACCGGGCCCGCCTCCGGCCGCTTCGCGCGGCACGGACTGGGGCTCCGGGCGAATCGCCCCGCACGACCGAGCGCCCGGCGCCGCGTCCGCGGCTCACGGCGCCTCGGCCCGGGCCGGCTCGGCTTCCGTGGCACCTCTTCGGGAACCCGGCGCAGGCAATGTTTCCGAAGAGTGCCCGAAGCAGCCTCGTGCACATTGACAGCATCGTCTGACAATCAGATTGTCAGATGATTGCGCAGCTACGCGTGGTCGCGGCCACCGGGTCGACGGCGGCCGACAACACTGGGACGGTTACGTCATGAAAGAACTCGAGCGCCCCAACGTAGAGCCGTCCGCAGCTGCCGAGTGGGGAAGCGACGTCGCAGCGGACATGCTCCGCGCGCTCGACATCCCGTACATCTCGCTGAACCCGGGCGCGAGCTACCGCGGCTTCCACGACAGCCTCGTGAACCATCTCGGCAACGAGACGCCGCAGATGCTGCTCTGCCTGAACGAGGACCACGTCGTCTCGATCGCGCACGGCTACGCCAAGGTGACCGACAAGGCTATGGCGTGCGTGCTGCACAGCAACGTCGGCCTCCTGCACGGCTCGATGGGCATCTTCAACGCGTGGTGCGACCGCGCCCCCATGATCATCGTCGGGGCGACCGGCCCGGTGGCGCCCGAGAAGCGCCGCCCCTGGATCGACTGGATCCACACGGCGAAGGACCAGGGCGCCCTGGTGCGCGACTACACCAAGTGGGACGATGAGCCCCGGTCGGCTCCGGGCATCGTGGAGGCGTTCCTGCGCGGCGCGCAGATCACCAACAGCGAGCCGCGGGCGCCCGTCTACATCTGCCTTGACGCCGGCCTGCAGGAGCAGAAGCTCGACAAGCCGGTGACCGCGCCGAGCCCGGCCCGCTACCAGCCTCCCGCTCAGCCCCGCGCGAGCGCGGCCGACGCCCAGGCCGTCGCCGACCTCCTGGTCGGGGCGAAGAACCCGCTCATCCTGTTCGGCCGCGGCTCGCGCGCCCAGGACGCCTGGGATCGCCGGGTCAAGCTGGCCGAGATGGTCGGCGGCTCCGTGATGACCTCCATCCGGGAGCGGGCCGTCTTCCCGACGGACCACGGCCTGCACGTCGTGCCGCCGTTCTACTGGCTGAGCCCGACCGCCAAGGAGATCGTGCGGCAGGCCGACGTCATCGTCAGCTTCGACTGGGTCGACCTCAACGGCTTCCTGCTGCAGATCACCCGCAACACGGAGGCCTATCCGGCGAAGATCGCGCACGTGTCGATGGATTCGGTCCTGCACCGGGGCTGGAGCATGGACTATTTCGCGCTGCCGCCGGTCGACGTGCCGGTCATGGCCGGCGCGGACGGCTTCCTGGAGGACGTCCTGAAGCTGGTCGAGGCGGCGCTGCCGGGCGGCCGCAAATGGGACGGCCGGAGCCGCAACACGGCGCCGGAGCCGGCCTATAGCGAGTCAGCCGCGACCGAGCTCGCCCCGCGCGACATCGAGGTGGCGCTCGCCAAAATTCGCGGCACGGAGACCTTCACGCTCGCGCACGTCACGATCGGCTGGGCCGGCAACGCCTATCACTTCCGCGACCCGCTGGACTTCCTCGGCCATGACGGGGGGGCGGGCCTCGCGGCCGGCCCGGGCCTGACGGTCGGGGCCGCGCTCGCCCTGAAGGACACCGGCCGCCCGGTGGTCTCGGTGCTCGGCGACGGCGACTTCATGCAGGGCAATTCCGCCCTGTGGACCGCGGCGCATTACGGCATCCCGGCCCTGTTCATCATCTCGAACAACCGCTCGAACTTCAACGACGAGATCCACCAGGAGGCGGTCGCCCGGGCGCGGCAGCGGCCGGTGGAGAACCGCTGGATCGGGCAGCGCATGAGCGAGCCGGAGATCGACCATTCCGGCATCGCGCGCGCCCAGGGCGTCGAGGCCGAAGGGCCGGTCAAGACCCTCGCGGATCTCGAGGCGGCGATCCGGCGGGGCCTGGAGGCCGTCCGGGCCGGACGCCCCTACCTGATCGACGCGCACGTCGCGCCGGGCTACGCGAACCCGCCGCTCTCCCGCGGCGAATAGGATCGCGGATGGGGCGGGTGGAGGAGCGCTATTTAGGTCGCGTCGAGGACGAGCGTCTCGTCACCGGCCGCGGCCGCTACAGCGACGATGCCCGCGCGCCGGACCAGGCCTATGCCGCCTTCCTGCGCGCGCCCATGGCGCATGGCGAGATCCGGAGCATCGACGTCGAAGCGGCGCGCGAGAGCCCAGGCGTGCTCGCCGTGCTCACGGGCGCGGACCTCGAGGGGCTCGGCTACGGCCGCGCCTTCGTGGTGCCGGGCCTCAAGCACGCGGACGGCCGCCCTGCCTTCGTGCCGGACTGGCCGCCGCTCGCGACCGGGCGGGTGCGGTTCGTCGGCGAGCCCGTGGCGCTCGTGGTCGCGGACAGCGCGGCCGCGGCCCATGACGCGGCGGAGCTGATCGACGTCACCTTCGCCGAGCTGCCGGCCGTGGTTCACACCCGCTACGAGCCCCGGCCCGAGACCGCCATCTGGCCGGAAGCGCCCGACAACGTCTCGCTCGACTTCCGGGCCGGAGATGCCGAGGCCGTGGCCCGCGCCTTCGCCGGCGCGGCGCACGTGGTGGAGGCGCAGATCGTGAGCCAGCGGCTCGTGGTCACGCCCATGGAGCCGCGTTCGGCGCTGGCCTCCTACGACCCGGCGGAAAACCGCTTCGAGCTGCAGGCCGGGTCCCAGGGCGCGGCGGCGCTCGCGGCCCAGCTCGCGCTGGCCCTGAACGTCCCGATTGACCGCATGAAGGTCCTGACCCGCGACGTGGGGGGCGGCTTCGGGGCCAAGAGCCACCTGTATCCCGATTACGTGGCGCTGCTCGAGGCGAGCCGCCGGCTGGGCCGGCCGGTGAAATGGACCTCCAGCCGCTCGGAAGCCTTTCAGTCGGACACGCAGGGCCGGGACACGGTGCTGCGGGGCGAGCTCGCCCTGGACGCGGAGGGTCGCTTCCTGGCTGTGCGGGTCGCGTCGGACGTGAACACCGGCGCCTACCAGTCGAGCCATTCGGTGTTCACGGCCACGAACAATCTCTTCCGCTGCCTGGCCGGCGTGTACAGGACGCCCGCGCTCGAGGTGGCGATCCGTTGCCTCTACTCGAACACCGTTCCGGTCGCGCCCTACCGGGGCGCCGGCCGGCCCGAGGCCGTGCTCATCATGGAGCGCCTCGTGGACCGGGCCGCCGGAACCCTCGGGATCGACCCGGCGGAGCTGCGCCGCCGCAATCTCGTTCCGGCCGACGCCATGCCGTACGGGGCCCCGAACGGGATGACCTACGACAGCGGCGACTTCGCCCGCTGCCTCGCGCGGGCGCTCGACCTCTCCGACTATGCCGGCTTCCCGGCCCGGCGCGAGGCGGCCCGGCAGGCCGGCCTGCTGCGCGGCATCGGCATCGCCTGCTACCTGGAGATCGCGGGCGGCTCGCCCTTCGAGGACGTGCGGCTCGACGTCGGCCCGGACGGGATCGTGACGCTGAACAGCGGCCTCCAGTCCAACGGCCAGGGGCACGCCACCGTGTTCCCGAAGCTGACCGCGGAGCGGCTCGGCATCCCGGCCGCCCAGGTGACGCTCGGCGAGGGCGACTCGACGCTCGTGCCGGAGGGCGCGGGGTCCGTGGGCTCACGCTCCATGACAGTCGGCGGCGCCGCCATCATCAAGGCGACCGCGGCCCTGGTGGAGCGCGCGCGCGAAGCCGCGGCGGCGCTGATGCAGGTGACGCCGGACGAGGTGACCTACGCCGAGGGCCGCGTGACGCGCGCCGCCACCGGCCAGTCGCTCACGCTGGGCGAGATCGTGAGCCAGGGCCGGGCCCTCGGGGTCCTGGAGCGCGGGCGCGCCGACCTGACCTTCCCGAACGGGTGCCACGTCGCCGAGATCGAGATCGAGCCGGCGACCGGCATCGCGCGCTTCGCCGCCTTCACGGCCGTCGACGACGTCGGCGTGTGCATCAACCCGACCTTCGTGGAAGGCCAGGTGCGGGGCGGGATCGCCCAGGGGCTCGGGCAGGTTCTGCTGGAGCGGGCGGTGTTCGAGGAGACGAGCGGCCAGCTCGTGACCGGGTCCTTCATGGATTACCCGATCCCGCGCGCCGACGACCTGCCCGTCTCGACCGTGGAGCATGTCGAGGTGCCCTGCACCACCAATCCGCTCGGCACGAAGGGCGCCGGCGAGGCCGGCACGACGGGCGCGCTCGCCGCCGGCTACAACGCCCTCCTGGACGCGCTCAGGCCCGCCGGCGTGCTGTCCTTCGACATGCCGGCCACGCCCGCGCGGGTCTGGCAGGCCCTCAACTGAGGCGAGCCGGACCCGACCGCCTGGGACGGGGCCGGCCCGGGCCTTCGGCCGCCGGGCCCGGACGCCGGGTCGTCAGCCCTCGTGCCAGCGCAGCACGCGGCGGCGCAGACCGAGCACGAGCGCATCCGCCAGGTAGCCGGTCACCAGCATGACCAGCAGCAGGGCGAACACCGTCGTGGTCTCGAAGAAGCGCTGGGCGTAGATCAGGTCGCCGCCGAGCCCGCCGCCGCCCGCGATCATCTCGGCCGTGAAGGCGCTGACGAGCGCGAACGGCACCGCGATCCTGACGCCGCTCATGAGCGAGGGCAGCGAGCCCGGCAGGATGATCCTGAACACGAGCCCGGAGCGGGACGTGCCCATCGTCTCGGCCGCCCAGAGCTGCGTGCGGGACACGGTGCGGGCGCCCGCCTCGGCCGCGATGATGAACGGAAACACGCAGGTGATCGCCACGAGCGCGATCTTGGACAGGTGGTCGATACCGAACCACAGAACGAAGATCGGCAGAAACGCGACCTTCGGGGACGGAAACGCGAGCGACACGAGCGGGTCGAGCAGCCACTTGATCCAGCGGACCCGCGCCATGAGGAAGCCGAGGCCGATCCCGACGATCATCGCCACGGCAAGCCCCAAGGCCGCCCGGTAGAGGCTGGTTCCGAGGGGCGCCAGGATATCCCCGGACCAGAACAGCGCCGGCAGAGCCGCGATCACGGTGCTGACGGGCGGCAGGAAGATCGGCCGGACCAGCCCCGCCCGGGCCGCGAGCTCCCAGGCGATCGCCACCAGGAGCAGCGGATACAGCTTCGCCAACGACAGCAGCACCCGCATTGGCCGGGCCGTCTCGGGCGCGCTCACGAGCCGGTCCGCCCGTGCGCGGGCTCCTGCCAGCGCAGGAGGTGGTCGGACACGGCGACGAGCGCACGATCCGCCGCGTAGGCGGCCAGCACGATGGCGGTCACGGCCGCGAACATGAAGTCGTAGGCGCCCGTCTCGCCGTACATGAAGAGCAGCTTCCCGATGCCGAGCTGCGCGGCGATCATCTCGGCCGCGATCGCGATCAGGAAGGCGAAGCCGAGGCCGATCCGCAGGCCGGTCAGGATGCCGTGCTGGGCGGCCGGCAGCAGGACGTCCCAGAGCAGGCGGCGCTCCGTCGTGCCCATGGCCCGTGCGCTCCAGATCAGGATCTTCGGCGCGCTCTGGACCCCGTGATAGGTGTAGATGATGATCGGCAGAACCGTGGACAGCGCCACGGCCAGCACGTTGGTCACGCTCCCGATCCCGAACCACAGGATGAATAGGGGCACGAGCGCGGTCTTGGGCAGCGAGTAGGTCGCCTTCACGAGCGGGTTGAAGAACCCCTCCGCGCGGCGGTCGACCGCCATGAGGAGCCCGAGCGGGATCCCGACCGCGGCCCCGAGCGCGAGGCCTCCGAGGCCGCGCAGAACAGTGATCCCGAGATCCACGAAGAAGCCGCGCCCCTCCAGCAGCCGCGCCAGCGCGGCGAGGGTCGCGGCCGGGGCCGGAAGCGTGGTGCTGTCGATCGCTCCGGCCCAGGACAGCGCCTGCCAGGCCGCGAGCAGCAGGGCGATGGGGGCGAGCCCCGAGCCGATGCGGCCGGCCAGCGACCCGAGCCGGCTCATGCGGCCGCCCCGCCGGACGCGCGGGTGACCTGCCGGCGCACCGCGAGCCACACGGCGTTGCGCTGGTCCCGGTAGGTCGCCGACACGACCACGTCCTCGCGCGAGGCCGAATGGTCGAGGTCGATCGGGAATTCCTCCACGATGCGGCCGGGACGATGCGACATCACGCAGACGCGGTTCGACAGGTACACGGCCTCGTCGACGTCGTGCGTGACCATCACGACCGTCTTGCGGTTGCTCCTCCACAGGCGCAGCAGCTCGTCCTGCATGATCTCGCGCGTCTGCGCGTCGAGTGCCCCGAAGGGCTCGTCCAGCAGGAGGATGCCGGGGTCGTAGGCGAAGGTCCGGGCCAGCGCCACGCGCTGCTTCATGCCGCCGGAGAGTTCGCGCGGATAGGCCGTCTCGAAGCCGCGCAGCCCCATCAGGTCGACGTACCGCGCCACGATCGCCGCCTGCTCGGCCCGCGGCAGCCCCTTGCGGACAAGGGCGTAGCCGATGTTGTCGGCCACGCTCAGCCAGGGAAACAGCGCGTATTCCTGGAACACCACGCCCCGGTCGATGCCCGGCCCGGTGACCGGCTTGCCGCCCGCCGAGAGCTGCCCGCCGCTCGGGGCCACGAAGCCGCCCAGCATGTACAGGAGCGTGCTCTTTCCGCAGCCGGACGGGCCCACGATGGAGACGAACTCTCCCTGGGCCACCTGCATGTCGACATGCTCGAGGGCCGTGAAGGTCTGGCCGCGTCGCTCGAACCGCTTCGACACGTCCGAGATCACGATGTTGGGGTCTGTAGCGGGCATCCTGACCGTCTTGTGCGCCTTGGTGTGCCGCCTGGAGAGCCCGACGGCAAGCGCCGCCCGGACCCTCGATTCCGAAGTCCAGCGTCAGGTCTGAATTGCAGACTTGAATCGGCTGACATTAAGATGGTCTGACAATCGCGAGTCAACGAGGCCAGTTCATGCTCGGAGCCGAGGACCTTTGCAGACGGACCGCCCGGGAGGTGGTCGGCCTGTTGAAAAAGGGCGAAGTGACGCCCCTCGAGCTCATCGATGCGGCTGCCGACCGCATCGCGGCGACCGACCCGCAGGTCAACGCCGTGCCGGTTCTGTGCCTGGACAGGGCGCGCGACAGGGCACGGACGCTGCTGAACGAGGCCCCGTCCGACGCGCGCTCGCATCTCGGCGGCCTCCCGATCGTGGTCAAGGACCTGACGGCCGTCGCCGGGGTGCGCTGGACGGAAGGGTCGCGCGTCTTCTCCGACCGGATCGCATCGCGATCGGATCTTCTGGTCGAGCGGCTGGAGCAGAACGGCGCCGTCGTGATCGGCAAGTCCAACACGCCCGAATTCGGGGCCGGGGGCAACACCGTGAACGAGGTGTTCGGCGCGACCGCGAACCCGTGGGACACGAGCCGGACCTGCGGCGGCTCGTCGGGCGGCTCGGCGGTGGCGCTCGCGACCGGCCAGGCCTGGCTCGCGACCGGCAACGACATGGCCGGCTCGCTCCGCATCCCGAGCGCCTTCTGCTCGGTGGTCGGCTTCCGGCCCAGCCCCGGCCGGGTCGCGCACGGCCCGCTTCCGCTCTCCTTCGGCATGTTGAACATCGACGGCCCCATGGCCCGAACGGTCGGGGACGCGGCCCTGATGCTGGACGCCATGGTGGGCGAGCACGTCGAGGACCCGATCTCGCTTCCGGCGCCGAGCCGTCCCTTCATCGAGGCCGTGGATGCGCCCCGACGGCCCGCCCGGATCGCCTGGAGCCCGGATCTCGGGCTCGGTCCGGTCGATCCGGAGGTGCGCCGCGTCTGCGAGGCCGCCATGGCCAGGTTCGAGGGGCTCGGCATCCCGGTCGAGGAGGCCGCCCCGGACCTGTCCGGCTCCGAGCGCTGCTTCCGCGTGCTGCGCAACGCCCAGCGGGCGGCGGCCGGCAGCCTGCTCGAGAGCCACGGCGCCGCGCTCGGGCCGGAGATGCTGCACTATGCGAATGTCGGCTTGCGCCAGACCGCGGCCGAGCTGGCCGGGGCCGAGCTTCTGCGCGCGGAGATCTACGCCCGCACGGTGGCGTTCTTCGGCACCTACGACATCCTGGCATGCCCGAGCGTGGCCGCGCAGCCGTTTCCGATCGAGCAGCGGCACGTCATGGAGCTCGGGGGGACGCGCTTCGAGGAGCCGTTCGGCTGGCTGTTCCTGACCTTCGCCCTGTCGATCACCGCCTGCCCGGCGATCTCGATCCCGTGCGGCTTCACGGAAAGCGGGCTTCCGGTCGGATTGCAGCTGGTCGGGCGGCCCCGGGACGACCGCGGGGTGTTGTCGGCGGCCGCCCTGTTCGAGGCGGAGGCCGGGCTCGCCGGCCTGACGCCGATCGAGCCCCGCTCGCCGGGCGCGGCGGCGCTCGGCCGGGCGTGAGCGGGCCATCCGGTCGACCGCATCCGGCGCCTCGACCGCGCGGCCCCGGGGTGCCGGTTCTCTCGACCCGGCAAACCGAGGTGGCTCGCAGCTTGCTTTTCTAGCTTGTTGGGATTGTCTTACGATCAGACTATCGATGTGGCAGGGATCAGGGGTGACGGAAATGAAGAACGTGCACGGGTTCGCGCAGGCGGGACTTGATCGCCGCAAATTCCTCATCGGGGCGACGACGGTCGCCGGAGCCGCCATCGGCGCGCCGTCGATCGTTCGGGCCGATATCCCGAAGCTGCGCTATTCCACGGGCGGCGGGCTCGGCCCCAACGAGATCGTCACGATCCTGCTCACGGATTGGGCGAAGCAGAACATCCTGAAGCGCCACGGCAAGGACTACGTCCTCGAGACCACCTATGCGCGCGGCACGCCGGAGGCGGCGTCGCTGCTGGCGGCCGGCCAGGTCGACCTCTCGTCCATGTCGCTCCCGGCCTTCGGGACGATGATCGCCAAGGGCGCCGTCCCGAACGGCGTGAAGATCGTGGCCGAGATGTTCCAGGACGGGCGCGACGGCTTCGCCAGCCAGGGCTTCTACGTGCTCGAGGACAGCCCGATCCGCAGCGTCGCCGACCTCAAGGGCAAGACGATCGCCGTGAACGCGTTCGGCACGGCCGTCGACCTCGTGCTCCGGGTGGTGCTGAAGAAGAACAATCTCGACCCGCGCCGGGACGTGAAGATCGTCGAGGTGTCGTTCCCGAGCATCGGGGCGGCGATCCGCGAGAAGCGCGTCGATTGCGGCTCGCTTCCGCTCCCGTTTAGCGCGACCGAGAATGCGAAGGGCGGCATCCGGCCCGTGTTCCACGGCCGGGATGCGTTCCCCCCCTACGCGGTGCTCTTCCAGATCGCCTCGAACGATTATCTGAAGTCCAACGGCCCGGCCGTGAAGGCCTGGCTGGCCGACTACGTCGACGGCCTGCGCTGGCTCTACGATCCGGCCAACCGCAAGAGGGTGATCGAGCTGACCTCGGACCTGACCAAATCCCCCCCGGAGGTTCTCGAGACCTACTTCCTCACCAAGAACGACTACTTCCGGGACCCGGCGTCCTGCATCACCACCGACCTGCTGCAGCCGCCGCTGGACGCCATGGTGCGCGAGGGATTGCTGCCGAGCGCCGTCGACGCCGCCAAGTACCTGGACACGTCCTACCTGCCGGCGTCCTGCAAGGCCTGACCGGGCGGCCGGCCCGCAGCCCACCGCGCCGGCCGGCCGCTTCCGGCCGGCGCCACGAACCCCGCACGGGCCGGATCCGAGGAGCCCCGCGGCGCCGATCCGGCGACCGGAAACAACTGGCCCGCGGCGCGTTTCGGATGCCTGTGGGCGACGCCGGAGCCACCGCTCCGGGACGCCGGCACCGTGGAGCGGCGACGATGCGGGCTGACACGCTGGACTTCATGAAGGCGCTTGCGAACGCGCCCTCCCCGAGCGGGTTCGAGCAGCCCGCCGCCGCGGTGTACCGCGACTACACGGCGGCCTTCGCGGACCGGGTCACGACGGACGTCACCGGCAACGTCATGGCGGTGCTGAACCCGGAGGCGGCGACCCGGATCATGCTGGCCGGGCACATCGACGAGATCGGGTTCCTCATCCACCATATCGGCGAGGACGGCCTGCTGCATTTCAGCCCGATCGGCGGGCACGACGACGTCACCCCGGTCGGCCAGCGGGTCTGGGTGCACGGCAGGCGGCGCGTGCCCGGGGTGGTCGGAAGCCGCGCCTTCCACCTCCTCGGCCCGGCGGACAAGACCAGGCGGCCCGAGATCAAGAATCTCTGGATCGACATCGGGGCCGCCTCCCGCGAGGAGGCGGAACGCGTAGTCGCGCTCGGCGACCCGATCACCTTCGAGGAGGAATTCCGCCCACTCCTCGGCGATCGCGCGGCGGCCCGGGGCTTCGACAACACGGCCGGGGCCGTGATCGCGGCCGAGGCCCTGCGGCTTCTCAAGGAGGAGGGCGGGCTCCACCCGGAGGTGGGCCTCTACGCGGTCGCGACCGTCCAGGAGGAGATCGGCTCACGCGGCGCCGAGACCGCGACCTTCGCCATCAAGCCGGTGACCGGCCTCGCGATCGACATGGACCATGCGGTCGACTACCCGGGAATCGACCCCAAGGAGCACGGCGACCTTCGCGTGGGGCGGGGCCCGACCGTGTCCCGGGGCGCGAACGTGAACCCGACGGTGTTCCGGCTCCTCATGGAGGCGGCCCGCGAGGAGGGGATCGCCTGCCAGGTGAGCGTCTTTCCGAAGGCCACGCCGACCGACGCGGCCGCCATGCAGATCAGCCGCGCCGGCGTCGCGACCGGCCTCGTCGGGGTGCCGCTCCGGTACATGCACACCCCGTCCGAGATGCTGAGCCTGTCGGACGTGGAGAGCTGCGCCCGCCTGGTCGCGGCCTATTGCCGGCGCGTGACGCCGAGCACCGATTTCACGCCGCGCCCCCCGCAAGGCTGAGGCGGGCGAGGTTCGCCACCGCCGGCCCTCCCCGCGGCGCGACCGCCCGGACGGTTGCCGCTCAGCCGTCCGGCCCGGCCCGGACGCTCTCGGCGGACTGGGCGGAGAACCGGAGCGCACAAACCGTGGCCCCACGCTCGTCCGTGACCCACATCAGCCACTCGGCATCGTTCCAGAACCTGCCCCCGAGGTCCTTCAGCATCTCGCCCGACGCCACGACGGCCCGGGAGCGGGCCTCGTCCGGCCCCGCGAGCACGACACCTTCGCGGTCGATGAACTCGCCGCTGTCGCGCACGTGAAAGAAATAGCGGGGCACGGCCGGCCAGGCCCGTGGCACCCGGCCGGCCCTAGCGCCTGCCTAAGGCGAGCTGCACCACGTTGGCGCCCGCGTCGTGGCCGGACGATCCGATCAGGCGTTCGTATTCGGCCTCGGCCAGGCCGTACGAACCGTTCGCCTTTGTCTTGAGCTTGTCCCGGTTGAGAACGGTGATCAGCCCGCGCCGGGCCCGGATCATGCCCTCTCCCTCCAGGAAATGGGTCGCCACCGTGACCCCCGGCCGCCGCACGCCCAGCAGCAGGGCCAGGAACTCGTGCGTGATGGCGATGTCGTCGCCGTCCGTGCGGTCGTGACACATCAGGATCCAGCGAGCCGTCCGCTCCTCGACCAGGTAATCCGCATTGGCATGGGCGGTGCTGGCCGTCTGCACCAAGACGGTGTGGATGTAGCGCAGCAGGATTCCCTGCAGGGACGGGCTCGTCGCCATCGCGGCCCTGAGCGCACCGGCCTCGATGCGCCACCCGGTGCCGGCGAGCTGGATGAAGGTGCTGTTCGGGCTCTGCAGCGCCCCCAGAACCACCGAGGTGCCGAGAAGCCCCTCCCGGCCGACGATGCCGACCTCGACGCCGATCGCCCGCTCCGGCCCGAGCACCACCGAGCCCACGCCGTTGTCGAGGAAATACACGAAGCGGGTCGGATGGTTCGGTTCGTTCAGCGGATCGCGAGGCTTCAGCGTCACCGGCTCGAGATCGGGCTGAAGCAACGCGAAGTCGTCGGGCCCCATCGCGAGCAGAAGTCGGTTGCGAATGGTGTGTTGCGAGGCCGCCGAGGACATGTCCATGCCTTCCACCTCGGGCAAGAGCGCACGCTCATCATCGTCCGCGAGCCCGGAGAATACGGCGACGGTCCACGTTGTCGAACCCAGGCCGGGGCCGCACTAACCTGGGTTAGGCAGGCTCGGGATCGGGAGATCCGGCCGTGTCGCGCAGAATCGGCGGGGCGCCACGGACCCGGTCCCGCGCCCCGAGCGTCACCGTTGCAAAGCGAACCCTCTGTCTGGAGCCCGGAACAATCGGCACGCTCGGCCTTGATTCCGGCAGCGGGCCGCCCCCGTGCGGCACCGCCTCGTCCTTCGTGGCTCGATCAACCGGAGTGGCACCATGCGCTTCATACCTGCCCGCGTTCACGGCATCGTCGACTACCCGTGGGGATTGCTGATCGCGGCTTCGCCCTGGCTCTTCGGCTTCGCCGATCGAAGCGCCGCACAATGGCTGCCGGTGCTGCTCGGCGGCGGCATCCTGGTGATGAACCTCCTGACCGACTACGAGCCGACCCTGGCGCGCATCATCCCCGTGCCGGTGCATCTGGCGGTCGACGGGCTCGGCGGAGCGCTGCTGGCCGTGTCGCCGTGGCTGTTCGGCTTTGCGGACCGGGTCTACCTGCCCCATGTGATCATCGGGGTCATGGAGATCGGCCTTGCGCTGTTCACGCAAACGAAGCGCGAACCCACATACGTCACGGCCTGACGGCCCGCCCCGGGCGAACCGGGGCGGTGCGCGGGGAACTCAGTCGATCTCCGCGCACGGCCTCGCGAGGGCGTGCAGGGCCGCCTCCTTCAGGCATACGGGATCGAGCTGCCCGGTTTTGGCGGCCGCGATGATGCCGGCCGCGATCTGCTGCCTGAGCTCCCGGGCGGTGAGGCCGGAGGCCATGCTCTCGGCCTCGGTGATGCTGGACAGGGCGGCATCGTAGGCGCTCGACAGGCAGGCGATCTCGGAGGGGCCGAAGACCGCTGCGACGTTCCTGGACGGGTTCAACATGCTGCTCCCCCGGGCGGGTGGATCCTGTGGCGACGGAGCCGGCGGGGCGTCTGGGCCCGACGGCTCACGGCCATTGAGGCATCGCGGCTGCGCCCGGACCTTAACGTGCATCAAGAGCGCCGGTCCGGTCCGGGTTTGGACAGGCCGCGGCCGGGCCGCCCCGGCGCCCCTCCACCTCGCCGTCCCCCTGTTCGCTTGACGGGCGGGGAAGCCTCCGGGCAAGAGGACTGGCTCGGGCCAGCCCGCCTCAATCCGGCTGGCGCGGGCGCACGAGGCCCGGAGGCGATCTTGCCCACCGGCTGCCGGGATCGCCTGGATACGTCCGACCGCCGTGGACCTCTCGATCGTTCTGATCCTCCTGCAGGACGGCGTCACCAACGCGGCCATCTACGCGCTTCTGGCGCTCGCGCTGGTGCTGGTCTTCACCGTCACCCGGGTCATCTTCGTGCCGGTCGGCGAGTTCGTGTCCTTCGGGGCGCTGAGCCTCGCCGCGCTCGAGGCGGGCCGCATGCCCGGAACGGTCTGGCTCCTGGTGATCCTGGGGGTGGCGGCCGCGGCCGCGACGCTGTTCGCCGGGAGGCGCGACCTCACCGTCCGGAGCGTCGCGCTGACCCTGGCCGAGACGATCCTCCTGCCGCTGGCCATCGCGGCGCTGACCGCCTTCCTGGCGCCCCACAAGCCGCCGCAGCTCGTCCAGGTGGCGCTCGCGCTGCTGATCGTCGCCCCGATGGGCGTGTACACCTATTCGGCCGTGTTCCGGCCGATCGCCGAGGCGAGCGTGCTCGTGCTCCTGATCGTCTCGGTGGCGCTGCACCTGGCGCTGGTCGGGCTCGGGCTCATCTTCTTCGGCGCCGAGGGCTCCCGCACGGAGGCGCTGTCGCGGGCGAGCGTCACGCTCGGCGACCTGTTCGTCTCCGGACAGGCCGTCGTCGTGCTCGGTGTCACCGCTGCTCTCATGGTCGGGCTGTACCTGTTCTTCGAGCGCACGCTGATCGGCAAGGCGCTGCGGGCCACGGCCGTGAACCGTCTCGGTGCGCGCCTCGTCGGCATCTCGCCCGGCTTCTCCGGCCGGGTCGCCTTTGCGCTCGCCGGCGTGATCGGGGCGCTCGGCGGCATCCTGATCTCGCCGCTCACCACCATCTACTACGATACCGGCTTCATCATCGGCCTGAAGGGGTTCGTGGCCGCCATCATCGGTGGGCTCGTCAGCTACCCGCTCGCCGCCGCCGCCGCGATCATGGTGGGCGTGCTGGAATCCTTCGCCTCCTTCTGGGCGAGCGAGTTCAAGGAGGTGATCGTGTTCATGATCATCGTCCCCATCCTGCTCGCGCGCTCCTATGGGACGACCGTGCTGGAGGACGAGGAGTGAGCGCCTCTGCCCGCACGGCGCTCCTGCTTCTGGTCGCGTTCGCGGCGGCGCTTCCCTTCATCCCGGGCGTGCCGCCCTACTGGATCACGGTCGCGGCCTATATCGGCATGGCGGCCATCGTGGCGCTCGGCATCGTGGTGCTGACCGGCGTCGCCGCCGTGGTGTCCTTCGGCCAGGCGATGTTCGTCGGCTTCGGCGCCTACACCACCGCCATCCTGACCACCCGGCACGGCTGGCCGCCCCTCGCGACGCTCCCGGTCGCGATCGGGATCGCGGGCCTGCTCGCCTGGGGCATTGGCGCCATCACGCTCCGGCTGAAGGGTCACTACCTGCCGGTCGCCACCATCGCCTGGAACATCTCGTTCTTCTACCTGACGGGATCGCTCGACTACTTCCGCCGCTTCGACGGCATCGCGGGCATCCCGCCCCTGTCGATCTTCGGGATCTCCTTCGCGGAGGTGACGCGGTTCTACCTCGTCACGCTCCTGGTCGTGGTGGCGCTCGTGGTCGTCACCCGCAACCTGCTCGATTCCCGCGTCGGCCGCTCCATCCGGTCGTTGAAGGGCGGCGCATTGGCGGCCGAATCCTTCGGCGTCGACACGGGCCGGGCGAAGATCCTGGCCTTCGTCTATGCGGGTGTGCTGGCGGCGATCTCGGGCTGGCTCTACGCGCACTTCCAGCGGGCCATCAACCCGTCGCCGTTCAACGTCAACGTGTCCATCGACTACCTGCTCATGGCGGTTGCCGGCGGGGTCGGGCAGATCGGCGGCGCCATCCTGGGCGCGGCCCTCGTCACGATCGTCCGGGACAAGCTGCAGGACGTGCTGCCCTGGCTGATCGGCGCCCAGGGCAACTACGAGGCGATCGTGTTCGGCACCGTGCTGATCCTGATCTTCCAGTTCGCGCCCGAGGGCCTGTGGCCATATCTGCGCCGGCTCTTCGGCCCTCCCGCCCGCGCCCGGCCGGAGAGCGCCGGCGCCGCCGGCCTCCTCCGGCCGGCCCGCGAGCGTCCCGCGCCGGGTGCCGAGATCCTGCGGGTGACGAACCTGCGCAAGGCGTTCGGCGGGCTCGTCGCCGTCAACGACCTGTCCTTCACGGTGCAGGCGGGCGAGATCGTCGGCCTGATCGGCCCGAACGGCGCCGGCAAATCCACGAGCTTCAACCTCGTCACCGGCGTCCTCGCCGCGACCGGCGGCTCCATCGCGTTCCGGGGCGAGGAGATCTGCGGCCGGCCGGCGCGCCGGGTCGCAGCCCTCGGGATCGCCCGCACCTTCCAGCACGTGAAGCTCGTGCACGGCATGAGCACCATCGAGAACGTCGCGCTCGGTCATCACCTGCGCGGCCGGGCCGGCGCCCTTCAGGGAGCGCTCCGTCTCGACCGCGCCGAGGAGGCGCAGATCTTCGCCGACGCGCGCCGCCAGCTCGAGCGGGTGGGCCTGCTCGACTGTGCCGATACGCTCGCGGGCGAGCTGGCGCTCGGCCAGCAGCGGCTCGTGGAAATCGCCCGCGCGCTGGCCCTGGACCCCGTCCTGCTGCTGCTGGACGAGCCGGCCGCGGGCCTCCGGCACGCCGAGAAGACGGCGCTCGCCGGGCTTCTGCGCCGCGTCCGGGCCGAGGGTGTCGCCATTCTCCTGGTCGAGCACGACATGGATTTCGTGATGGGGCTGACCGACCGGCTCGTCGTGATGAATTTCGGCTCGGAGCTGGCCCAGGGCAGCCCGGCGGACATCCAGCGCAACCCGGCCGTGCTGGAAGCCTATCTGGGCAGCGCCGCGTGAGCGCGCCGCTTCTCTCCGTCGCGGGGCTCTGCGTCTCCTACGGGCGCGTGGAGGCCGTGCGGGACGTATCCATCACCGTTGCGCCGGGCGCCATCGTGACGATCCTCGGCCCAAACGGTGCCGGCAAGACCTCCCTGCTCGGCGCCGTCATGGGCGTGCTGCGCTCGCGCGGCACGCTCGCCTTCGCGGGGGCGCCGATCGAGCGCCGCGCGGTCGAGCGGCGCGTCGCGGACGGCATGTGCCTGGTGCCGGAGAAGCGCGAGCTCTTCGTCACCATGAGCGTCGAGGACAACCTGCGGCTCGGCGGCTTCCGCCGCCGGGCCTCGTCCGATTACGGCGCCACGCTCGACCGGATGTGGACGCTGTTTCCCCGCCTGAAGGAGCGGCGCGCGCAGATGGCCGGCACCCTGTCGGGCGGCGAGCGCCAGATGCTCGCCATGGCGCGGGCCCTGATGAGCGGCCCGAAACTCCTGATGCTGGACGAGCCGAGCCTCGGCCTCGCACCCCTGATCGTGCGGGACATCTTCCGCATCGTAGCCGAGCTGCGCGACTCGGGCGTCTCCATCCTGCTCGTCGAGCAGAACGCGCGCGCCGCGCTCGAGCTTGCCGATTACGGCTACGTGCTCGAGAACGGCAGCGTCGTGCTCGAAGGGCCGGCAGCGGCCCTGCGGCAGGACGAGCGCGTGATCGCCGCTTATCTGGGAATTCGGTCGGTCGCCACGTGACGGAGCTTTCCATTCAGATCCGGCCCGAAACCCCGGGGGATGCCGAGGCCATCGGGCACCTGCACGAGCGCGCCTTCGGGCCGGGGCGCTTCGCCCGCACGGCGTTTCGGCTGCGCGAGGGCGCGCCCGCGCCCGCCGGCCTGTCGTTCTCGGCGCTGGTCGGCACGCTGCTGGTCGGCTCGGTCCGGATGAACCCGATCCTGGCCGGGGCGGAACCGGCCCTGGCGCTCGGCCCGCTCGCGGTGGAGCCGGCCTTCGAGGGGCGCGGCATCGGGGCGGCGCTGATGCAGCGGGCGCTGGAGGCCGGCCGCGCCGCCGGGCACGGGCTCGTGATCCTGGTGGGCGACGAGCCCTATTACCGCCGCTTCGGTTTCACGGTGGTTCCGAAGGGCCAGCTGGTCATGCCGGGCCCGGTCGATCCGGCACGCCTCCTGGCGGCCGAGCTCTCGCCCGGCGCCCTGGCGCGGGCCGAGGGTCACGTGCACCCCGTCCGGGGCTGAGCCGCTGCGGTCGCGGCCCTGGGGGCGCGACCGCGGAGAGCGGGCTCCAGCCGCCTCAGTCGCAGATGCGGATGCGGCGGACGATCACGTCCCCGAACTCGTCCACGTAGCGGCGGCGCTTGACGTAGCAGCGCGGCTCCACCTCCTCCGAAACATAGACCCGGCGCGGCGGGGGCGCGTAATAGACCGGCGGCGGCGGGGGAGCGGTGTAGACCCGCTTCCCGGGGTAATAGGGGCCGGACGCCATGGCGCCGCCGATGACGCCGCCCACGGCGAGGCCGCCGAGCGCGCCCACCGCCGCAGCGGCACCGGGCGACATTTCGGCGGAGGCCGGAGAGGTAACGAGGGACGAGGCCACCATCGCGATGGCGAGCGGCCCAACAAGTCGGATCATGGAAATCCCCGATTATGCCGAATCAAACGTGCGCCGAGCCTAGAGGCGCACGCTGAATGAGCGGTTAAGCTTCGGGCTTGCCCGCGTTCACGATCCCGACTTGGCCGGCATCAGGACGCCGTCGACCACGTGGACGACTCCGTTGGCCTGGAGCACGTCCGGGGTCTCGATCGCAGCACTCTTACCGGTTGCGTCCGTCACGACCCACTTGCC
>JAQGJJ010000076.1 GCA_028290695.1 Enterovirga sp. | reverse complement strand
TCGGGCGTCGGCCGCAGGTCGTACCGGGCCGCGAACGGAATGCCCGTGCCCTCGTCGCGGCGGTCCGAGGCCAGGATGGCGTCCGGGCGGGTCGGCCCGGAGCCGGGCTCGACCAGCTGGGCGAAATCGCAGCCGCGCGAATAGGCTGCCAGATCGGGCAGGCCCAGGACCTCGGCGGCGTTGGGCGCCCACACGATGGTGTCCGACGCGATGTCCCAATCGTAGACGGCGACGCCGAGCGACGTGAGAATCCCGCGCGGATCGGCCGGTTGCCCGCCCGCCTCCGCCCGCGCCGCCCCCGGCGGCGTTGAGCGCATCCCTGGCGGCAGCATGGACCCTCGTGGCAGCGCTCGGCGCAGGAACAAACTCATTATGAGCCTGTTGCCCGCCGAAGACGTGCCGAAACGATGCAGGTGACGAGATTAAGGCAGAGTAAAAGTCGGCCGGCCGCTTGCAGGAACGGGACGGCAACGACACGGAGCGACCCATGACGGAGCAGCTCTCATCCGACGACGGTTCAGCGGCCACGACCCCGGAGGGCCGGACGGGGCGCGCCGTCGCGCTTGTGCAGCCGCGGCCGACGACGCGGCCGGACGAGCGGCCCTCGGCCGAGTTCCTGGCGCAGCTGATCGCCTGCGAGCGCCGCCTGCCGGCCTATCGGAAGGCCCGCAACGCGGAGCCGGGCGCCGCCACGAGCGCGTATCGGGCCCTGCCCGGACGACCGAGCACCGGGCTCGACCGCAGCACCTGAGCGCCACCGCGACGCCGGCGAACCGGCCTCGCGGCTGACGCCGTGTCGGCGTTCAGTCCTTGGACTTGACGGCCAGGACCTGCCGGCCGCGATACATGCCGCTCTTCAGATCGACATGGTGGGGACGGCGCAGCTCGCCCGAATCCTTGTCCTCGACATAGGTGGCGGTCTTGAGCGCATCGGCGGAGCGGCGCATGCCCCGCTTCATGGGCGAGGTTTTTCGCTTCGGAACAGCCACGGTCGGTCTCCAAATGCGCCCGATAGGCGCCCGGCCTTCCTGCAAGGAGCGGCGGCCGGTTCTGCGGTCGAATAGCGGAAGGCGCGCCTATAGACCGTCGCGGCCGGGATGACCAGCCCTTCCGCGTCGAATCACCGGATGCAGCCGAGCGGCGTGTCCGGGACCCGGGCCGCGATGGTGGCGGCTGCGGCGCGCTGGCGGGCGGACGGCCTGGCGGGGTTGCGGCGAAACGGGTTCGGCAGGGCGGAGGCGAGCAGCGCGGCCTCGGCCCGGGTCAGGTCGCGGGCGCTCTTGCGGAAATGCCGCTGCGCCGCCGCCTCCGCGCCGAACACGCCGTCACCCCATTCGGCGACGTTCAGGTAGATCTCGATCATGCGGCGTTTCGACCAGATCAGGTCGAGAAAAAGGGCGACCGGCAGTTCCACCGCCTTGCGGGCGTAGGAGCGTCCCGGCCACAGGAACAGGTTCTTGGCCACCTGCATCGGGATGGTGGAGGCGCCGCGGCTCGGGCCGTCCTCGTCCGCATCCTCCATGACGTCCCGCAGCGCGGTCCAGTCGACCCCCCCGTGCTGGCAGTAGCGGGCGTCCTCCGACGCGATCACGGCGGCCGGCAGGTGCGGGGACATGTCCGCCAGCCGCACGTAGCTGCGCTCCGCGCCCTGGCCGCCCAGCCAGCGGCCGATCATCAGGGTCGAGACCGGCGGCACGGCCAGGTAAGCGAGGCCGAGGACGATCACGAGCGCCGGATACGCGAGGGCGACGAGGACCAGCACGCGGACGAGCCGCCTCATGCCGGCCCGGCCGTCCTCGAAGCGGGCGCCGCGCCGGCCCGCGCCCGGTCAGATGGTGACCTGCGTCCCAACTTCGACGACCCGGCCGGTCGGGATCTGGAAGAAGTCCGTCGCGTCGGAGGCGCTGCGGGCGAGCGCGATGAAGAGCTTGTCCTGCCACACCGGCATGGACGACCGCACCGCGGGCCGGATCGAGCGTCGCGACAGGAAGAACGACGTGCCCATGATGTCGAACTTGAAGCCGAGCTTGCGCAGCAGCGCGAGGCTGCGCGGGATGTTGGGCGTTTCCATGTAGCCGAAGGTCATCTCGACCTTCCAGAACGCGTCGCCCACGTGCTCCATCACGATGCGGTCCTCGGACGGGACCCGCGGGGTGTCGGCCGCCCGCACGGTCAGCACCACGTTGCGCTCGTGCAGCACCTTGTTGTGCTTGAGGTTGTGCAGCAGCGCCGACGGGGCGGTCGCCGGGTCGCTGGTGAGGAAGATGGCGGTGCCCTTCACCCGGTGCGGCGGGCTCCGGGCCAGCATGCCGACCAGCTCGACCAGGGGCACGTCAGTCTTGCGGGTCTTGTCGAACAGCACCCGGGTGCCCTTCACCCAGGTCGCCATGAGCAGCACCAGGAAGGCGGCGAGCAGCAGCGGCACGTAGCCGCCCTCGAACAGCTTGGCGAGGTTCGCGCCCAGGAACACGAATTCGAGCAGCAGGAAGGGCAGCAGAACCACGGAGGTCCTGAGGAGGCTCCAGCCCCAGACGCGCCGGGCCACGATGAAGCCCATGGCGCCCGTGATCAGCATCGTGCCGGTGACCGCGATGCCATAGGCCGAGGCGAGCGCGCTCGACGACTTGAAGGCCAGCACCAGCACCAGCACGCCGACGAGCAGGAGCGAGTTGATCTGCGGCAGGTAGATCTGCCCGGAATGCGTCTCGGAGGTGTGCCGGATCTCGAGCCGCGGCAGGATGCCGAGCTGCACCGCCTGGCGGGACATCGAGAAGGCGCCCGTGATGTTGGCCTGCCCGGCGATCACGGTCGCGCAGGTCGCCAGGAGCACGAGCGGCAGCAGCCCCCATTCGGGCACGAGCCTGAAGAACGGGTCGCTGGCCGCCTCCGGGTCGTGCAGCACGAGGGCCGCCTGGCCGAAGTAATTCAGCGCCAGGCAGGGGAACACGAGGTAGAGCCATGCACGCTGGATCGGCTTGCGGCCGAAATGGCCGAGGTCGGCGAACAGCGCCTCCGACCCGGTCACGGCCAGGAACACGGCGCCGAGCGCGATCAGCGCGCCGTGCCCGTGCTCGATCAGGTACTCGACCGCGTAATAGGGATTGATCGCGTGGAAGACGCGCGGCGCCGCCCAGATGTGCGGAATGGCCGAGAGCCCGATGGTGAGGAAGAACACCACCATGATGGGGCCGAAGAAGGTCGCCACGCGGGCCGTGCCGTGGCTCTGCACCAGGAACATCCCGAGGATGATCGCGATGGTGATCGGCAGGATGTAGGGCGTGAAGGCCGGCGTGACGAGCTTCAGCCCTTCCACGGCCGACAGAACCGAGATCGCCGGCGTGATCATGGCGTCGCCGTAGAACAGCGCGGCCCCCACCATGCCGAGCGCGAACACGATGGCGCTGCCGCCCGTCGCCTTGCGGGCCAGCGCCATGAGGGAGAGCGAGCCGCCCTCGCCGTTGTTGTCCATGCGCAGGATGATGGTGACGTACTTGATCGTCACGATCGCGGTGAGCGTCCAGATGATCAGCGACGCGACGCCGTAGACCTCCTGGTTGGTCAGGATGCCGTCCTCGCGCGCCGTCGCGAGCGCCTCCCGGAAGGCATAGAGCGGGCTCGTCCCGATATCCCCGTAGACGACGCCGACCGAGCCGAGCGCCAGGGTCAGGAACCCGACCTTGCCGTGCTGGCCCGGGGGGGCGCTCTCCGCCGGGGCGGGAGAATCCGGATGGCCTTGTGCGACCGCCGCCTGGTCCGCCATGCTCAGCCTCGACAGAGCAGGCGCCGCAGGGATGCGCGCCGGCTGCCGGTCCCGGTGCCGCCCGTTTCGGAGCCGGCACCGCGACCGGGCCTCATCACAAGACTCGGTACCATGGCGATGTTCCCGAAGGGACGGCTATTCCGCCGCGTCCTGGGCTCCGACGCCGTAGCGACGCTCGATGTAGTCGCCGACCAGGGCCTTGAAGTCCTGGGCCAGAGTCGGACCGCGCAGCGTCATCGCTTTGCGGCCGTCGATGAAGACCGGCGCGGTCGGGGTCTCGCCCGTTCCCGGGAGCGAGATGCCGATATCGGCGTGCTTCGACTCCCCCGGCCCGTTCACGATGCAGCCCATCACGGCAACGTTCAGGTTCTCGACCCCCGGATAGGTGCGCTTCCAGGCCGGCATCGAGACCTGGATCCAGTCCTGGATGTCGCGCGCCAGCTCCTGGAATACGGTTGAGGTCGTGCGGCCGCAGCCCGGACAGGCGGCGACGAGCGGCACGAAAGTCCGGAAGCCCATGGTCTGCAGGATCTCCTGCGCGACCTTGACCTCGAGGGTGCGGTCGCCGCCCGGCTCGGGGGTGAGCGACACCCGGATCGTGTCGCCGATCCCTTCCTGCAGCAGGATGCCGAGGGCGGCCGAGGACGCCACGATGCCCTTCGAGCCCATGCCGGCCTCGGTCAGGCCGAGATGGACCGCGTAGTCGGAGCGGCGCGCGAGATCCCGGTAGCAGGCGATCAGGTCCTGCACGTTGGAGACCTTGGCGGACAGGATGATGCGGTTGCGCGGGAGCCCGATCTCCTCGGCCCGTTCCGCCGACAGGAGGGCGGACTGGACCAGGGCCTCGCGCGTGATGGCGCGGGCGTCGAGCGGCACCGGCAGGCGCGAATTCGCGTCCATCAGGTGCGTCAGGAGCTCCTGGTCGAGCGAGCCCCAATTGGCGCCGATGCGGACGGCCTTGTCGTGCCGCGCCGCGAGCTCGACGATGGCGCCGAACTGCCGGTCGCGCTTCTCCTTGAAGCCGACGTTGCCCGGATTGATGCGGTACTTGGCCAGGGCCTCGGCGCAGGCCGGATGGTCGGCCAGGAGCTTGTGGCCGATGTAGTGGAAATCGCCGACCAGCGGGACCTCGACCCCGATGCGGTCCAACCGTTCGCGGATGCGCGGCACGGCGGCCGCGGCCTCGTCGCGGTCCACCGTGATTCGGACGATCTCCGAGCCCTGGCGCGCGAGCGCTGCGACCTGGGCGACGGTGCCGTCGATGTCGGCCGTGTCGGTGTTGGTCATCGATTGGACGACGATCGGCGCGCCGCCGCCGACGACGACGTTGCCGACCCTGACACCAACCGTGGAATGACGCGCCGCGGGACCCGCGATTTCGGACATGACCGTCCCTGAAGCGGCCGCGATAAGGGGCTCGCCGGTGGCGGTCGTTTACCGCCGAGCACGGTGCGGCGTCAATCCGAGCTCCCGGGCGCCCCGGGAACCGTCGCCCGACCCAGGGCCGTCGCGGGCGCCGGGAGGGCTATTGGCCGGAATTTCTGCGTGCTAACGGCAGCGAACCTTGCCGTGGCGCGCGACAGCCGAGGGTGCATCGATGACAGCCTCAAGCAAGGCTCCGTTCCGGAACAATCTGCTGTCGAGTCTGGCCGGGCCGGATCTCGAGGCGGTTGCGCGCCTGCTCGAGCCCGCGACGCTGGCCATGAACGAGGTCATCGAGCGCCCGAACGAGCCCGTTCCGTACGCCTATTTCCCCGAGAGCGGCATCGCCTCGGTGATCGCGACGGACGGGGTAAAGCGCCGCATGGAGGCCGGTCCGTTCGGCCGGGAGGGGATGTCCGGCATCCCGCTTATCCTGGCGACCGACCGCTCGCCGCTCGAGACGGTGGTACAGCTTCCCGGCACCGCGCATCGCATCGCGGCCGACGACCTGCGGCGCCTCCTGATCGATCGGCCAACGATCCGGGACGTGTTCGCGCGCTATGCCCAGGCGTTCACGGTGCAGACGGCGCACACCGCGCTGTCGGCCGCGCTCGCCGTCGTGGAGTTGCGGCTCGCCCGCTGGATCCTGATGCTGCACGACCGCGTCGACGGCGACGAGATGTCCATCACGCACGAGTTCATCGCCTTGATGCTGGCCGTCCGGCGTCCGGGCGTGACGGTGGCCCTGCACGAGCTGGAAGGGCGCGGCCTGATCCGCTCGACCCGGGGCCGCCTCATCGTGCGGGACCGGGCGAAGCTCGAGAAGATGTGCGGCGGCTTCTACGGCGGGCCGGAGGCCGAATACGCCCGCCTCATCGGCACGACCGACGCCAGCAAGTCGATCCGATAGCAAAGAAGAAGGGCGGGTCCCGGAGGACCCGCCCTGTTGGTCAGGCGACGGTCGGCCCGGCCGCCCGGCGCTTGGCCATGTAGGCGTCGAACTCGTCGCGGTCCTTGGCGCGCTTCAGCTCGTCCACGAACGAGCGGAAATCGCGTGCCTCCTCGTCCAGCTTGCGGCGCTCCGCCTCCAGGCGCTCGATCTCGGACCGGCGGTACGCGTCGAAGGCGAGGTTGCCGGTGCCGGTGAACGAGGCCGGCGCGCCCCAGCGCGCATTGCGCAGAGGCGACAGGACGTTGTCCTCGACGAGGCGCCTCAGCTCGGCCGGAACCGGATAGCCCAAGAGCTTCCAGGTCAGGTACGCAAAGGCGAGAGGCCAGAAATAGAAGAACAGGAACACGAGGCCGACGATCTCCAGCGGCCGACGCGACGAGCGCGTCGGGGACGGAGCGGCGGCCGCACCGGCGGTCCAGCCGGCAAACGGGGCACACGACATCGAAACCTCCATGTCAATGTCAACAACATTAACATGATCTCGCCCCAGAGGGGTTTCAAGATGCCGGCCGTCGCCTGGCTGCGTTATTTCCGCGTGGTCATCGCGCCCTGGACGAGCGCCAGCACGCCGGCCCGGAGCAGTTCGTGCTTGCCCGGAAGCCCGGACCCCTTCGGCAACTGGCCGGCAGCGTCCAGCATGGCGATGCCGTGCGACAGCGCCCAGACCTCCAGGGCCAGGAACCGGGGGTCGACGGGGCCGAAGCCGTCCGGAAACGTTTTGCGCAGCGCGTCCACCAGAAGCCCGAAGGCGCCGCCCTGCCCGGCGTCGCCGTTCAGCAGGGCGGACAGGCCGGATTCCGCCGCGCCGGCCGAGAACATGGCCGCGTAGTAGCCGGGCTCCTTCTCGGCGAAATCCAGGTAGGCCTCGCCCATGCGGGTGAAGCGCTCGAGCGGCGTGCCGGAGCCGGACAGCGCCCGTGCCAAGCGCTCGGCCAGGCTCGTGAACCCGCGAAACGCGACCTCGGCGACCAGCGCCTCGCGGCCGCGGAAATGGCGATACAGCGCGGCCGGGGAGACGCCGACCAGCTTGGCGGCGTCCGCGAGCGTGAAGCCGAGCAATCCGCGCTCGGCGATGAACCGGCGCGCGGCGTCGACGAGCGCTTCCTTCAGGTTGCCGTGATGGTAGCCCCGTCGGTCCGACGGGTCGCCCCAATGCCGCATGGTGTTGCCCGATTCCCGCAGACACTTAACGCCCGAGTCGGGATCGGGATACCGCCACGGGAAAACGCGTGGACGGCTCGGGAAATTAACGTTTCGTTAACCATCTCCGCGTGAGGTCCTTCACCAGACGGAAAGGGACCTTCATGCGCTCCGAATCAGCGGTCAGGCAGGACGAGCTCAACGACCTCGCGCGGCAGATCGCGTCGCAGCTCAAGCCCGATCCGAACCGATCCGAGAACGTGCTCCGCCCGTCCTTCCCCCGGCCCGGCGTTCCGCGCCCCGAACAGGTGGCCGCCATGAACGCCGTCGTGAAGGCCGCGGATGTCCTCGGCGCCCGCAAGGAGCAGATCACGATCGCCGAGCGCCGCGCGGCCGACGCGGAGGACAAGGTCGAGGCCCTGAAGCGCCTCCTGATCGAGGCCGAGGACAAGCTCACCACGACGCTCGACGCGCTCGAGCGCGAGCGCAAGCGGGCCGAGGACCTCGAGCGCCGCTCGGCCGAGATGCTCGACCGCACCCAGGCCATGCTGACGGATGCCAGCGAGCGCCTCAACGCCTCCGAGAAGCGCGCCGTGCTGGCGGAGGAATATCTCTCCACCCTGCAGAGCATGATCCGCGAGCGCTTCGACTTCTAGCGGCTCAGTGGTTCGGCTTGGCGGCGGCCGCGAACGCCGCGAGCTGGTCCGGTCGCGCCTCGCTCTGGTGGAGCGCCTTCCAGGTCTCGTACGGCATCCCGTACACATGGGTGCGGCTGTCTTCCTTGGACACGTCCAGACCGTGGTCGTCCGCAGCGTCCTTGAGCCAGTTGGACAGGCAGTTGCGGCAAAACCCCGCCAGGTTCATCAGGTCGAGGTTCTGGACGTCCGTGCGTGACCGCAGATGCGCCAGGAGGCGCCTGAACGCGGCGGCCTCGAGCTCCGTGCGGGTCTGCTCGTCGAGCGTGTCGATCGTCATGGTCGGTCTCCTGCCGGTTCGAGCGGGGCCGGCCTCGGCCTTCGGATCGCCCCATTCTGTGTGCGAGTGCAGGCGGCTCCGGTTCCGCTTCGCTTCCATATGACATCGCCCAGCCCCGTCCGCACCCTGACCGACGCGCGCCTCCGCCCCATCGGCCGAGCCGCCGCGGTCCTTGCGCTGCTTTTTGCCGCAACCGGGCCGGCCCGGGCCGACCTGCGCCTGTGCAACGGCACGGACAGCCGGGTCGGGGTCGCCCTCGGCTACCGGGATTCGGGCGGCTGGATCACCGAAGGCTGGTGGAACCTCGCCAAGAGCGGCTGCGAGACGCTGCTGCGGGGCGAACTGGCGGCCCGGTTCTACTACATCTACGCGCTCGACTACGACCGCGGCGGCGACTGGAGCGGGCGCTCGCTGATGTGCACCCGCGACCGCGAGTTCACCATCCGGGGCGTGGAGGATTGCCTCGCCCGCGGCTTCGACCGCACGGGCTTCTTCGAGATCGACACGGGCGAGCAGAAGAGCTGGACCATCCAGCTCAGCGATCCCGGCCGGGCGCCGCCGCCGCTGCCCGGCACGGTGCCGCCGCCGCGTTAGCCCGCGGGTCGGTGGCAGCGCCACGCCCGTCCCGCACCTCGCCCCCGCCGGAGCGGCCTTCGCCCGAGCCGCGGCAGGCAACCCGCGGCTCGCCGGCGAGTTGAGCGGACAGGAAACGGGAGATCACGCCATGGTGCGTCCCTTCTTGGCCGGGCTCGCCCTGGCATCGGCCCTGGTCGCGCTGCCGGCCGCGGCCCAGACCGGCGCCCCCGGGGTCACGGTGGCCCCGCCGGGCTCCGTCGGGGCCACCGGCACGGGCGGCCTGCCCGAGGCCGCCGGCTCGACCACGGCGGTCGGGAGGACGAAGCCGCCGGGCGCGGCCGCGGACGGCTACCGGCCCGACCTCGAGGAAAAGAGCCGGCAGCTCGACCGCAAGATCAACACGGGCATCTGCACCGGCTGCAAGTAGAGCCGACCCCGGCGGGGCGCAGACGCCGGCCCTCCGCGCCGCACGCCGGACCGGCTACGCCGCGAGCGCCCGCGCCACCGCGTCGCAATAGACCTGCGCCCCGAGGGCGAGGTCCTCGTCCGACGTGTTCTCGGTCCAATGGTGGCTGATCCCGCCGATCGACGGCACGAACATCATGGCGGCCGGCATCACGCGGGACAGGTACTGGGCGTCGTGCCCGGCCCCGCTCGGCATGCGGACCACCCGGCCGGGCGCGTGAGCCTCGCCGGCTGCCTCGATCGCGTCCTGGAGGGCGGGATCCATCAGGGCCGGCCGGCTCTGCCCCATCACCTCGATCGCGATCGGGCACCGTGCGGACCGGTTCGCCTCGTCCACCAGCCGGCGCAGCTCCGCGTCGAGGCGGTCCAGCACGGCCGGGTCGGCGTCCCGGAACTGGAACAGGGCTTCCGCCCGGCCCGGGATGATGGACGCCCCGCCGGGCTCGAAGGTCATGCGGCCGGCGGTCCACACGCTGCGGGGCCCGGCGAGATCCGGGAAGCGCCGGTCGATCTCGCCGAGCAGCCGCACCAGCGCCAGGCCGGCGTCCCGCCGCCGCGCCATGGACGTGGTGCCGGCATGGTTCTGCTCGCCCGTCGCCGTGAGCCGGTACTGCCAGATCGCCACGATGGCGGTGACGACGCCGATCTTGCCCCCGGACCCGATCAGCGTGTCCCCCTGCTCGATATGCGCCTCGACGAAGCCCTTGTAGCGCCCGGGCTCGACCTGCCGGCGCGCCACGCCCGCGAGCCCGACATCCGACAGCGCCCGGCGCAGGGCGCGGCCGTCGTAGCGGTTCTCCAGGCGGTCGATCTCGGCCTCGTCGAGCAGGCCGGTGAAGGAGCGCGAGCCGATGAAGGAGCCGAAATGCCCCTCCTCGTCGCACCACCCGGCCACCTCGACGCCGCGCCCGACCGCGCGGGCCGCCTCCAGCCCGTAGATCATGCCGAGCGCGCCATCGAGCCAGCCCGCATGGTTCTGGCTCTCGAGATGGGAGCCGACCAGGACCTTGGGGCCGGGCGCGTCCGACAGGCCGAACACGTTGCCGATGCCGTCGATCGAGCCGTGCAGGCCCGCCTCCTCGAGCTTGCCGACGAACCAGCGCCGCGCCGCCATGTCCACCTCCGAGAAGGTCGGGCGGTGCACACCGGTCTCGTAGGCCCCGAAGGTCGCGAGCTCGCGCAGGTCGGAAAGGACGCGGTCTGGATCGGTGGCGGGCATGCGGGGTCCTTGCTGCGGCGCTGCGTGCCGTCTCGAATACGGGCCGGCGCCGGCGAGGCCAAGCGCCGCCGCGCACCCGGATGGACTGGCCGGCCGGCAACTAAAGTGCGATCCGGGTTCGGCCTTGCCGGCCCCTGACCCGAACCCGTAAATTCGCCGGTCAAGAGAGCGGCGCGAGGCGCTCCGCGATTCAAGGTGAGGTTACGCCATGCAGCAGCCCGTCGAGCACCGGGACGTGTACGAAGTGCCGGCCGAATGGGCGCGCCGGGCCTTCGTGGACGATGCCGCCTATCGCGCCATGTACGAGCGCTCGATCCGCGACCCGGAGGGTTTCTGGTACGAGCACGGCAACCGCATCGACTGGTTCACCACCTACACGCAGGCCAAGGACGCGACCTTCGGCCCGGGGGACGTCGCCATCCGGTGGTTCGCGGACGGGATCACCAACGTCGCGCATAACTGCATCGACCGGCACCTCGCCACGCGGGGCGACCAGGTGGCGATCATCTGGGAGGGCGACGATCCCTCCGAGTCGAAGCGCATCACCTACCGGGAGCTGCATGCGCAGGTGTGCCGCTTCGCCAACGTCCTCCGCAACCGCGGCGTCGAGAAGGGCTCCACGGTCACGATCTACATGCCGATGATCCCGGAGGCCGCCTACGCGATGCTGGCCTGCGCGCGGCTCGGCGCCGTCCATTCGGTGGTGTTCGGCGGCTTCTCGCCGGACGCGCTGGCGGACCGCATCCAGGGCTGCGGCTCCCGCATGGTCATCACGGCCGACGAGGGGCTGCGGGGCGGCCGCAAGGTGGCGCTCAAGACCAATGTGGACGCCGCCATCGCCAAGGTCGGGGAGGTCGACCACGTCGTGGTGGTCCGCCGCACCGGCTCGGCCGTGCCCATGGTGGCGGGCCGGGACGTCTATTACCACGAGGCGGCCGAGCAGGTGACGGACGAGTGCCCGGCCGAGCGCATGAACGCGGAGGACCCGCTGTTCATCCTGTACACGTCGGGCTCGACCGGTAAGCCCAAGGGCGTGCTGCACACGACCGGCGGCTATCTCGTGTACGCGTCCATGACGCACCAATACGTCTTCGATTACCACGAGGGCGAGGTCTATTGGTGCACGGCCGATGTCGGCTGGGTCACCGGCCATTCCTACATCCTGTACGGGCCGCTCGCGAACGGCGCGACGACCCTGATGTTCGAGGGCATCCCGACCTATCCGAGCATCTCCCGGTTCTGGGACGTGATCGACAAGCACAAGGTCAACATCTTCTACACGGCCCCGACCGCGATCCGGTCGCTCATGGGGGCCGGCGACGAGCCCGTGACGCGGACGTCGCGGGCCTCGCTGCGGCTCCTCGGATCGGTCGGCGAGCCGATCAACCCGGAGGCCTGGAACTGGTACCACGACGTGGTCGGCGACGGCCGCTGCCCGGTCGTCGACACCTGGTGGCAGACCGAGACCGGCGGCATCATGATCACGCCGCTGCCCGGCGCCACCCGGCTCAAGCCCGGCTCCGCCACGCGGCCCTTCTTCGGGGTCGTGCCGCAGATCGTGGACACGGACGGCAAGGTCCTGGAGGGCGCCTGCGAGGGCAACCTCGTGATCGCGGAGAGCTGGCCCGGCCAGATGCGGACCGTGTTCGGCGACCACCAGCGCTTCGTCGAGACCTACTTCTCCGCCTACAAGGGCAAGTACTTCACGGGCGACGGCTGCCGGCGCGATGCCGACGGCTATTACTGGATCACCGGCCGGGTCGACGACGTCATCAACGTCTCGGGCCACCGCATGGGCACGGCCGAGGTCGAGAGCGCGCTCGTCGCCCACCCGAAGGTCTCGGAGGCGGCCGTGGTCGGCTACCCGCACGACATCAAGGGGCAGGGCATCTACGCCTATGTCACGCTGATGAGCGGCGAGGCCTCCTCCGAGGAGCTCAGGAAGGAGCTCGTCGCCTGGGTCAGGAAGGAGATCGGCCCGATCGCCTCGCCGGACCTGATCCAGTTCGCGCCGGGCCTGCCCAAGACCCGCTCGGGCAAGATCATGCGCCGCATCCTGCGCAAGATCGCCGAGGACGAGTTCGGCAATCTCGGCGACACCTCCACGCTCGCCGACCCGGCCGTGGTCGAGGACCTCGTGGCGAACCGGCAGAACCGGGGCAAGGAGCCGGTCGCCAAGACGGCGTCCTGACCGCCGTCACCCGAACGTGTGTGGCGGCCGGGCGCCGCCGCACCTACCTGTCCGGGTCCGGGCCCGACCCGGGCGGGAGCGACGGGAGGGCTGGCGGTGGCGGATCGGGTCAGGGGAACACGGGCGCTCGGCCTGCAATCCGGCACGGCGACGGCTGACACGCTGTCCCTGTGGGACTGGCGGCTGCGCGTCGCGACCCTGTACGGGGCGGTCCGGGCCGCGCGCGAGCCGCGCGACGGCTGGGAGCTGTGGCGGGACACGCGGGACGAGCTCTTCGCCACCCATCCGCAGAGCCCGCTCGCCGGCCGCGGCCGGTCCGGCCTCGGCCGAATCCCGCTGTTCCCGTACGATCCCGACCTGCGCTTCGAGGTCGGAACGGAGCCCCTCGCGGGGGCGGCCGCGATCCGGGTGGAGGTCGGGCACGACGGGGCGCTCGCCTTCACGCCCTTCGCCGAAACCCGCGGGCTCCGGGACGCGCTCGGCGCCGAGCTGACGCTGTACTGGATCGGGGGCTACGGGGGCGGGGTGTTTCTGCCCTTCCGGGACGCGACATGCGGCCACGGGACCTATGGCGGCGGCCGCTACCTGCTGGACACGATCAAGAGCGCCGATCTCGGGCGCACGGCCGACGGCCGGGTCATCCTGGACTTCAACTTCGCCTACAATCCGTCCTGCGCCTATTCGGACCAGTGGGTGTGCCCGCTGTCCCCGCCCGAGAACACGCTGCCGGCGGCGATCCGGGCCGGCGAGCTGGCGCCCGCTCCGTCGCCCCATGGTTGACGAACCGTAAAGGCCGCGGCGGTCCGGGCCGGACCTGCTTCGGCAGGATCTGCTTGGGCATAACCTGCTCGGGCCGGGGCGGCCCGTGATGTCGGGCCGCCGGGTTTAGAGCCGCCCGGGATCCGGACGGCGTCTGGGTTTCGCACCCTCGGGCGGCTGGCCGTTCGGGTCTCTGGCCCCTCGGTCCAGGCCCTCGGGGCCCCGGACCCGCGGGGTCTCAGCCGGCGCGGCGGCGGCCGCCGCGTGCGGGCTGCGGCTCCGGCTCGCGCTTGCGGCCCAGGCCGGATGCCTTGGCGAGATCGGACCGGACCTTGGCGTAGTTCTCGGCCACCATCGGGTAATCGATGGGCAGGCCCCACTTTGCCCGGTACTGCGCCGGCGTGAGGCCGCGGCCGGAGAGGTGCCGCTTCAGCGACTTGTACTGGCGACCGTCTTCCATGCTGATCAGGTAGTCCGGCGTGACGGACTTCTTGAGCGACACGGGGGGAATGAGCTTCTCCGGGGCCTGCTCGCGCTTCGGGGCGCCGAGATCGCGCAGTGCTCCGTGCACCGTCTCGATCAGCTTGGGCAGTTCGGATGCGGTGATCGAGTTGTGGCTCAGGAACGAGGATACGATTTCCGCCGTCAGGCCAGCAAACTCGCTGGCTGAAAGCTCTACTTGGGATGTCATTCAACTACTCCGGAACGCCGCACCCGCGGCGGGTCTTGTGCAAGATGTAGATAGGTCACTGTAGAACGAGCGTTCTGTTTCAAAGATAGTGGTGCGCTTTGCTGGCGACAGGGTATGGTCGACACTTCGCGCGTGGCATTGTGACACACAGATCTAGACCGGTTCTCCGAAAAGACGGCCGACGGACACCCGTACAACCGACGGATCGTTGGCCGTATTGCCCGGGAGACTGGACGAGATCAAGTCACCTGTCAGACAATCTGACAATCCGTGATCCGCGCGGGACTCGTTTCCGGCGCCCATCTTCGACGGCCTTGCACCCTGCCCGAGACAGGCGGTCGGACTGCCGTCCCGCGGCTTTCACCTGCGGGCCAGGAGAGCGCCCGGTCGGCAGCATTCGAGCCCGGGCCGGCCGGCAAGGTCCAGTCTTGGGCAGAGACGATCCATCATCGTGGTGAATGAATCGTATCCAAACGCAGCATGTAGCGCGTCCCGCCGGACGTGGCGAATGCTGGCCGTCGGCTGTTCACGCCGGCGACCGTCGGCCGCGGGGATCCGCCTCGACGGGCCGGCCGGCGGGACCCGCTGGGCAGCCGCCAGGCGGCAACGGCACGACCCCGAGGGGCGCCCCCCGCCCGTGCGGCGCCCCCCGCCTAGCGGGACTCCGCCTGCGCGAAGAAGGAGCCGAGTCGCGCCGTCGTTTCGTCCGCCTGCTCGACCGCCAGGATGTGCGCCGCCGGGGACAGCACGACGAGCCTCGAACCGGCGATCTGACCTTGGAGATACTCCGACATGGCGGGCGGCGTGGACGTGTCCTCCGCCCCGGCGACGATCAGCGTCGGAACCCGGATGCCCGACACACGCTGGCGAAGATCGAACCCCGCGATGGCGCCGCAGCAGGCCGCGAAACCGCGCGGGTCGACCCGGAGAAAGGCCTCGCGCAGGGTCCGCATCGGCGCCGCGACGCGGGCCGGAGCCGCGGCCGTGAACCAGCGTCCCATCGTGGCGTCGACCAGGCTCGCCATGCCGCCGGCGCGCGCGGCGGCGGCGCGGTCCAGCCACATGGCGGGGGGCGGCAGATGGGCGGTGGTGGCCAGGAGGGACAGGCTCGCCAGCCGGTCCGGATGCGCCAGCGCGAAGGTCTGTGCGGTCATGCCGCCGATGGACAAGCCGACGAGGTGGACGCGCCCGATCCCCAGCCCGTCCAGCAGGCCGCCGAGATCGGCCGCGAGGTCCTCCATCGTGGCCGGCCGGTCGATTACCTCCGACCCGCCGTGCCCCCGGGTGTCGTAGCGCAGGCAGCGGAACTGCGACCGCAGCGCGGCGACCTGGGCGTCCCACATGGCGAGGTCGGTTCCGAGCGAGTTCGAGAACACGATCGTCGGCGCGCCGTCCGGCCCCTCGATCTCGTACCGGAGCCGCACTCCGTTCGCGGCGACGATGGGCATTCCGGCCTCGCTCTGGTCAGGCCCGGGCGGGCTCGGCTATCGATAACATTATTGACAATCCGGTCAACGAGTGGCGGTGTCCGGCCGCACGCGGTCGCGGCTGGAGTCGAGCATGGACTGGAACGAGTACCTGAAGACGATCGATCCCGATCTGGCGGGGGCCTACGGGACTTGGCTCGACCGCTCGTCCAAGCACATCGACCTGTCCTGGCGGGACCGCTGCATCGTGCTGGCCTCCGTGGACGCGGTGCTGGGGGTCGAGCCCGCCTATCTGGACCGCGACATCGCGGCCGCCTTCGACGCCGACGTGTCGCTGCTCGAGCTCGCCGAGGCCTTCGTGGTGGCGAGCTATTACGAGGGCGTGCAGGCGATCCAGCGCGGGATGGAGGCGCTGCAGCGCGTCGTCGCCGCCCGGGAGGCGGCCGGCCGCCCGGTGAAGCGCAAGGGCAAGGAGGCGGTGAGAGGCGAGGCCACCACCAAGCTCGGCGACCGCATCTGGCCGCACGTGTTCCAGCGCTTCGACCCGGAGCTCTTCCGGGACTACACCGCCTGGCTGCGCCGCCTCGAGAAGCACCAGGAGCTCGACTACAAGACGCGCGAGCTGATCATCGTCGGGATCGACGCGGCCATCTATTGGCCGGAGCCCTTCATCGACATGCACGTCGTCATGGCGTTCGATTATGGTGCCACCATCCAGGAGCTGCTCGAGACCTGCGTGGTCGCGGGCTCGGTCAGGGGCGTGCATCCGGTGAACCATGGGCTCAGCGCCATCTACCGCACCGTCCGGGCCCTGGAGGTGGACGGCCAGACGCCGCCCTATCGCCGCGACAACCCCGAGCCGCCGCCGGAAGCCCGGTGGCACGTGCGCTTCTAGGATCGCGGAGCGCGAATGGCGGCCGCAGCCGACATCGGCGGGCGCGACGGCGGCAAGGCCGGGGCCGAGAGGATCGTGGCCGCCCTCGTCGAGGACATCGTGCTGGGCCGGCTGTTTGCGCATGCACGGCTCGTCGAGGACGACCTGATCGAGCGCTTCGCCGAGAAGCGCCACATCGTGCGGCAGGGGCTCGGCGAGCTCGAGCAGATGGGCCTCGTCGCGCGTGTCCCGAACCGGGGCGCGACCGTGCGGGCCTATTCGCCGGCCGAGGTCGAGCAGATCTACGGCGTGCGGGTTCTGCTTGCGGCCGAGGCCGCGCGCCTGTTTCCGCTGCCGCTGGCGGACGACCGGCTGTCACGGCTCGACGGCCTGCAGCGCGAGCACGAGGCGGCCGTGGCCGGGCGCGACGTCAGGGCGGCGTTCCGCACCAACATCGCGTTCCACCGCGCCTTCCACGCCCTGTGCGGCAATCCGTTTCTGGCCGACACGATCGAGCATTACGGGCAGAAGTGCCACGCCATCCGGTTCTTCGCGCTCACCGATCCGGACCTGCTGCAGGCCGGGTCCGACGACCACAGGGCCATGCTGCGGGCCGTCGCGTCGGGCGACCGCGCCGCGCTGGTGCGGTTGTCCACGGAGCACCTGCGGCCCTGCAAGGAGGCCTTTCTCCGGGCCAGCCGCCCGGGCGCCTGAGCGATGGGCCGGTCAGGCCACCGGGGGCGCGACGCGGTGCCTCTGCGTCCCGAGACCCGGGATGCTCGCCTCGACGGCGTCGCCCGGCTTCAGGTAGCCCGGGCCGGTGCCGCTCATCGCCACCCCGGCGGGCGTTCCGGTCAGGATGACGTCCCCGGGCCGGAGGCTCATGAACCGGCTCGCGTAGGACACGAGCTGGGCAACCGAGAAGATCATGTCGCGGCAGCGGCCGTTCTGCCGAACCTCGCCGTTCACCGACAGCGTCATCGTGAGCGCGGCCGGATCGCCGACCGCGTCGGCCGGCAGGAACCAGGGGCCGAGAGGCCCGAAGCTGTCCGCGCTCTTGCCCTTGAAGCCCTGCCCGCCCCGGTGGAACTGGAACTGCCGTTCGGAGAAGTCGATGCCGAGCGCGTAGCCGGCCACATGGCCCAGGGCATCCGCCTCCGCCAGGTAGACGCCCGGTCGGCCGATCACGACCGCGAGCTCGACCTCCCAGTCGAGGTCGCGGCCGCCGACCGGCATGACCACGGGGTCGTCCGGCCCGGCGAGCGACGTGGTGGCCTTGAGGAACAGGGTCGGTTCGGTCGGCACCGCCGCGCCGATCTCCTCGGCGTGATCGCGGTAGTTGAGGCCGACACCGATGATCTTGCCGATCCCCGCGACCGGCGGGCCGAGCCGCTCCGGCGCGACGGCCGGCAGCCCGGCGGGGTCGAGCGCGGCGAGCGCCCGGAGCCCCTCGCGGGCCAGATGCCGGCCGGCGAGGTCCGGGATGTGGGCGGACAGGTCCCGGACCGTGCCGGACACGTCCAGCAGCCCGGGCTTTTCCAGCCCCGGCGGTCCATGCCGTAGGAAGCGCATCCTCCTGCTCCTGCGTATCGCCCGACGACCGACGGGTCAGGGCCGAGGGTCGTCGGCCGGCGGCGAGCCCGCCGCCGAATAGGCGGCCCGCGTTCCGCCATCGACCGGCAGCACCACCCCGGTAACGTAGCCGGAGGCCGGGCCGAGCAGAAAGTCGATGACCCCGACGACGTCGGCCGGCTGCGCCACCCGGCCGAGCGGAGAGGCGCCCGACGGGCGGAAGCCGCCGCCCGCGCCGCCGTCGGCCCCGACGGCCTCCATCATGGGCGTGTCCACGGTTCCGGGCGCGACCGCGTTGACCAGGATGCCGGAGGGCGCGAGTTCCACTGCCAGAACGCCCGTCAGCGTATGCAGCGCGGCCTTTGAGGCCGCATAGGCGCCGCTTCCGACCTTCGGGCGCAGGCCGGAGATCGACCCGGCGAACACGATCCTGGCCGTGCCGCCGGCCGCGCGGGCCGCCCGCAGCAGCGGCAGCGCGGCCCGGGCGCAGAGCCAGGGGCCGCGCGTGTTCACGGCGAACAAGAGGTCGAATTCGGCGACCGCCATCGCGTCGAGCGCGCCGATGCGCAGGATCCCGGCCGAGCAGATCAGGGCGTCGACCCGCGGATGGAGGCCGGCGATCTCGCGAAAGGCGGCCTCGACGCTCTCGGGGGAGCCGACGTCGCAGCGGATCCGGACCAGGTCCGGCGGAGGGCTTTCGGACCCGTCCCCGGATGGCGGGTTCAGGTCGAGCCCGACCACCCGCCAGCCTCGCTGCAGCAGGTGGGCCGTCGTGGCGAGCCCGATGCCCGAGCTCGAGCCTGTGACCACCGCGACCGGGGGTGTGTCCGCAGCATTCATGTCAAACGGCCTCCCGGAATGCCGTCCCGTCGCGACCCGGCCCGACGAGCGTCCCCGCCTGCTGCAGGACGAGGCCCGGCCCGACCGCGGCGAAGGAGGGGCAGCCTACGAGCGCCAGCGTCCTGTCGATCTCGTCCCGCAGCAGCCCGAGGAGGCGGCCGACGCCGGGCTCGCCGGCGCCGGCCAGCGCGTAGAGCGCGGCCTTTCCGATGAGGGTGGCGTCCGCCCCGAGCGCGACCGCCTTCACGACATCCGAACCCCGGCGGATGCCGGAATCCACGATGACGGCCAGCTGCTTCGAGACGGCGGCCCTGATCGCCGGCAGCATCTGGATGGCCGCCGGAGCCGAGTCGAGATTGCGTCCGCCATGGGTGGAAACGATCACGCCGTCGACGCCGTGCTTCTCGGCGGTGGCAGCGTCGTCGGGCGCCAGGATGCCCTTCACGATGAGGATGCCGGGCCAGAGGTCGCGCAGCTTCGCCACGTCCTCCCAGGTGATCGAGGCCGCGTTGGCGAGGCGGCTCGGCTTTCCGGTGATCGCGCCGCTCATCTCGGGCGGATAATTAGCGTAGCGGGGGATGCCGCCGTTCAGCATGTAGCGGCCCATCACGCCGAACAGCCAACGCGGGTGGGCCATGATGTCGAGCGTGATGCGGGGCGTGACCCGAAACGGGTTCACGAAGCCGTTGCGGGCGTTGAACTCGCGGTTCGGGATCACCGGCGTGTCGACCGTGAGCACCAGGGTTTGCACACCGGCCGCCTTTGCCCGGGCGATCACCGCGTGGGACAGTTCGCGACGCTCCCACAGATAGGTCTGCAGCCACACCGCTCCGCCCGTGGTCTCGGCGACCTGCTCGACCGGGGTCGTCGAGCTGGTCGACAGCGTGAACGGGATGCCGGCCTTCGTGGCGGCCCGCGCGAGGGCGAGCTCGCCCCCGAACCACAGGATGTCGGCGGCTCCGGTCGGGCCGATCGCGACCGGCATGGCCAGCCGCCGTCCGAACAGGGTGCAGCCGATGTCCCGCTGCGAGACGTCGTTCAGGTGGCGCGGCAGGAGCTTGATGGACCGAAACGCCGCGACGCTCTCGGCCAGCGCCGTCTCGTCCTCCGAGCCGCGATCGATGAAGTCGAAGACGCCCCGCGGCAGGCGCCGGCGGGCCAGGGTGCGGAAATCGTCGGTGTTGTAGGCCCGCGACGCCGCGCCCATGGTCAGTCCTCGGCGCCCTGGTGCGAGAACATCGGCTTTCCGGGCACGTCGAGCTCGGCCCGCAGGATGGTGGCCGACCGGGATTCGGTGATGAACAGGGACCTGCCGTCCGGGCCCCCGAAGGCGAGGTTCGTGGTGTGGGGCGCCTTGCAGGAATTGACCCGGTAGACGGGCTCGCCGCGCTCGTCCACGACCCACACGCAGCCCATGCCGACATGCGCGATGGCGAGGCGCCCCTCGGCGTCGAGGGCGATGCCGTCCGGCCCGGTGCCGCCGGAGAGCTGGACGAAGGTGCCGACCTTGGCGACCGTGCCGTCCCGGAGCAGCGGCGCGCGCCAGATCGCGTTCGCCCGCGTCACGGCGAGCAGGATCGCACTCTCGTCGAGATTCATCACGAGCCCGTTCGGGCTCGGGAGGTTGTCCATCAGGCACTGCACGCTGGCGTCCGGCTTGACCCGGAACAGGCGGCCGGACGGGTCCTGCCAGCCCGTCAGCCCCTGATCGGTGAAGTAGAGATCGCCGTTTTGGGCGAAGAACAGGTCGTTGACGGCCTTGAACCGCTCCATGTTGACCCGCACCAGGAAGGGCTCGACCCGCCCGGTGTCGCGGTCCAGCACCATGATCCCGTGCTTGAAGTCGGCGATGAAGATCCGCCCGTCGCGGTGGATCTTCAGGCCGTTCGGCCACCCGTCGTACTGGGCCAGCACCGAGACGTGGCCGTTCGGCGCGAACTGGAGAATCCTGCCGTTCGGGATGTCCACGCAGATCAGGTTGCCGTCCGTGTCGAAGGACGGACCTTCGAGAACGGTCTCCCAGGGGATGCCGGCGGTCTGGCCGTTCACCCATTCGAGATCGGGCTCCTTCGCCCTCAGCTCGTCCGGGAGACGGGCGAAGACCGTGGTCTCGACGGTTTGCGGCGGGGCGAAGAACATCGGGTCCTCAGCTCCGGGCCGCCAGCCGCGTGGCCTGGCCGGCCGGTCGCGGCTCCGACGCGCCGCCGCCGATGCGGCCGCGGGTCAGTGTCTGCGACACGACGGCCCCGCCGACGCACAGGACGCCTGCAACGATGAAGGCGTTGTCGTAGGCGCCGGTCGCCTGGACGATATAGCCGGTCACGATCGGGGCCAGGATCCCGAAGACGTTGCCGCCGAGCACGACCAGCGCGTTCACCTTGCCGGCATCCTCCACGTTGGTGAGGAGGTCGCCGGCCAGCGCCATGTTGAGCGATCCGGTTGTCGCGATCCCGACGAGCGAGATGGTGAACAGCACGGTGATCCCGGCGATGCTGTCCACGTAGGGCGTGAACAGGAGCGCGGCCGAGCACAGCATCATCAGGCCGATCATGGGGCGCCGGTGCTCGCCGCTGCCGCCTTCGCCGCCGAGGAAGCGATCGGTCGCCTTGCTGATCAGGATGCTGAACACGACGGCGCCGAGATACGGCAGGGCGCTCACCATGCCGGACTGCTTCACGTCCAGGCCCTTCACGGTCTGCAGGTAGGACGGCAGCCAGGTCAGCAGGAAGTACAGCGCGTAGATGGAGGTGCCCATCGTGATGGCCGTCCCCCACATGCTGAGGGAGCGCAGAAGGGAGAACACGCTGCTGCGCGGGCTCGTCGCGGCGGCGGAGCCCGGACGGACCTCCGTCGCCTGCGCGGGCTCCTGGGCGTCCTCGGAGCGGCCGCGGAAGAACACGATCCAGGCCGCGAGCCACACGAAGCCCACGAGGCCGGCGATCACGAAAGCGATGCGCCACCCGAACAGGGATATCAGCCAGCCGATCAGGATGGAGCCGAAGGCGGGACCCGCATAGGCGCCGCTGTTGAAGATCGCCGTGGCGACGCCGCGGCTCTTGGGCGGCACCGCCTGCCTGATGAGCCTGTTCGCGGCCGGGTAGCTGGTCGCCTCTCCGGCACCCATGACCACTCGGGTGGCCACGATGGAGGCGAATCCGAACGAGAGCCCGGTCGCGATCGTGGCCAGGGACCAGACCGAAATGCCGAGACCGGCGATGAGCTTCGAACCGTACCGGTCGGCGATGATCCCGGCCGGCACCACGCAGAGGACGTAGGACCACAGGAAGCTCGAGAAGAAGTAGCCCATCTCGACCGGGGTCAGATGAAAGTCGGCCGCGATCGTGCTTCCCGCAACAGACAGCGCCACGCGGTCGAGATAATTGATGAGGGATAGTGTAAACAGGAGGACCAGCAGGGCGAGCATGCGCCCCGAACCGTCTTTCGATTTCAAAACGTCCTCCCCTTCACGCTCGGCCTCCGAAATATGCGGCGGCGGATACTGGACGCACGGCTCCATCGTGTCGGGCCGATGCCTTGGTTTGCGCAATCGTCTGACGCAGCCTAGATGGCGTGGCAATTTCAAAATTCTGAAGCCAGCATTCAGCCGTTCGGCCCGGCCGCCCCGCGCAGGCGGCCCGCGTCTGGCGCCGCGCCGCGGACCCGCCGCCGGAGAGCGCGTCTCGCGCACGGGCGAGCCCCTGGCCGGGAAGGGATCGGGATGTCGGTGACCATCACGCTTCGACATCTCTCCGCCTTCGTGAGCGTGGCACGTCTCGGCAGCTTCAAGGAGGCGGCGGACAGCCTTCACCTTTCCCAGTCCGCGCTCACCATGCAGGTGCTCGGGCTGGAGGACATGCTCGGCCTGCGCCTGTTCGACCGCAGCCACCGTCAGGTTTCGCTGACCTTCGCGGGCAGCACGCTGATGCCCCTCGCGGAGGCAGTGGTCGGGCGGGTGGACGAGTTCACGGCCGCGGCCGAGGATTTCAGGGGCCTGAACAGCGGCATCGTCCGGGTCGCGACCCTGCCGTCGGTGGCGGCCCGCTACCTGACGCCGGCCGCCCGCGTGCTGCGTCAGGAGCATCCCGGGTTCAGGCTCCGGATCGTGGACGCGGTCGCGAGCCGGGTCGCCGAGCTGGTCAGGCGGGGCGACGTCGATTTCGGCATCTCGAGCTCGGAGATGGCGGATGCGGAGCTCCGCTTCGACCTGCTCCTGACCGACCACATCTGCGCCTACATGCAGGACGGGTTCGCGCCGGCGCCGGGACGCGGAACGGTCGCGCTGGCCGACCTCCTGTCCCGCCCGCTGATCCTGCCGGCCAAGAGCGGGATCGTGCGACGGCTCTTCGATCGTGCCGCCGCGGCCCATGGCGGGCTTCCGACCCCGGCCTACGAGGCCGTGTACGACGCGACCGCCATGTCGCTCGCCCGCGAGGGGCTCGGGGTCGCCATCCTGTCGGAGAGCATCCAGTCCGCCATGAACGTCACGGGGCTCGGGCAGTACAGGATCGTGGACCCGGAGCTGCGCCGGGAGGTCGGCTTCCTGCAATCCCGGGGGCAGACCCTGTCGAAGGTCTCGCACGCCCTGCAGCTGATCCTGAAGGAGCTCGTGCGGGCGGAGGCGTGATCCCGTCGCCGCTCGGCCGAACCCCGCGGCCACCCGCCCGGCGTCGGCACCGGCCGGCCGGCGCAACGCGTCGGCGACACGCTCAGACGGGTTCGGTGCTGGCCGGAGACCCGCGGTCGGACGGAGCTGCAACGGTCGCGGGGTTGCGCCCGGCAACGCTGCGCATGAACACGTCGACCGCCTCCTGGACGACCACCCCGGGATCGCCTTCGACCCCATGGAGGTGTTTCCGCACGAGGAAGAACACGACGGCGGAGTGCAGCACCCAGACGCGCTGACACTCCCGAAAGGAGACCGGACCACGCAGGCCGCCCGGCCGCACCTCGCGTGCGATCGCGTCGATGAACTCGCCGACATGCTCGTCGAGATACCGACGCCCGAGCATCGATCCGTCGAGCGCCGACTGGAACGCGATGCGGGTCCAGATCGGATCGTCGACGGCCGCGACATAGGCCCGGTAGAAGTCGAGCAGCCGCGTCCGCAGCTCGACGGTCCGGTCGGTGAGCCGGTGCAGCCAGACCGGGTCGACCCGGGAGGCGAAGACCCGCTCGTAGACGGCCGCGACGAGCTCGTCCTTGGTGAAGTAGCGGTTGATCAGCCCGACCGAGATGCCGAGCTGGGCCGCCAGTTCGCGCGTCGAGCCCCCGGAGCCGCGCTGCGAGAAGAACACGACGGCCGCGTCGAGGATCGCGTCGCGCCTTTCCTTGGGATCGAGCCGCTGGCGTGCACGCGTTTCCGAAGCCTGTCGCATTCCTGTTCGTGGCTCGGCCCACCTCCCGACGCAAGCCGCGGCCTTGACACCGCCGGTTTGCTATTGAACAACTGTTCATTAGCGGGCGGAAAACGGCACGCAGCGAAGGGAGCACACCATGAGGCTGGCGATAGGAGTATTCTGCGCGTGGGCCGCAATGGCCGCGGCATCCGGGGCGCAGGCGGAGATCGCCGTGAAGCTCGGCGTGCTCAACGACCGGTCGGGCCCATATGCGGATTCGGGCGGCGAGGGCTCGGTCGTGGCGGCTCGGCTCGCGGTCGAGGAGTTCGACGCCGCCGGCAAGGGCATCAAGGTCGAGATCGTTTCGGCGGATCACCAGAACAAGCCGGACATCGGCTCGAGCATCGTGCGTCGCTGGTACGACCAGGAAGGCGTCGACGTCGTGCTCGACGTGCCGATCTCCTCCGTGGCCTTCGCGGTCAGCCCGCTCACGCGCGAGAAGAACAAGATCCTGATCGCCTCCGGGTCCGGGGCCTCCGAGATGACCGGGGTGCAATGCTCGCCCAACACGCTGCAATTCAGCTACGACACCTGGTCGGTCGCCAACACGACCGCCAAGGCGGTGGTCGAGCGGGGCGGCAAGTCCTGGTTCTTTCTGACCTCCGACCTCGCGTTCGGGCACGCGCTCGAGCGTGATGCCGCCGCGGCCGTGAAACGGGCCGGCGGGACGGTGCTGGGCGCCGTGCGGGCCCCGTTCGGCACGACGGATTTCTCGTCCTTCCTGCTCCAGGCGCAATCCGCCAAGGCAACCGTGATCGGCCTTGCGAACGGCACGGCGGAGGTCCGCGATTCGGTCAAGCAAGCCCGCGAGTTCGGCATTCCCCAGAGCGGCATCAAGCTGGCGAGCCTTCTCATCATCATCAACGACATCAAGGGGCTGGGTCTCGAAGCCGGTCAGGGTCTCCTGCTCACGGAATCCTTCTACTGGGACCTCAACGACCGGACGCGGGCGTTCTCGAAGCGCTTCGCCGCACGGCACGGGGGCCGCATGCCGACCATGCTCCAGGTCGGCGTCTATTCCGGCGTGCTGCACTACCTGAAGGCCGTCGCGGCGACCGGCACCAAGGAAACGGGCGAGGTCCTCAAGGCCATGAAGTCGATCAAGACGGACGACGACGTCTTCGGCCCTGGCTACGTGCGGGAGGACGGCCGCAAGATCCACGACATGCATCTCTTCGAGGTGAAGAAGCCCTCCGAGTCGCAGGGCGAGTGGGACCTCTACAAGCTCGTCAGCACGGTTCCGGGCGACCAGGCGTTCAGGCCGCTGGCCGAAGGCGGCTGCCCCTTCGTCACGACGCGCTGAGCGGGAGAGACGCGATGAAGTGGTGCACCTTCCGGGCTGCGGCAGCGCCCGACACCGACCGGGTCGGTGTGCTGGACGGCGACGCGATCGCCGCCCTGCCGCCCGGAGCCCGGCTGGTGGACCTGGTCGGCGGCGGCCAGGAGGCGCTGCGCCGCGCAGCCGAAGCAGCGCTCGCCTCCGGCGAGCGATTGCCGCGCGCTGCCGTGCGGCTCCGTCCGCCGATCCCGAACCCGCCCTCGATCCGCGATTTCTCGTCCTTCCACGAGCATATCAGCGTCTCGATGCGCAACATCGGCGCGACCTTCAACGACAATTGGTTCGAGGCGCCCGTGTTCTACTTCACCTCGCCGAACAACCTGTTCGGCGAGGGCGATGTGGTGCGGATCCCCGGCGACACGAAGCAGATGGATTTCGAGCTCGAGATCTGCTGCGTGATCGGCAAGGGCGGGATGGACATCGCGCCCGCCGACGCGCTCGATCACGTCGCGGGCTATACGATCCTGAACGACTGGAGCGCCCGTGACCTCCAGGCCGCCGAGATGAAGCGGCTGCCGATCGGCCCCGGCAAGGGCAAGGACGCCTCGACCAGCATGGGGCCCTTCCTGGTCACGCCCGACGAACTCGCCGACCGGGCGACCGAGACCGGCTTCGATCTCGCCATGACCGCCCGGGTCAACGGCGTCGAATACAGCCGCGGCAACTGGTCGTCGCTGTACTGGAGCTTCGCCGAGATGATCGCGTTCGCGTCCCGCTCCTCGCCGCTCGTCCCCGGTGACGTCATCGGGGCCGGCACGGTCGGGACGGGCTGCATCCTCGAGCAAGCCGGCACCCATGGGGCCGAGCGGTTCCCCTGGCTCAAGGAAGGCGACGCGGTTGAACTCGAGATCGAGCGGATCGGGATCCTCCGCAACACGGTCAAGTGGAACCGGCCCCCGGTCCCGTTGCGGGCAGCCTGAGGAGAGGGGCGGATGGGTCGGATGGAATGTGCAGGCAAGCGGGTCATCGTGACGGCCGGGGCGGCCGGCATCGGGCTTGCGATCGCCCGGGCCTTCGCGGCCAAAGGGGCCCGGGTCCATGTGTGCGACCTGGCCGAGGCTGCGCTCGCGGCGCTGTCCGGCTCCGATCCCGGCATCGTCGGGCACCGGGCGGATGTGGCCGATGAGGCGGCCATGGACCGCTTCATGGCGGACGCCATCGCAGCCCTGGGCGGGCTCGACGTGCTCGTCAACAACGCCGGGATGGCGGGCCCGACGGCCCGGATCGAGGCCATCGCCTTCGCGGATTGGCGCAGGACGCTGTCGGTGAATCTCGACAGCATGTTCCTGGCGACCCGGCGGGCGGTGCCGGCCCTCGTGGCGGCGGGCGGGGGCGCCATCGTGAACATGGCGTCCGTCGCCGGACGTCTGGGCGTGCCCCTGCGGCTTCCCTACGCGACGTCCAAGTTCGGCGTCGTCGGCCTGACCGAGACGCTCGCCATGGAACTCGGGCCGCGCGGCATTTCCGTGAACGCGATCCTGCCCGGGCCTGTGGAAGGCGAAAGGCTGGAGCGCGTGCTCACGGCGCGGGCCGAGGAACTTGGCAGCACGGTCGAGGAGGCGCGGGCGGCCTTTGTCCGCAAGATCTCGCTGCGGACCACAGTCACGGCCAACGAGATCGCGGACATGGCCGTGTACCTCGCCTGCGGCCCCGGGCGGCGCATCTCCGGACAGAGCATCAGCGTGTGCGGCAACGTCGAGACGCTCGGCGAGGATTGAGCCGCCCCGCCCGCCTCAGGGGAGGGCCGTCGCCCCCTGAACGGGGGCGCCGGGCCGACGGAATTCTCCGGTCCTGCCCTGACCAGCAGATCACCCGATACGGCGGCTTCCTCGAACGGGCGATCCCGCCGACGGCGTGATTGCGACGTGGCGCCGACAACGGTTCGACACGGGGGATCCGAACACGGAGGTCCGGTTCGTCCAGAACGTGTGCCCGATGGCGTCAGGCCCTCACGCGGTGCCGTGCCAGAATGCGTCCGTCGATGGCGAGCAGGCCTGCCCCGATCAGCAGCATGCCGCCGATCTGCGGGCCGGTCAGCCGCTCGCCCAGGAACACGCTCCCGAGCAGGATCGCACTCACCGGGATCAGGAGCGTTACCAGCGAGGTGTTGATGGCCCCCACGGTCGCGAGCAGCTGGAAAAACAGAACATAGGCCAGCGCCGTCGACAGGAGGGCGAGGCCGACGAGGGCCGCCCAGGTCGGCGCGTCCGGCCAGGCGCTGTGCCACGGTGCCGCCACGGCCAGGACCAGCGGCACCGTCATCAGGCTCGTCGCCGCGGTCTGCCCGAAGGCCCCGACGACGGGGTCGATGCCCAGCCGCTTGAACCGACGTCCAAAGACGCTGGCGAAGCCATAGGAGAGCGCCGCGCCCAGGCAGGCGAGGATCGGGAGGATCGCCGGGTCGGCTTGCGACACCGCTTCGACGCCGACGAGCACCGCAACGCCCGCGACGCCCAGGGCGATCCCGACGACCTTGTGCACGGCCAGCTTCTCGTCGGCGGTCAGGACATGGGCGACCAGGAGCGAGAACACGGGCGTGGTGGCGTTGAGCACGGAGGCGAGCGCACTGGACAGCACCGTCTGGCCCCAGAACATCAAGGCGAACGGGATGAGGTTGTTGAGCAGGCCCATTCCGACGAAGGCGCGCCAGACGGCCCTGTCGCGCGGCCAGGGCGTGCCGCGCCAGCGCAGGTAGAGGGCGAGCGCCAGCGCGGCCAGCCCGACCCGGGCGAGCACGACCGTGAGGGGCGGCAGGGTGGCGACCGCGACCTTGGCGAAGAAGAACGAGCCGCCCCACAGGAGCGACAGCAGGGCCAGCAGCGCCCACTCGGTTGCGGCCATGCGGTGGTTGGGAGGCATCGGGTGTCCACGGGTCGGGAACCGCCCATATGAAGCAGAACCCCGCCGCTCGCACGCTCCGGCCCTGGCAGGCGCCGGGGAGAAGCGCCGCCGAAACGAGAAAGGCCCGCCGAAGCGGGCCTGTTCTGAGCGTCTTGAGTGCCTGAAATTTGGAGCGGGCGAAGGGATTCGAACCCTCGACCCCAACCTTGGCAAGGTTGTGCGACCGCGGTCATCCAGGATTACGCTGGTGGATGACATCCGCCTAATGCACTGATATCTCTATGTCCCTCGGGTCATTAAGGGTCATCAGGGGTCATGTCGGTTGATAGAGGCGGTGCTGCCCCGGTGCTGCCCGAACCGTCGGGTAGCGTAACGAAGCTGAAGCTAACAGATGCGGTCGTGAATCGAGCATCCCTGCCTGCTGGGAAGACCGAAGCGGTCATTTGGGACGCCGAGGTAACCGGATTCGGTTTGCGGC
>JAQGJJ010000057.1 GCA_028290695.1 Enterovirga sp. | reverse complement strand
GACGGGACGCCGGGAGAGACCTGGCACCCCCCATAGAAAAGCGCGCCAAACAGGCCGGAGAACCGGCGTCCCGTCCCCTCACTGGGTCGAGACCGCTCTTTGAACCGCGAACAAGGCCGGACCCGCCCTTCGCGGGGGCTTCGGCATGCCCGCCATCGGGGCTCGCTGCCCACGCCGCCGGGATGCCGGGCGCCCTCTGGAGGGGCCGTGTTTCCCCGCCCCTCCCTGTCGGGCCTCTGCAGCCGCCGCGCCGGTTGCCTCCTTGCCCGAAGCGCGGGATAGGGCATCGGGGCCGGACAGCAGAACCGGCCGCGGGAGGGTGAGTTGAGGCTTCGCAACAGAACCGCGATCGTGACCGGGGCGGCGCAAGGCTTCGGCCTCGGCATTGCGCAGACGTTCATCCGCGAGGGCGCGCTCGTCGCCATGCTGGACATCAACGGCGACGCGGTCGCAAAGGCGGCCGCCGAGCTCGGCCCGGCCGCCATCCCGATGCGGTGCGACGTGGCCGATTCCGCCGAGGTGGCCCGCGTGGCCGACGACGCCATCAAGGGGCTGGGGCATCTCGACATCCTGGTCAACAATGCCGGCACCACCCACCGCAACCGGCCGATGCTGGAGGTCGAGGAGGACGAGTTCGACCGCATCTTCGCGGTGAACGTGAAATCGATCTACCTGCTGGCAAGGGCGGTGGTGCCGCATTTCCGCTCGCGCGGGCGCGGCGTGATCCTCAACATCGGCTCGACCGCGGGCCTGCGGCCCCGTCCCGGACTCACCTGGTACAACGCCTCGAAAGGGGCGGTGAACCTCCTGTCGAAGTCGATGGCGATCGAGCTCGCGCCCGACAAGGTCCGGGTCAACGCCATCGCGCCGGTGGCGGGCGAGACACCGCTCCTGGCGAGCTTCATGGGCGAGGACACGCCCGAGAAGCGGGAGGCCTTCCGGGCCTCCGTGCCCTGGGGCCGGCTTTCCACGCCGCAGGACATCGCCAACTCGGCTCTGTTTCTGTGCTCGGACGAATCCGAGATGGTGACCGGAGCCGTGCTGACGGTGGATGGCGGACGCTGCATCTGAGCGTCTTCCCGCATCGACGAACATGATCGCCCGGCTTATCTGGGTGCAGCGCAGCGGAGTCCCCATGAGCCAGCTCTTTTCCCCCATCCGCCTCGGCGGACAGGATTTCGACAACCGCATCGTCGTGTCGCCGATGTGCCAGTACAGCGCGGTCCACGGCGACGCGACGGACTGGCACCTCGCGCATCTGGGCCAGCTCGCCATGTCCGGCGCGGGTCTCGTGGTGGCGGAGGCGACCGCGGTGGAGCCGGACGGCCGCATCACCCATGGCGATCTCGGGCTCTACAACGACGACAACGTGGCGGCCCTGCACCGCGTGCTCGGCTTCTGCCGCCGATACGGATCCGCCAAGCTCGGCATCCAGCTCGGCCACGCCGGCCGCAAGGCCTCGCAGAGCGTGCCGTGGGAAGGCGGCCGCGCGCTGCGGGACGGCGAAGATCCGTGGCAGACTGTTTCGGCCTCCGCCGTACCGTTTGCGGATGACTGGCACACGCCGCGCGCCGCCACGGAGGAGGACCTCGACCGCATCGTGAAGGCATTTGCGGCAGCGACTCGGCGCTCGGTCGCGCTGGGCTTCGAGCTGATCGAGATGCACGGTGCGCACGGCTATCTGCTGCACCAGTTCCTGTCGCCGGTCTCGAACATGCGTACGGACGCCTACGGCGGCAGCCTGGAGAACCGGATGCGCTTCCCGCTCCGTGTATTCGAGGCGATGCGCGAGGTCTGCCCGGCAGAGATCGCCCTCGGAGCCCGCATCACCGGGTCCGATTGGGTGGACGGCGGGATCGACATCGAGGAGGCCGTCGCCTTCGCGGCCGAGCTGAAGGCACGCGGCTGCGACTACGTCGACGTCACCTCGGGCGGCGTCGGCGGCCGTGCCAAGATCGCCATCGGGCCGGGCTACCAGGCGCCGTTCGCGGCCGAGATCAAGCGCCGGGTCGGCATCCCGGTCTGGAGCGTGGGCCTGATCGTCACGCCCGAGCAGGCGGAGGAGATCGTCGCCTCCGGGCAGGCCGACATGATCGCGCTGGCCCGCACCATCATGGACGAGCCGCATTGGCCGTGGAACGCGGCCCGCGTTCTCGGCGGCGAGGTGGCGCGCCCGCCGCAATACCTTCGCGCCGCCCCGAACGTGTGGCCGGGCGCGAGCTACAAGCCGGGCACTCCGCTGCTGCGGGACGCCGCCGAATAAGGCGATCCGCGCATCGGGCAGGGTTGCCCAGCGCCGCCGGATTGCCGAGCGAGCCGCGCGATCCGACCGGGGTTTCTCGGGATCGTCGCCGAGGAACGGTGAGCAAGGCCCCTCGCGACGTAGGGCCGGTGGAGAAGGACAACCAGGATGGCCGAGGTCTTCATCTGCGACGCGGTGCGCACGCCGGTCGGGCGGTATGGCGGCGGCCTCGCCTCCGTTCGGACGGACGATCTGGCGGCGGTTCCGATCCGGGAGCTGATGCGCCGTCGCCCGGGCATCGCCGAGGCGGTGGACGAGGTGGTGCTGGGCTGCGCCAACCAGGCCGGCGAGGACAACCGCAACGTCGCCCGCATGGCCTCGCTCCTGGCCGGGCTGCCGACGAGCGTCCCGGCCGCGACCGTCAACCGCCTCTGCGCCTCCGGCCTCGACGCGATCGGCATCGCGGCCCGCGCCATCAAGGCGGGCGAGGCGGATCTCTGCATCGCGGGCGGCGTCGAATCCATGACCCGCGCGCCCTTCGTGACCGGCAAGGCGAGCGCGCCCTTCCAGCGCACGGCCGAGACCTACGACACGACCATCGGCTGGCGCTTCGTCAACGCGCTGATGAAGGCGCAATACGGCGTCGATTCGATGCCGGACACGGCCGAGAACGTCGCCGAGGAGTTCCAGGTCAGCCGCGCCGACCAGGACGCGTTCGCGCTACGGTCGCAGGACCGCGCCGGCCGTGCCCAGGCGGAGGGACGCCTGGCGGAGGGGATCGTCGCCGTCGAGATCCCGGGCCGCAAAGGCGAGGTCGCGCGGGTCGATCGCGACGAGCACCTGCGCCCCGACACAACGGCCGAGGCCCTGGCCAAGCTCAAGCCGATCCGGGCCGGTGGCAGCGTCACGGCCGGCAACGCGTCCGGCGTGAACGACGGCGCCGCCGCGATGATCCTGGCCTCCGCGGCGGCCGTCGCGCGCCACGGCCTCACCCCCCGGGCCAGGATTCTCGGCCTCGCCTCCGCCGGCGTGCCGCCCCGCATCATGGGGATCGGGCCGGTCCCGGCGACCGAGAAGCTGCTGCAGCGCCTCGGCCTGGCTATCGCCGATTTCGACGTGATCGAGCTCAACGAAGCCTTTGCGTCGCAGGTGCTCGCCTCGCTGCGCCAGCTCGGCGTTCCGGACGATGCGGAGCACGTCAATCCGAACGGCGGCGGGATCGCGCTCGGACACCCGCTCGGCATGTCGGGCACCCGCATCGCATCCGACGTCGTGCAGGAGCTCGGCCGTCGCGGTGGCCGCTACGGCCTTGCGACGATGTGCGTGGGCGTGGGCCAGGGTGTCGCGATGGCGTTCGAGCGGGTCGCCTAGCGCCGCCCCCGTATCAGTGCAGGACGGGGCGACGCAGCAGCTTCGCCCGGTCCGTCGAGGTCACGCCGACGTCGAGCGTGCGGCCGCCGCGCTGGATGCGGAACGGGATCTCGATCCCGGCCTCGCCGAGCGACCACACCGTCCGGTAGAGGCCTGACAGCGTGCTGACCTCCGTGCCGCCGACCGCGACCACGATGTCGCCCATCTCCAGGCCCGCCCCTTCCGCCGGCCCGCCATCCGTCAGGCCGGCCACCACCACATGACCCTCCACCTCCGTGGCGTAGAGCCCGAGCCAGGGCCGCGGCGGCCGCCGCGCCGCACCCTGGGTCCTGAGATCGTTCAGGATCGGGACCGACAGGTCGATCGGCACCATCAGGTTGAGGTTCTCCGAACCCTTGCCGGGCCGATCCTGCTGAAGCTGCAGGGAGCCGATCCCGAGCAGTTCGCCGCGGGCGCCGATCATGGCCGTGCCGCCCCATTGCGGGTGGGGCGGACTGGTGAAGATGGCCTCGTCCAGGAGGTATTCCCAATAACCGGCGAATTCCTGCTTCGCGACGATGCGGGCCGCCACCGAGCGCTGCCGGCCGCCGGCGCCGGCAACGACCACCTCGTCCCCGAGCTTCGCCCCCGCCGAGGAGCCGATGGGCAGGGCCGGAACCTCCAGGCGGCCGAGGGCCTGGACCAGGCCGAAGCCGGTCTCCTGGTCGTAGCCGAGCACGTCCCCAGCCACGACCCTCCCGGCATTGGTGGTGAGCCAGATCGCATCCGCCTCCGTGACCAGGTAGCCGATCGTCAGAACCAGCCCGGTCTCGCCGATGACGACGGCATTGCCGGCCCGCTCCGTCCCGAGCGTCTCGGCCGTGAAGGCGTCGCGCGGAACCGTCGCGCTCAGCGCAACCACGGAGGACAGCGCCCGGTCGAGGTCGAAGCCGTAATCGTCCGGCTTTGGCTGCGCTCCCTTCGGGATCTTCCACTCGCTCACAGCCATGGAGTCGCTCATTCGCGTCCGCTTCGGCCGGCCATCGGCCAACCTCTACGAACGGAGCAGCGCCCCTGCTGTTCCCGTCGAACCTCCGCGCCCTTAGGACGCTCTCCCGGCTAGTTCTTGGGGACGAAGGTCCCGAGGCCGCGGAAGAGCTGGGTCACGAAGTTCGCTTCCGAACCGCCCGCCTCCGTCCGACGCGAGATGAAGTCGAACACCTTGCCTTCCTGGAGGCCGTATAACGCGGTGCGCTCCACCTTCAGGCCGGGCGAGAAGTAGATCGCGGTGACCCGCTGGTCGGTCACGCTCTCGCCGAGGAAGTGCAGGGTCCGGCTCTGGACCTGGCTGATGTAATACCAGCTCCGATTTCCGACCGTGGACACGGTGGTCGGCGTGCCCAGGAGTTGGAGAACCTGTTCGGCCGACATGCCGGGTTTCACCTGCGCCAGCGCGCGCTCGTCGAGCACGTAGCCCTTGTGCAGGTCCTCGCCGATCATGCAGCCGGAGACGGACGCCGACAGAAGAGCCGCGCCGATTGCGTAAGCGGCGAAGCGAAGACGCCGACGCTGCATGAAACCCCCTCGATTGATCGTGTTCTGGTCCGTCGCGGGTTTCGCGTACCGGCCGGTTATGGCTTTGACAAGGCGCCTCCGTTCAGGCTGGTAGGGGCATGTTCGGCTTTCGGCGCAAGCCTTCCGGGCGCGAGACCGTCGAGGCGCTTCATGCGCACATCGTCGCCGCCTCGCGCGATCCTGCCTTGTTCGGCCGCGACGGGCTGCCAGACACGATGGAAGGGCGGTTCGAGGCGCTCGTGCTTCACGTGCTTCTCGTGCTGCGGAGGCTGAGAGCGCTGCCGGCTCCCGCCGCCGAAGTGGCCCAGGACCTTGTGGATTCGGTGTTCGCGCATCTGGAGATTGCGCTGCGCGAGATGGGGATCGGGGATTTCGGCGTGCCGAAGCGGATGAAGAAGTTGGGTCAGGCGTTCTACGACCGGGTCGCGAAATACGATCCGCTGCTGGACGCGCGTGACCCGGAGGCGCTGGCGGTGGAGATCGGGATGCGGCTCGAGATGGATGCGGCACCCGCGCGCCCGCTCGCGCGGGTTTTGCTGGCGAGCGAGGCCATGCTTGCCCGCGCCGACCTTCAGGGGATTCTGTCCGGGCCGCTCTTCGCGGCTGCCGCGGCCGCGAAGCCGGAGCCCGTGCGGTGACGCCCGACAGTGTCGGCCCGCTCTCGCGACCTTTTCTGATCGGCCGGCTGCCGGATCGCGGCACCGAGATCAAGGTCGAGGCGAGCGAGGCCGAGCGGGCAGCGCTTGCGGCCGACCTCAACCTTCCGGCAATCCGCAGCCTGACGGCCAGCCTTCGGGTGACCGGCACGCCGCGGGGCGTCAAGGTGATCGGGCGGGTCCGGGCGGAGATCGTGCAGACCTGCGTGGTCACGCTGGAGCCCTTCGAGTCCGTGCTCGACGAGGAGGTGAACGTCGCGTTCACCGAACCTCGCCCGCCCCGGCAGAGGACGTCCGAGGAGGAGCAGGAGGCCGATCTCGACGCGCCCGACGAGTTGGTCGACGGGCGCGTCGACCTCGGCGCGATCACCGCCGAGTTCCTGGCGCTCGGTCTGGATCCCTATCCGAAAAAGCCGGGCGCCGCGCTCAGCGAGGAGACGCTGCCGGACGACCCCGCCGCGGCTTCGCCCTTCGCGGTTCTGTCCGGCCTTCGGCCGAAGGATTGAGGCCGCGACCGGGCAACGTCATGCGCTGAGCCGGCCTCGGCCTTGCGACCGCGAGCGCCTACCTCGCCCAGTTGCCCATCTGCTCCGGATCATCGACCACCTCGACCGGGGCACTCCAATACGAGATCGCGACGAGCCGTCCCCCGCGCCGGTCGGTGAAGGGTCCGCCGCCCGCCTTGGCGAACAGCGCCTCGCCTGCGGATCCGGTCTTCAGATCGATCCGCCCGTCGAACACGAGCGCGACGGCGCAGCCCTTGATCGAGATGCGGCGCCCGCCGAACAAGCGGGCGATCCGGACGGGTTCGAGGGACGCGAAGGGGTCCCGAATCGCGTC
>JAQGJJ010000044.1 GCA_028290695.1 Enterovirga sp. | reverse complement strand
CTCGCCTATGCGCGCCGCTTCCTGACGGAACAGCCCGGCGGCGAGGCGGTGGCCGTCACGTATACGGGCGCTCGCCTCATGCCGGCCGGGGCCCGAAGGGGTCTGCTGCGCACGGTCGGGGAACGCTGGCGCGAGGAGGTCGCGCCGGAGAACGATCCGGTTCTGGCGCGCGTCAAGGCGTGGCTCGGCGGGGCGGAGCAGCCGGCCAGGGAGGCCGCCAGGCCGACTCGCCGCGGCCCACCCTGGCTGCGCGTCCTGGACCAGGCGCTTCGGGAGACCTCCGCCTTCCGGTGGCGTGCCGCGCCCTCCGCTCCGCAGGACGCGATCTATCTTCATACCTCGCATCTGCGCCTCGACCTTCCCGAGAGCTTCGCCTGGTTGGAGACGCGGCCGGATATCCGCCCCGTCTTCTTCGTCCACGACCTGATCCCGATCGACTTCCCCGAATATGTCGTGCCGGGCGAGGACGCACGTCACCGCATCCGCATGGCGACCATCGCCCGCCATGCGGCCGCCGTGATCGCCAACTCGCAGGACGTCGCCGACAGGCTCGGGCGCCATCTCGCGACGGAGGGCCTGCGCCAGCCGCGAACCGTCGTGGCGCCGCTCGGCGTGGAATCGGCCTTCCTGGAGGTCCCGCGCAGGATGGAGGCCCGCCGGCCCTATTTCGTGGTGTGCAGCACGATCGAGGCCCGCAAGAATCATCTTCTTCTGCTGCACCTCTGGCGGGATCTCGCCGCACGGCTCGGCCCCGAGGCGCCGGCGCTCGTGATCGTCGGCCGGCGGGGCTGGGAAAGCGAGGCCGCGATCGACCTGCTGGACCGGTGCCGCGCCTTGCGGGGCCACGTGATCGAAGCCCCGGGGATCTCGACCCACGCCCTCGCGGAACTCGTGGCCGGCGCGCGCGCGCTCCTGATGCCGTCCTTCGCGGAAGGCTACGGCATTCCGGTCGTCGAAGCGCTCGCGGTCGGCACGCCGGTGATCGCGTCCGACATCGCGGCCCACCGGGAGGTCGCAGGCCGCGAGGCGACGTTCCTCGACCCCACGGACGGGCCGGGCTGGCGCGATGCGGTTCTGCGGCTGGGGACGCGCCCGCCCGAGGGCGCCACGGGCAGCTTCGTCCCGCCGACCTGGGCCGCTCATTTCGGCATCGTGGACGGTCTGCTGGCCGACATCTGAGCGCGCGCCCCTAGGACCTGTCCCGGTGGCCCCACCGGGCGACCCCGGCTTCCACGGTCCGGACGGCCTCCTCGAACGTCAGCCGCTCGTAAGCCGACTGGCTGTCCGCGCCGCCGGGGTCCGCCTCGAGGAGCTGCTGCAGCAGCGCGCGGCGTGCGCGGTCGTAGATGGCCTGACGCTCATCGGGCGTGTGGTCGTCCGTGATGAAGCGCATCAGCAGCAGGAAATAGCGGTTCACAATCGACCGGCTCTCATCCGCGGCTTTTTCATCATGTTTTAGTCCCGCCGCGGTCACAATGCACACCTCTAACCCGACCGGTCGGGGTGGCGGAAGGGGATGCGGCAGGTGTGTCGAACCGGAGACAAGGTTCTGCCGATATCGCCGGGCTCGGCCCTCGGCGCTTTGCTCCCGGGCCAATTGGTGGCAAATGTCCGGCCCATCGCGTGATCCATCGTCTCTCGAGGTCTGACGGCGTGAAATTGTTTGTCGCGACGCTCGGGACGGCCCTGCTCCTTGCCGGCTGTTCCGCGTTGCCCAGTACCGGACCGTTGACGGACGAGGTCGTCCAGAACGGGGATAACGACGTCGAAAAGCGCTACGTCGTGCTGGACATCGACGAGCGCGTCGTGTCGATTCTCGCGAGCTTTCCGGGTCCGTCCTTCCGGGCCCGCTTCGGCGATTACCGCCCGGCTCCGGACCTGCGGATCGGCGTCGGCGACGACGTCCGGGTCACCATCTGGGAAGCGGCGGCGGGAGGGTTGTTCTCCTCCCCGGCCGTTGATCGCTTCGGGACGGGGTCCCGCAGCGCGATCATCCCCGACCAGACCGTCTCGCGCGACGGCACGATCGCGGTTCCGTACGCGGGACGGTTGAACGTCGTCGGACGGCGGCCTGCGGACGTCGAGCGCGAGGTTCTCGAGCGCCTGGCCGGAAAGGCGATCGAGCCCCAGGCCCTGGTCACCATCAGCCGGAGCACCTCCAACAGCGTCACGGTGACCGGCGAGGTCACGAACGGCGCCCGCGTCCCGCTGGGCCCGCGCGGCGACCGCGTGATGGACGTGATCGGCAGCGTCGGCGGCGTGCGCGGAACCGTTCACGACGCGTTCGTCAGGCTGACCCGCGGGAACACGACCGCCACCGTGCCGCTCGAGACGATTCTGGCCACTCCCCAGGAGAACGTCTTTTTGCGGCCTGGCGACATCCTGACGCTGGTTCGCGAGCCGCAGACCTACACGACGTTCGGGGCGATCGGCTCCAATACGGTGGTGCCGTTCGGGCGCATCTCCCTCACCCTCGAGGAGGCTGTCGCGCGGGCCGGCGGGCTCCTCGACTTCAGGTCCGACCCCGACGGGATCTTCCTGCTCCGGTTCGAGCCGCCGTCCATCGTGCGGGCCCTCGTTCCCGGTCGCGACATCGACAAGCGCGAGAAGCTCATCCCGGTGGTGTACCGGCTGACGCTGCGGGACGCGAAGAACTACTTCCTGGCCCGGGGCTTTGCGATGCGGGACAAGGACGTGCTGTACGTGGCGAACGCGACCGGCGCCGAGCTGCAGAAGTTCCTGTCGCTGATCGGGACGATCACCTCGCCCGTGACCACCGCGGCCAGCACCGCCTCGGCGGCCGCCGCCTTCCGGTAACGGAGGAGCGCTCCGGTCCGTCGGCCCAGGTTGCGCCGCAATACGGCGCTACTCCCGAACCGTAAGGTTTCCGAAGACGCGGATTGCCTTTAACATGCATGAGCGGCTGTCGCCCGGCGACAGCCCGCGAGGGCTTCGTTCGCGCATCCGAATGGGCAAATCGTGAGTCAGCAGGTCGAGACGGAAACCCCGACTCGCGTGGATGTCCTTCCGAATGTCTCGGCGGGCGCGGTTGCGCGTGCCGGGTCGCCGCGGGCGCTGGTCGCTGGCCGGGCCGCCGAGCCGCTGGTGGGCCGCTCGCGCCGCCCCCTGACCCTGTTCGGGCCCGCCGGGCTCATCGTCAGCTTCATCCTGATGGTGCTGCTGCCGACCGCGGTGGCGGCCTATTACTATGCCTTCGTGGCCTCCGACATCTTCGTCTCGGAAGCGAAGTTCGCCGTTCGCGGCGCCTCCGAGAAGCTGCCGACCACGGCTGCCGGCGCCAGCATGGCCGGCAACCTGACGATGATGAACTCCAACCAGGACGCCTACATCGTCGCGAACTACATCCAGAGCGGCCCCATGCTGGACCGTCTGGAGAAGGACGAGCGGCTGCGCAGCCTGTTCGCGCGCGAGAGCGTGGACTGGCTCTCGCGCCTGAATGCCGACGCCCCGGCCGAGCGTCTGCGCAAGTACTGGAGCCGCATGGCGTCGGCCAGCGTCGATTCGATCTCCGGCGTGGTCAGTCTCGAGGTCCGGGCGTTCACGCCGGAGGACGCGCTCAACCTGTCGCGCTCCATTCTGAAGGCGAGCGAGGAGCTCGTGAACGACATCTCCCGGCGCAAGCGCGAGGACGCCGTGCGGTTCGCAAACGAGGAGCTGGCGCGGGCGGAGGCCCGCGTGAAGGCCGCCGCGACCTCGATGCAGCGCTTCCGCAACGAGACCGGGTTTCTCGACCCGGTGAAATCCGCGGAGGCGGTGTCGAAGCTGCTGGGCCTGCTTCGGGCGGAGAAGATCGAGCTGTCCAACGAGTTGACGACCGCCCGGTTCTCGCTGTCCGCGAACGCGCCCTCCGTGCAGGTGCTGTCCGCCCGGCTCGCCGCGCTGACGACCCAGATCCAGGACATCGAGCGGGAGCTCACGACGCAGGCGGACGGCGAGGACAAGACGGCCTCCAAGGCGCTGGCCGTCTACGAAGGGCTCATGCTCGAGCGCGAGTTCTCCGAGAAGTTCTACACGACCGTGATGGCGCTCGCGGAGGGGGCGCGGGTCGAGGCCGACCGGCAGCAGCTCTACCTCGTGACCTTCGTGCAGCCCGCCCTTGCCCAGATGGCGCTGTTTCCCCGCCGGGGCGCCGATGTCGTGGTGGTGTTCGCCTGCGCGCTCGCGGTCTGGAGCGTGCTGTCGCTGCTCGTCGCCGCCGTGCGGGACCACGATACCTGACCGGCGCGGGGCGCCCGGACGGTGCCTCGTGTTGCTCCACCCCCACCCGTCGTGTAAGCGCGGCGGATTGCGCCGCACCGCGCGCTTCTTCCACGACAGCTGACACAAGAGAGAACGGGGCTATGTCCTCCACCTATGACACGGTCGCGGGCATCATCGCCGAAACGGCCGACATCCCCCGCGAGACGGTGACGCCGGAGAGCCACGCGATCGAGGATCTCGGCATCGACTCGCTCGCGTTCCTGGATATCGCGTTCGCGATCGACAAGGCGTTCGGCATCAAGCTGCCGCTCGAGCAGTGGACCCAGGAGGTCAACGAGGGCAAAGTCCCGGCCGAAGAGTATTTCGTGATCAAGAACCTCGTGTCCCGGATCGACGCCCTGGTGGCCGCGAAGGCGGCTTGAGCGACTTCGCGGCCGGACGAGGCAGGCTGCCGCGCCCCGCCTGAGATGCGCCTCGAATACTTCGAGATGATCGACCGCGTCGCCGCGCTCGATCTCGTGGGACGGCGCATCGAGACGCGCTCGACCGTGCCCCAGGCGAGCCCCGTCTTCGAGGGGCACTTCCCGGATTATCCGCTCGTTCCGGGCGTGCTCCTGACCGAGACGATGGCGCAGGCCTCCGGCTACCTCGTTTTGGCCATGCGGTCCTTCGCCGAGATGCCGTTTCTGATGGCGGTCGACCGCGCCCGCTTCCGGGACTTCGTCGGGCCGGGCGCCGAGCTCGAGGTCGAGGCGCATGTCGCGCACGAAGGATCGGGCTACGTGGCGACCAAGGCCCGCATCGCCACAGGGGGCAAGCGCATCGCGGATGCGGAGCTCCGTTTCCGCACCATGCCGTTTCCGGGTGCGCTGGCCGAGCGCATGCGCGAGCGCGCCCGCCAGATCGGGCTCGTCGAGTTGGAATCATGACGGGCCGTGACGTCCTCGTCACCGGAACCGGCATCGTGTCGAGCCTCGGCGAGGGACCCGAGCCGCATCTCGTGGCCCTGGCCGGCCCCGCACAGCCCCGCCTCGAGACCGAGCGCTTCGCACCCTACGCGGTGCATCCGGCGGCCGCGGTCGAGTGGGGGCTGCAGATCCCCAAGAAGGCGGACCAGCGGCAGATGGAGGCCTGGCAGAAGCTCGGCGTCTATGCCGCCGGGCTGGCGCTCGACTCGGCCGGTCTCAAGGACGATCCGGACACCAAGTCCCGCATGCAGCTCGTGGTCGCGGCGGGTGGCGGCGAGCGTGACGACGCGGTCGACTGCCAGATCCTGACCGGGCTGCGGACCGCGGCCGACCCGGGTGCCTATCTGAACGAGCGGCTGACGAGCGATCTTCGGCCGACGCTGTTTCTGGCGCAGCTCTCAAACCTCCTGGCCGGCAACATCGCCATCGTGCACGGCGTCACCGGCGCCTCCCGGACCTTCATGGGCGAGGAGGCCTGCGGGGTCGATGCGCTGCGCATCGCACAGGCCCGGATCGCAGCCGGGCAGGCCGAGATCATGCTGGTCGGCGGCTCCTACAATGCCGAACGGCCCGACGCGCTGCTGAACTTCGCGCTGTCGGGCCTGCTGTGGCGATCGGCCTTCGCCAGCGTGTGGGATCGTCCGGCGGCGGGCGGCGGGCTGATCCTGGGCTCCGGCGGTGCCTTCCTGGTTCTCGAATCGGCCGAGCACGCCGCCCGGCGCGGCGCCGCCGGACTGGCGCGCCTCGCCCCAGTTCGGTCGATGCGGTCGCCGCGTCCGGACGAGGCCGGCGCCGACCTGACCCGCCTGTGGCGGGAGAGCGGCGCGGCCGCGGACGCGCTCGTGCTGTCCGGCGCGACCGGGGTGTCGGCCCAGACGAGCGCGGAACACGCCGCGCTCGCGGCGCTCGCGCCGGACGCGACCGTTCACGCCGTGGGCGATCTCGTCGGCCACACCCTCGAGGCGAGCGCGCCCTTGGGGGCCGTGCTGGCGACGGCCCTTCTGGCCGACCGGCAGGCGGGCGAGGTGGTGGTCACCTCCGTCGGGCACCGGCGTGGCGCAGGTTTGGTTCGGCTGACCGGATTGCCGTAAGAGACGGCATGGCAGCAACCTCAACCGTCGATCACCAGGGCCGGCCGCTCGTCGCAGTGACCGGGCTCGGTCTCGTGACGTCGCTCGGGCGCGGCCAGGCCGAGAACTGGGGCGCGCTGACCGCGGGCCGATCCGGCATCCATGCCGTGACGCGCTTCCCGACGGACGGGCTCCGGACGCGGATCGCCGGCACGGTCGATTTCGTGGCGGCCGAGCCCTTCTGCGCGCCGGCGCTGGCCGAGAGGCTGGCCGAGCTCGCGGCCGAGGAGGCGGTCGAGCAGGCCGCGCTCGGGCGTCCAGGCGACTTCCCGGGCGCGCTGTTCATGGCCGTGCCGCCCGTCGAGGTCGAGTGGACGCAGCGTCGGGCCCTGGCGGAGGCGGTTCCGCCGGGCGGCGGCGGCGAGGTGACCTACGCGGAGCTGCTGAGCGCGGCCGCAACCGGCCGCTTCCACGACTGGCACGATCTCTTCAGCTTCGGCACGGTGGCGGATCGGATCGCGGACCGTTTCGGCACCGTCGGTTCGCCCATTTCGCTGTCGACGGCCTGCTCGTCCGGCGCCACCGCGGTTCAGCTCGGGGTCGAGGCGATCCGGCGCGGCGAGGTCGAGGCGGCGCTGTGCATCGGGACCGACGGCTCCGTGAACCCCGAATCGCTGATCCGCTTCTCCCTGCTGTCAGCCTTGTCGACCCAGAACGATCCCCCGGACGCGGCCGCCAAGCCCTTCGCCAAGAACCGGGACGGCTTCGTCATGGGGGAGGGCGCGGCCGCGCTGGTGCTCGAAAGCGCGGCGGCGGCCCGGGCCCGCGGCGCCCGCATCCTGGGTTACGTGCTGGGCTGCGGCGAGCGCGGCGATGGCTTCCACCGCACCCGCTCCAGCCCGGACGGCGCCCCCATCGTGGCCGCCATTCGGGGCGCCATCGCGGATGCGGGGCTGAGGTCCGACGACATCGACTACGTGAACGCGCACGGCACGGGCACGCCCGAGAACGACAAGATGGAGGCGCTCGGCCTGATGACGGTGCTGGGCGAGCGCATGCGCGAGGTGCCGATCTCGTCCAACAAGTCGATGATCGGGCACACGCTGACGGCGGCCGGAGCCGTCGAGGCCGTCGTCTCGCTTCTGACGATCGCGCACGGGCGCCTGCCGCCGACCATCAACTACGCGGTGCCGGACCCGGCCATTCCGCTGGACGTGGTGCCGAACGTCGCACGCGACCACCGGGTGCGGCACGTGCTGTCGAACTCGTTCGGGTTCGGCGGCCAGAACACCTGTCTGCTGATCGGCGCGGAGCCGGCATGAGCGACAACCCGGAACGGCGCCGCGTCCTCGTCACGGGCGGCGGGCGCGGGCTCGGGGCCGCCATCGTCGCAACCCTCGCGGCCTCCGGCTTCGACGTCGATTTCACCTACCGGGCGTCCGGCGAGGCGGCGGAGCGCCTGATCGCCCGGCTCGGCGCCGAGCACCCGGAGGCGCGCCTGTCGAGCCGCGCGGTCGACCTCGCGGACCGGGCGGCGCTGGACGGGTTCGCCGAGCAGGTCGAGGCCGCGGGCTATTTCGGCCTGGTCCACAATGCCGGCCAGCCCTACGACGCGCTGGCGGCCATCATGTCCCAGGACCAGGCGGAGATCGCCATGCAGGTGAACTTCTGGTCCCTGACGCGCCTCGCGAAGGCCGTGCTGCGCGGCATGCTGCGCCGGCGGGAGGGCCGCATCGCGGTGATCGGCTCGGTGGCCGCGCTGCAGGCCAATGCCGGCAACGCCGCCTATGCGGCGTCCAAGGGAGCCCTTCTGTCCTACAGCCGCACCCTGGCGATTGAGACGGCCAAGCGCGGCATCACCGTCAACTACGTGGCTCCGGGCTTCATCGACACCGAGATGATGGCCTCCTACGCGGCCCACCGGGCCGCGATGGAGAAGCAGATCCCGTCGGGCCGATTCGCCCGCGTGGACGAGGTCGCGGCCCTGGTCGGCTTCCTCATGAGCCCCGGCGCGGCCTACATCACCGGGGCCGTCCTGCCCGTTGATGGCGGACTGACCGCCATGATGGGCGTGCATCGCTAGATTCGGCCTGCCTTTGGGACGGCCAAAGACCGTCCGGCAGTCGCCTTTGCGTGTGAGGCGTCCTAAACCGCCGCCATGCAAGCCCTTCAGCTCTTCGGAGATCGCGATCTCCGCCTCGGCGACATCGCGGCCCCCCCTCCGCCAGGGCCCGGCGAGGTGCAGATCCGCGTCAGGGCGGTCGGCCTCAACCACATCGACGTCTGGGGTTTTCGCGGCATGGCCTTCGTGCGCCGCAAGCTCCCGGTCGTGGTCGGGGCCGAGGGCTCCGGCGAGATCGCGGCGGTCGGGGAGGGCGTGTCGGCCCTCGCGCCGGGCGACCGCGTGGCCATGTACGGCGCCCTCACCTGCGGGCGCTGCCGGGCCTGCCGGGAGGGGCGCGACAACCTGTGCGAGGACGTGTCCGGCGTGCTCGGCTTCCACCTGGACGGGTTCTCGCGCGAGCTGGTGAACCTCCCCGCGCGCCTCGTCGTGCCGGTTCCGGACGGCGTATCGTTCGAGGACGCGGCCTGCGCCGGCGTCGCGTTCGGCACCGTGCAGCACATGCTGTTCGATAATGCCCGCCTCGAGCCCGGCGAGACGATCCTGGTCCATGCCGGCGGCTCGGGGATCGGGACGGCCGCGATCAGGATGGCGAAGGCGATCGGGTGCCGGGTGATCACCACGGTCGGGGACGACGAGAAGGCCGCAAAGGCGCGCGCGCTCGGGGCCGATCACGTCATCAACTACCGGACGGAGCGCTTCGAGGGCGAGACCCGCAAGCTCACGCGGCGGCGCGGCGTCGACGTGGTGTTCGAGCATGTGGGCGCCGAAACCTGGTCCGGGAGCCTCCTGTGCCTCAAGCGGGGCGGGCGCCTCGTCACCTGCGGCTCGACCTCCGGCGTCTCGGCCTCCATCAACCTCATGCAGCTCTTTCAGCAGCAATACCGGATCACCGGCTCGTTCGGCTGCCGCATCGCGAACATCACCGAGTCCCTCGCCAAGATGGCCGGCGGGCTGAGGCCGGTCATCGACGAGGTGCTGCCGCTCCGGGATTTCGCCCGCGGGGTCGAGAGACTGGAAACGCGCCGCGTGTTCGGAAAGATCATCGCGACGTTGTGAGATCGCGCAGGATGGCGGCCGTGTCCGCCGCCCGCGCATCCCAGGAATGGGCGGCATGGACGAGCCGGGCTCCTGCGGCGCCGAGCGCCCGCGCCCGCTCCGGGTCCCGAGCCAGCCCTGCGACGGCCTGGGCGAGCGCGCCGGGATCGTCCACCGGCACAACCACGCCGCAGCCGCCCTCGCGCACGAGATCGGCCTGCCCCGGTAGATCCGTGACGATCGCCGGGACCCCGCAGGCGAGCGCCTCGTAGAGCTTCAGCGGCAGGACGCCCTTCGACGAGCGCCCGCCCGGGTCGGAGATCGGCACCAGCGCCGCCACCGCTCCGCGGATCAGGGCCGGCAGATCGTCCTGCTTCACCGGCCCGAGATGGACGATGCCCGGCGGGAGCGCCCGGAGGGCGGGCGCCAGGCTCGGATCCACGATCGGGCCCGCGATCACGAGTTCGATCCCGGCCGGCCAGGCTGGATCGCGGGCGGCCGCCAGCATGGTGTCGACGCCGTGCCAGCGCGTCAGCCCGCCGAAGAACAGCACATAGGGGCGCGGCCGTGCGGTGCGGTCGCCGTCGGGCCGAAACAGCGTCGTGTTGGCGGCATTGGCCACGAAAAACACCCGGTCGCGCCCGCCCGCCGGGCCGGCGGGCTGCCCCGCCTGCTGCCGTCCCCAGGCCGCGAGGTCGGGCGTCACGGCGATCAGCGCCGATGCCAGGCGGTACTGGGTGCGCTGCATCCAGCCGAGCAGGCGCGCTGCGCGGGCATAGACCGGGTGGGTGACGAGGGCGTCCGCATAGGTCCCGTTGATCTCGTGCACGACCGGCCGGCCGAGCATCCGGGCCACGAGCGCCAGCGGAAGCGCGGCGAAATGCGAGCGTACGTAGATCGCGTCGGTCCGGGGGAGGGCGGCGAGCCCGGCGAGCGTGATGCCCAGATATCGCCCTGCCTGGGCGAGCGGGCCGTTGCGCCCCCGTCCGGTCCGGGCGATCAGCCGGACGGCGAAGCCGCGCCGCTCCAGCCCTTTGCAGATCTCGCCGACATGCGTCGCGGCCGCGCTGCCATGCCGGATCCGCTCGAAGCAGAGATAGAGAAGCCGCATCCGATCAGAGCGAGAGGCCGAAGCGCTCGCCCCAGATGCCGAGATTGACGATGCGCCAGGGCGTGAAGTCGACGGGTCGGCGCCCGTCCAGCATGTCGCCGGTCAGGCGGCGTGTCGCGTCGGCGTGCAGCAGGTCCGGAAAGCGCCTCAGCGTCGCCTCCACGCCGTCCCGCATGGCGCCCTTGAGGGGGCCCCGGAACCACGTCTGCTCGGGAGTCGCGAAGCCGATCTTGTCCTGCCGCCGCAGAACCGGCTCGGGCAGGATGTCCGCGACGGCCCGGCGCAGGACGTGCTTCGTTTCCGCCCCCACCATCTTGTGCCGGCTGCCGAGCGCGAGGCTGAACTCCACCAGCCTGTGGTCGAGAAACGGGACCCGCGCCTCGATGCCGTGCGCCATGGAGTTCCGGTCCTCCCAGTGCAGCAGCATCTGCAGGTTGGCCGAGAAGGTGAGCACCACGCACAGGGTCGCGATGTCGGTCGCCTTCGGCAGCCCGGACAGCGCGGAGGCGAGGTCGTAGCCGTTCGGCAGGGGCCCGACGGTCCGCAGCGCGTCGCCGTCAAGCCAGTGCGGGCCGAGGCCGTCGCGGAGCCGCCGCCCGGCCGCCTGGATCGGGCCCGGCAGGAAGGGCGCCGCGAAGCGCGCGATCTGGCCCCCCAGCGAGGCGCCGTGGACTGCGCGGCGGTCCAGCATGGTGGCCGCCACGGCGCCGAGCCGCGCCTGCCGGGCCAGCCCGGCCAGATGGTACGGAAAGCCGCCATGGTAGCCGGCGAGCTGCTCGTCGGCGCCCTGGCCATCCAGCATCACCTTGATGCCGGCCCGCCTGGCTTCCGCGAAAACGCAATGCTGGGCGAAGATCGAGGTCGAGCCGAACGGCTCGTCCTGGTGCCAGGTCAGGTCCGAGGCCCGCCCGAACACGTCCTCGGCGCGCGGATAGACGTAGTGCGGGACCGCCCCGGTCGCCCGGACCACCGCTTCCATGAACGGCCGCTCGTCGACCGACTTCTCGGCGTAGCAGGCCGACACGGTGTTCACGGCCGCCCCGGTTCCGGGCAGGAGCCCGCTCATCAAGGCCACGATGGCGGACGAATCGAGGCCGCCGGACAGGCAGGACCCGACCGGCACGTCGGACCGCAGGTGCAACCGTACCGAATCGGCCAACAGGGACCGGAAGCGCTCCGCGGCTTCCTCGGCCGGGATGTCGAGCGTGCCGTGTGGCGGGATCGCGTACCAGCGCCGCGGCGTCGCGTCGTTCCGCCACGGCCGGCCGGCCTCGACCGTCATGCATTCGCCGGCCCGGATCTGCCGGATCCCGGCGAACATCGTCTCGTCGGAATGGTCGGCCAGGCCCGCCGCCAGGAAGTCCCGCACCCGGGCGAGGTTCATCCCGGAGGGCAGCCCCGGCAGCCCGAGCAACTGCTTGATCTCGGACCCGAACGCGATGCCGGCCGGGGTGGCCGCGTAATAGAGCGGCTTGATGCCGAACCGGTCGCGCGCTGCGAAGATCCGCTTCTCGGCCGCGTCGTAGATCACGAAGGCGAACATGCCGAGAAAGCGCTCGAGACAGCGCTCGCCCCAGGCCCGGTACGCCGCGATCAGGACCTCGCTGTCGGTGCCGGTCGCGAAGGCGAGGCCCAGCGCTTCGAGCTCACGGCGCAGCTCGAGGTAGTTGTAGATCTCGCCGTTGAACACGAGGTGCAGCCGCCCGGTGGCATCGGCCATGGGCTGGAGGCCGCAATCGCGCGTGTCGATGATCGCGAGGCGACGGTGCCCGAGGGCGACTGGACCGGCCGGAGCCTCGAAGGTGGTCCAGCCCGAGCCGTCCGGGCCGCGATGCGCGACGACGTCGATGCGGGCGCGGTCGGGCGCGTGGCCGAGGGAGGCGAAGAGCCCGCACATGGGTCGCTTGTAGAGTCCCGGGGGAGGGCCGTCGAGGCGCCACCGACGCGCTGCGGATTGCCGTGCGCCCCCGACCGAACTCCGCTAAGCCCCGGCCTATGTCGCATATGGGGCGGATCGCCCGTCAGACCGCGCTGCTGACCGCCGCGCAGTTCCTCGGCCTCGCCGTGAGCCTGATCGGAACCGTGATCGTGACGCGATCGCTCGGTCCGGAAGGCCGCGCCGTGTACGCGTGGCTTCTGACGCTCGTCGGCATGGCGATCCAGCTCGCGCTCGTCGCGCCGCCGCCGGTGGTGCGGGCGATCGCCGTCTCGTCTCCGCCGAGCCTTCCGGCCACGCTGGCCACCCTGTGCGTCGCCGGCGCGCTGCTGACCGCTCCGCTCGCCCTGTACGTCCTCCTCGACGAGACGATCGGCCGGGCCTCGCGGCCCTACCTGGCGCTCGCGTGGCTCGCCGTCCCGGTCACCGCCACGACGCTGGCGCTCAACACCCTCGTCCAGATCTCGGACCGGACGCGGCCGATCCTGCTCGTCCATGTGGGGCCGCGGGTGGTCCAGATCGCCCTCATCGCGGCCCTGGCCGCGACGGGCCGGCTCGACCTCACGGCCGCGATCGCGGTGTTCGTTCTGACCTCGGTCGTGGAGCTCAGCTTCGCGGTGGCCTGCCTGCCCGGCACGCTCGGCAGCTGGCGCCCGAGCCTGTCGCTGATGCGGGCCGCGCTGGCCCTGCTCGGGGCGGGCTGGCTGTCCGCGCTCGCCATCTTCTCCATTCCCCGGATCGGGCTCATCGTGCTCGGGTCCCATGCGCCGCTGGAGGCGACCGGCCGCTACAGCGTGGCGCTGACCCTGCAGGAGGCGGCGCTCGTGGCCCCCGTGGCGCTCGGCGGCGTCCTCATCACGCATGTCGGCAAGCACGGCCGCGTCGGCCGTCGCATGCGCAACCGGGGCGGCCTGCTGGTGCTCGGCATCTCGGTCGTGAGCTGCAGCCTGGCTGCGTTTCTGGCCACGGAATTCGTCACGCTGACCTTCGGGGCGGCGTTCGCCCCGGCCGCGGGGCCGTTTCGGCTGCTTCTGATCTCCGTGGTTCTCGCCACGTGCTACCAGCTCTGCCAGACGCTGCTCTACAATCGCGGCCGGCCTCTTCCGATCGTGGCGCCGAGCGTGGCCGCGTGTTCCGTCGCGCTTGCGACGGCCCTGATCGCCATCCCGCGCCTCGGCGTCCCGGGCGCGATCCTGTCGAACGTGCTCGGCTTCGCGACGCTCGCCGCCGTCGGGTTCGTGTTCGCGCGCCGGCCGCGCTAGAAGGCCACGGCTAAGCTTCGCATGATGTCCCGCTCCCGCTCCGTCCTGAAGGCCACCAAGGCCCGCATCCTCGGTCCTGCCATGGCGGCCGCGGTGCGGGGCGTGTTCGCATTCGCCCGCATGCTCGGGCCGAGCTGGTCGAGCGACCTGGGCGCCTGGCTCGCCCGCGGCGTCGGACCGTTTCTGCCGCAGCACCGGATCGCCCTCGCCAACCTGGCGGCGATCTATCCCGACAAGACGGACGCGGAGCGGCGCGCCATCGCCCGCGGAGCCTGGGCCAATCTCGGCCGCACGGGTGCGGAATACGCGCATCTCGCGACGCTGTTCGACTACGACCCGGATGCGACGACGCCGGGGCGGGTCGAGGTCGAGGGGATCGAGCACTTCCTCGCCATGCGGGACGACGGAAAGCCCGGCATCGTGTTCTCGGCCCATCTCGGCAATTGGGAGCTGCCGGCCATCTGCGCCGCCCGCTTCGGCCTCGACGCCACCGCGATCTTCCGGCCGCCGAACGATCCGGCGGCGGCGCGGCTCGTGCACGAGGTCCGGTCGGGCACGATGGGCGGCCTCACCGCCTCGGCGGGCGGGGGCGCGGCCTTCGCCATCAACGGCGTGCTCGAGCGCGGCGGCCATCTCGCCCAGCTCATCGACCAGCATTTCACGCGCGGCGTAGTGGTCTCGTTCATGGGCCGGCCGGCCCTCGCGAACCCGCTCCTGGCCAAGCTCGCGCGCCACTACGATTGCCCGGTGCACGGGGTCCGGGTGACCCGCCTCCCGGGCCATCGCTACCGCATCACGCTGACACCGCCGCTCGCGCTTCCCCGGGACCCGGAGGGCCGCATCGAGGTCGCGGGCGCGGTGCAGGCCATGACCGCGGTGGTGGAGGGCTGGGTGCAGGACACGCCGGAGCAATGGCTCTGGATGCACCGGCGCTGGCGTGCCCCTCAGGCCCCCAGGGCCGAGGTTTCCTAGAGCAGCACGACCCGGTTCGGCAGCTCGTCCACGTCCCCGGCTCCGGGCGGCGCGTGACGGGCCAGGATGGCCCCGACCGCAGCGATCGCCGCAACCAGCCCATCGGCATAGCGCCGGGCCCTGAATGCCGTGGCGAGCGCCTCGATCACGCCGCGCCAGGCCTCCTCGGGCACCTCGCCGGAAATCGCGACGTCGCCGATCACCTCCGCGTGGTGCTCCGCTTCCGCCACGAACAGAAGCACGCCCGTGCGGCCGCGCGTGTCGGTCATGCCGCGGCTGGCGAATTCCCGCTGGGCGGCCTCGCGGGCCCGCATGCGCTTCAAGGAGGGCGGCACGAGCGCGAAGCGCAGCCCCGGCAGGCCGCTCAGCAGCAGAACCGCCAGCGCGAGCCCGAGCTGGACGAGGCCGATGCGGGTCGGGCCGAGCTCGGTGAACAGAATCAGCGGCCATGGCGTCAGCAGCGCCGCCACGAGGCTGTAGAGGATCGGCACGGCCCGGTACCGGCTCGCCTGCCGGGTCACCACCACCACGATCTCGCCCGCGGTTCCCCGCTCGGCCTCCCGGATGGCGGCCTCGATCCGCCGCTTCTCGTCCTGGTTCAGCATCTCACCAGCTTCCGGAGGCGCCGCCGCCCCCCGAGGATCCGCCCCCGCCGAAGAAGCCGCCGCCGCCGCCCGAGAACCCGCCGCCCCCGGACCAGCCTCCGCCCGACCAGCCTCCGCCGCTCGGAATCGGAACCGGCAGCCAGGCCCCGCCCCGGCCGCGGTGATAACGGACTCCCCCGGCCCGTGCCCTGAAGGCGTTTCCGATCACCACGACGAAGATCACGATGAAGACCACGATCAGCGCGATGTCGATCGTGCCGGCCGGGTCCTCCTTGACCTTGGCCCGGCGGCCCCATTCCTCCGCGTCGCCCGCCAGCACGCTCAGCATCGCGGTGACGCCCGCGTCGATGCCGCCGGCGAAGTCGCCGTCCCTGAATCGCGGCGCGATGGCGGTCCGGATGATCACGCCCGTGATCGCGTCGGTCAGCGCGCCCTCCAGGCCGTAGCCCACCTCGATCCGGACCTTGCGGTCGGCCGGGGCGACGAGCAGCAGCGCGCCGTTGTTCTTCTCCTTCGTGCCGAGGCCCCAGGCCCGGTAGAGCCGGTTGGCGTAGTCCTCGACCGGCGAGCCGCCGAGGCTCGGAACCGTCGCCACGACCACCTGGTCCGTGCTCTTGTCCTCGTGCGCCTTGAGCTTGGCCTCGAGCGCTCCCCGCTGCTCGGGGGTCAGCAGGTTCGCCGCGTCCACCACGCGCCCGGTCAGGGCCGGCAGGCCCTGCGCGCGCGTCGTCGCGGGCTGCGCCAGCAGCATGAACAGCGCCAGAAGCGCGACCCAGGCCGACACGCGCCCGCGCGCCGGACGGCCCGCGGCCGAGCGCCCCATCCGGAAGGCTGACCCGGCGAAGCCGGGCGGCGGGAAGGTCACGTGCCCCGGGCGCCTAGAACTTCACCGCGGGCGGCCGGTCCGATCCGGCCGTGGCCGTGAACACCTCCATGGGCTTCGCATCCGGGTAGAGGAAGCCCGCGATCCAGCGGCCCGGGATCGTGCGGAGCTCCGTGTTGTATTCGCGAACAGTGCCGATGTAGTCGCGCCGGGCCACCGCGATCCGGTTCTCGGTTCCCTCGAGCTGGGATTGCAGCGCCAGGAAGTTCTGGTTCGACTTGAGGTCCGGGTAGCGTTCAACCGTGACCAGCAGCCGCCCGAGGGCGCCCGAGAGCTGGTTCTGCGCGTCCTGGAACTCCTTGAACTTCGCCGGATCCGTGACCGTGGATGCGTCCACCTTCACGCTCGACGCCTTGGCGCGCGCCTCGGTCACCTGCGTCAGGACCTCGCGCTCCTGCGTCGCGTAGCCCTTCACGGTTTCGACCAGGTTCGGAATCAGGTCGGCCCGGCGCTGGTACTGGTTCTGCACCTCGCCCCAGGCCGCGTTGGCGCGCTCCTGCAGGGTCGGCACGTTGTTCACGCCGCACCCCGCGAGCCCGACGCTCAGCCCGAGCGCGACGAGACCCGGCCGAAGCCGATCGAGCCAACCCATGATGTACTCCTTCAATAACCTTCAGCCAGCGTGCCCCGCTGGCGCGGATCGGATGCGCCGGTCACGCCCTCGGGCGTGACCAGGACCGAGTTGGCCGAGCCGGAGCTCGACCCCACCGCGACCCGGTGCCCTCGCTCGCGCAGAAGACGCAACGTATCCGGCGACAATCCGGTTTCCACCAGAAGGGCGTCGGGCCGCCATTGGTGGTGGATGCGCGGGGCCGCCACGGCCTCGGCGATGTTCTGACCGAAATCGACCACACCCACGATGGTGTCGACCACGGTGGAGATGATGCGGCTGCCGCCCGGGCTGCCGGTCACCAGGACGAGCTTCCCGTCCCGGAACAGCATGGTGGGCGTCATGGAGGAGAGCGGCCGCGCCCCCGGCGCCACTGCGTTGGCCTCGCCGCCCACCAGCCCGTACGCGTTGCTGGCCCCGGCCTTGGCGGCGAAATCGTCCATCTCGTTGTTGAGCAGCACGCCCGTGCCCTCGGCCACCAGGCCGAGCCCGTAGGAGAAGTTGAGCGTGTAGGTGTTGGCGACGGCGTTCCCGTCCTTGTCCACGATGGAGAAATGCGTGGTCTGGTCGGACTCGAAGGGGAGCGGATTGCCGGCCGCGACCTCGCCGCCGGGCCGCGCCCGGCCCGGATCGATGGCCTCCCGCAGGGTGGCCGCGTAGCGCTTGGAGACCAGCCCGGCGACCGGCACCTTCACCCGGTCGGGATCGCCGAGCCAGGCCGCCCGGTCCGCATAGGCGGGCTTCATGGCCTCCGCCATGAGGTGGATCGCGCCGGCGCTGCCCGCGCCCGCCGCCTTGAGGTCGAAACCCTCGAGAATGTTGAGGATCTGGATCAGATGAACGCCGCCCGAGCTCGGCGGCGGCATGGAGGCGATGTCGAAGCCCCGGTAGGAGCCGCGCACGGCCTCGCGCACCACCGGCCGGTACCGGGCGAGGTCGTCGGTCGTCATGACCCCGCCCGCCGCCCTGACCGCGGCCACGATCCGGTCCGCGGTTTCGCCGCGGTAGAAGGCGTCCGGGCCGCCCTCGGCGATGCGCCGCAGCGTCGCGGCGAGGTCCGACTGGATCAGGCGGGCGTCGCGGCCGAGCGGGTTCTGGCCCGCGAAGAAGACGGTGCGGGTGGACGGAAAACGGCCGAGCCTGCCGGCGCTTGCGGGCAGCGAATCGGCGAGGTCGTCCTCCACCGGGATGCCGTCGCCGGCCAGCCGCTCCGCGCGCGACACGAGCTCGGCCAGCGTGAACCGGCCGGAGCCGTAGCGCGACAGGGCGAGCGCAAGGCCGGCGACCGTGCCCGGAACGCCGACCGACAAGCCGGTGTCGCGCGATTTGGCCGGGTCGGGCTCGCCGTCCGGGCCGAGGAACATGTCGCGGGTCGCGGCGGCCGGCGCGGTTTCCCGGTAATCGATCGCAACCGTCTCGTGGGACCCGGCGAGGTGCACCAGCATGAAGCCGCCGCCCCCGAGGTTGCCGGCCTTCGGCAGGGTGACCGCGAGCGTGAAGCCGACCGCCACGGCCGCGTCGACCGCGTTGCCGCCCAGCCTGAGAACGTCCACCCCGACCCGCGTGGCGCGCCATTCCTGCGTCGACACCATGCCGCGCGGCCCGATGGCCGGCAGCATCCGGGCCTGGACGGACGGGATGGCACTCTCGATCGGCATGCCGGGCGGCGCGCCTTGCGCGGCGGCGAGGCCGGGCGCCAGCCCGAACAGGAGTGCGCCCGCGATCGCAGGGAGAAACCGGGTCCTTGCTTGCTTGCGCATCGGCCTGCCATGTGCGGGGCGGGCCGCTGGACCCGCCGGAGCGGCTGATTTATGCGCGTTTCCGGCCCGTGCTTGAAGGGCGCGCAATGCACGGCTGCCCGAGAGCCCCGGCACGCCGAGGGAGCCAAGCCCATGATCACCCGACGAACCGCACTCGCAGGGCTTGCCGGCGTCGCCGGCGCGGGCCTCGTCCCGCGGCGTGCCGCCGCCGAGGCGCAATGGTCGCCGACCCGCACCGTCACGATCGTCGTGCCGTACCCGGCGGGCGGCGGCGTGGACGCGCTGGCCAGGATCGTCGGGCGGGAGATCGCGGCCGATACCGGCCAGTCGGTGGTGGTGGAGAACCAGGCCGGGGCCTCCGGCGCCCTCGGGACGCGCCGGGTGGCCCGGGCGGAGCCCGACGGCCACACGCTGGTTCTCTCCACGAACCAGACCCACGCCACCAACATCTCGCTCCTGCCGGATGGCGGCGGCTACGACCCCGTCCGGGATTTCACGCCGCTCGCGGGGCTCGCCGACCTCCAGCACCTCCTGGTGGTCCGCAAGGACCTGCGGGCCGAGACCGTGCCGGAGCTGATCGCGTTGGCCAGGAACTCCGGCGCCGGCCTGACCTGCGCCTCGACCGGGCCCGGCTCGGCCTCGCATCTCACCATGGAGCTGTTCAAGACCGAGACCGGCGTCACGCTCGTCCACGTCGCCTACCGGGGCGCAGCCCCGATGCTGCAGGACATGGTCGGCGGCCGCGTCGACATGAGCTTCGCGACCGTTCCGACCGTGCTCGGCCAGGTCGGGGCCGGAGAGCTTCGGGCGATCGCGGTCGCGTCCCCGAAGCGTTCGCCGCATCTGCCGGCGCTGCCCACGCTGGCGGAGGCCGGAATCCCGGGCGTGGAGGCGGATGCCTGGGCAGGCCTGTTCGCCCCGGCCGGGATCGCGCCGGCCATCCGGGACCGCTACCGGGACCTTCTGGCCGCGGCGCTGGCCCGCCCGTCCGTTCAGACCGCCATCGCCCAACAGGGCATGGCGCTGAACTGGCGCGGGCCCGAGGCCTTCGGCGAGTTCCAACGCCAGGAGGTGGCGCGCTGGGCCGCGATCATCAAGGCGGCCAACGTGGCCGTCGAGAAGCCGTGAGCGCTCCGGCCGGGAGGGGGCGGCCGTGAGCGACCTCGGCGCGATCGTGCCGGCCGCCCCGGTGCTGGCGACCTACTCGCTCGCCTGCCTGGTTCTGTTCATCACGCCCGGCCCGGACATGAGCCTGTCGCTCGCCAAAACCCTGGCGAACGGCCGCAGGGCTGGCCTCCTGGCGATGCTCGGCACCATGACCGGGTGCTGCGTCCACACCGTTCTGGCCGCCATCGGCATCTCGGCCCTGCTGGCGGCCTCCGCCACGGCCTTCACGGTGCTGAAGATCGTCGGCGCGCTGTATCTGCTGTGGCTGGCGGTGGGCGCCGTCCGGCACGGCTCCGTGCTGCGGCTCGACGCCACTGAGCGGCGCGAGGAGACCGGCCGGCGCAGCTTCCTGCTCGGGCTCGCCGTGAACCTCACGAACCCGAAGGTGGTGCTCTTCTTCGTGACCTTCCTGCCGCAATTCGTGGATCCGGCGAACCCGCAGGCCGCCGGGCAGCTCCTGTTCCTCGGCCTCTACATGGTGGCGCTGACCACGCCTCTCGCCGCGCTGCTGGTGCTGGGGGCGGACCGGGCGGTCGGCGTGATGAGCCGCCGTCCGAGGCTGATGCGGGCCGTCGACCTGACCTTCGCGGCGGTGTTCGGCGCCTTCGCGCTCCGGATCGCGCTTCTCCAGGGCCGGTGACCGGAACCGGGCCGACCGGCCGTCCCTCGGGTCGCTGCGTTTCCTTGACAACGAGCGCCACCGATCCCTATACGCGCCCGTCCGTGGCGGGGTAGCTCAGCTGGTTAGAGCACGGGAATCATAATCCTGGGGTCGGGGGTTCAAGTCCCTCTCCCGCTACCAACGGTTTCGCCCGCCAGGTCCCCGACCTGGCGGGCTTTTTCGTGCCTTCAGCCCCTGCGGCGGGGAGATGGCGGGGACGACGGCGTCGGGCCGGGCCCGGCCCTCAGCGCTTGACCTTGGCGCCGACGCGCTCGTCCCAGAGCCGGAAGGCGACCACCATCTTGTCGGGCTTCAGGGGCAGCTCGATCGGCGTGTCGGCGATCAGGGAGGCGTATTCCGGCCGGCCGTATTCCTCGATCACCTCGCGGCTGCGGGCCGGCGCCATCGCGAGAGTGACGTTCTTCACGGCCGGTCCGGGGTAGAGGTAGCCCTCGTCGAAGGCATAGGCCTGCGCCTGCGGTTTCAGCATGGCCGCCATGACGTCCAGCGTGACCGCGAGCCGGTCGGCCGGCAGGCCCTTCGGGACGCACATGAAGAACGCGTCCGAAACCCAGTGAAACCCCTTCAGGGTCGCGATGGCGGCGGATTTCGGCACGATGCCGAGCGCCCGGGGATTGATGTCCCAGCCGGTCGTCGTGACCACGATGTCGCGCGAGCCCTCGCCGAACTCCTTCATCGTGACCGTTGTGCCGGTCGGGTAGTAGTCGATGTACTGGCCGAGCTCGGCCAGATAGGCCCAGGTCTTGTCCCAGCCGTTCACGGGGTCCTGCGGATCGCGGTCCCCGAGACAATAGGGAAGGCCCATCATGAAGGTGCGGCCGGGGCCGGAATTGGACGGCCGCGCATACATGAAGCGGCCGGGATGCGCCTTGGCCCAGGCCAGCAGATCCTCGGCGCTAGAGGGCGGCGTCGGAACGCGCTCCGGCGCGTATTCGAGGAGCGGGCCGGACGGATAGTAGTTGACCACGATGCCGGCTCCCCCGCCCTGCGCCTGCTGCAGGTTCCAGGCCGCCGGTTCGTAGACGTCCTGCAGGTTCGGGAACCTGTCGGCGAAGTCGGGCAGGATGGGCTGCCAGACGCCGGCTTCGAGCCCTCCCGCGAGGCCGTCGCTGCCCGTCAGCACGAGGTCGATGTCCACGCGGCCGCCGCCCTGCTGGGCCTGGAGCTTCGCGGCGAGCTCGGGCGCCGGAGCCTTCACGAACACCATGCGGGAGATCAGCTTCGGATTGGCCGCCCGGTAATCCTCGAAGGCCCGCTGCATCAGCGCGAGCGCCCCGCCGACGTCCATCACCGTGATGTTCACGGGCGCCGTGGGAAGGGGCGGCGCCGCCGCCCGGACGCGGGTCGATGCCGCCGCTCCGGCGGCCGCAAGGCCGGCCAGCACCGCCCGGCGATCCGTGATGGGTCTTCGCATCGTCCCGTCCTTCTGCTCAGGGCCGAGGCCCGTCGTCCACGAACCGCCGCTCGACCGCCCCGACCGTCACGGCGGCGACCCGCAGATCCTCCGTCCAGGCGATTGAGGACGGCGCCAGCGGGCTGCCGAAGCGGGACAGCGCTGCCCGGAGCACCCGCGCCGGGGCCGCGCTGGCCGTTTCGACCGCCTGGGCGGGATCCGCGATCCCGAAGCGAACGAGATTGCGTACGGCATCGTCCATGCAAAGCGAGGAGCCCGCAAGCCCGGCCCCTCCCGGAAGCCGGACGGTGCCGGCATCGTCCCGTTCGACCGTCATGCCGGCGAACCGGTAACGACCCGGCGGCATCGCGGCCGCGGCGGTCGCGTCCGACACGAGGATCGTCCGGGACAGGCCCTTGGCCCGGACCAGCGACCGCAGGGCGAAGGCCGGAACGTGGATGCCGTCCGCGATGAAGGTCCCGGCCAGCCGGTCCTCGCCGAGCTGGGCGAAGATCGGGTTGGCGAGCTTGGGCAGGAGTTGGGGCAGGCCGTTGCCGAGATGGGTCGCGAGCGTCGCGCCCGCCGCGGCCGCGGCCGCGATCACGTCCGGCCCGGCCGAGGAATGGCCGACCGCGACGGCCCGCCCCGATCGCGAGAGCGCGCCCGCGAGGTCGAGCCCGCCCTCGATCTCGGGCGCCACCGTCACGAGCAGGATGGGGCGCCGAAGCGGGGCGGCGAGCCGCTCCACCAGCGCCGCATCGGCAACCCGCATCGCGTCCGCCGGATGGCAGCCGCAATAGCCGGGGGCCGGGTTCAGGAACGGCCCCTCGAGGTGGTAGCCGGGGCACATCACGGGACCGAGCCGGCTCGTCGCCACGGCTTCGTCGAGGGCGGCGAAGCGGGTTGCGAGCTCGTGCTCGTGCGCCGTGATGATGGTCGGCAGGCAGGCCGTGACGCCCGTCCGGAGCATCGCCTCGAGGGCCTCGTCCAGCGCGGCCGCGGTCAGCGTGCCGGAGTTGAAATCGACGCCCGCGAAGCCGTTGACCTGCAGGTCGAAGAGCCCGGCGGTTCTCACGCGCCCGGGGCCGACAGGCGGGAGGCTGCCGGGGGATCGAGGAGCACGATCGCGGCCGGATGGGTCTGGACGATGGAGGCGGGGTGATCCGGGGAGACCGGCCCCTCCAGGGCGTCCCGCACGGCCTGCGCCTTGCGGGCGTCCGGGACCGCCAGGATCAGGAGCTCCGAGCGCATCATCTGGCGGATGCTCATGGAGATCGCCTGTCGGGGAACCGCGTCGAGGCTCGGGAACCAGCCTTCCCCGAGTTGCTGGCGGCGGCAGGCCTCGTCGAGCGCCACCACGATGAAGGGCTCGTCCGTATCGAAATCCGCCGGCGGGTCGTTGAAGGCCAGATGGCAGTTCTCCCCGATGCCGGCGAAGCACACGTCGATGCGCCGGCCGCGGATGAGGTCGCCGAGACGCTTCGCCTCGCCGCTCGCATCCCGGTCGCCCTCGACCGGGTGAAAGGTCACCGCGCCGCCGAGCGGCGCGACGAAGCGCTCGCGCAGGTAGCGCCGGAAGCTCGCCGGATGGGTGTCGGGCAGCCCGACATATTCGTCGAGGTGGAAGGCGGTGACGCGCGACCAGTCGATCCCCGGGCGGCTCGTAAGCGCCTGCAGGGTTTCGAACTGGCTCTGGCCCGTCGCCACGACGATCGTGGCGCTGCCGCGCTCGGCCAGGGCGCGCTCGATCGCCTCGCCGCCGAGCGCGGCCGCAAGGCGGCCGAGCTCCTCGCGGTTCGGGACAATACGCCGATCGATCATGCTGCCTCCTGGAAAAACCCGGACCGGCGGGCGCGAGCCCGCACGGGTCCGGTTCACCCTGGCATTCCCGGCCCGGCCGATCCAGGGATGGCGGGCCCCACCGGTCGGCGTGCCGCCAACCGGGCGAGGCGGTGTCGGTCGCCGGTGGCGCGCTAGCGCCTCGGAACGAGATGGATGCCGTCGTCCGGCAGGAGGTTCCGGGCCGGGCCGCCGGTCTGCTGCCCGCCGCTCTGCTGGTACGGCTTCAGTTCAGGGCGATTGTCGTTGTCGCTGCCCGTGTCGTATTCCCAGGGCTGCGACCAGGGTGCCCGGCCTCCGATCGAGCCCGTGACCTCGACGTTGCGCTCGGCCGCGCCGGGCCCGTCGAAGCTCCTCTGGGCCTGTGCCGGAAAGGGAATGCTCGCGAGGGCTGCGAGCACGATCGGGATCGCAAGGCGCATGATGTCCGTTCCTGTTCGGGCAGGTAATGGCCGCCTCGTCCGTGCGGTTCCCGGGCCGGCTGGCGAAGGCCCGCCGCTCCCGCCCGCACAGGGCCGAGGCCCATCCGGGGGAGGGGCGTGCGTGCTCGCCGCAGGAACCCCCTCGGCGACCCTTCCGTTCTGTCGGCAGCACCGTACTTGCCGGACTTACGCCATGCGCCGCTCCCGACTGCTCGTCCTGACGAGCGCCCTTCTCGCCACGGCTTCGTTCCAGGGCAACGCGGTGCAGGCCCAGCAGACCGCCAAGCTCGAGCAGGTCGCGAGCTTCCCGCATCAGGTCACCGGGGTCGCCGTGGCGTCCGATGGGCGCATCTTCGTGAACTTCCCGCGCTGGACGGAGGACAGTCCCGTCTCCGTCGCCGAGGTGAAGGGCGGCAAGCTGGTGCCCTACCCGGACGAGGGTTGGAACACCTGGCGCAACGCCAGGAAGGACGAGATGACGCCCAACGACCATTGGGTGTGCGTGCAGAGCGTCGTGGCCAAGGGCGGGTTTCTCTGGGTCGTGGATCCGGCCGCGCCCGCGCTCGACAAGATCGTGAAGGGCGGCCCGAAGCTGGTTCAGATCGATCTCGCGACGAACAAGGTCGTGCGGACCTTTCCGTTCGACGAGCGCAGCGCCCCCGAGGGCACCTACCTGAACGACATCCGGTTCAGCCCGGACGGCGAGTGGGGCTACCTGACCGATTCCGGTCGGGGCGCGCTTCTGGTGATCAACGTGAAGTCGGGCGACATCCGGCGCGTCCTGGACGGCGTGTCGAGCACCCAGGCCGAAAAGACCGTCCAGGTGAAGACGGACGGCAAGGTGCTGCGGCGGCCGGACGGTCGCGCGCCGGTCTTCAACGCCGACGGCATCGAGCTCTCGACGGATGGCGAGACCCTGTACTGGCAGGCGATCTCCAGCCGCACCCTCTATTCCGTGCCCACGGCGGCGCTGCGGGATGCGCAGCTCTCCGGGCAGGATCTCGAGGCCCGGGTGAAGAAGGAGGGCGACACGGTGCCGGCCGACGGGCTGTGGATGAGCGCCAAGTCGGGCTTCTACGTCACCTCCCCGGAGGACGATTCCGTGAAGCGGCGCGGCGCCGACGGCAAGCTCGCGACGGTTGTCCAGGACAAGCGTCTGCGCTGGCCGGATTCGATGGCCGAGGGCCCGGACGGCGCGCTCTACGTCACCTCGTCCCGCATCCAGGACAATTCCTGGTTCAAGCCGCAATCGCCCATCAGCCTCAAGACGGAGCTGTGGCGCTTCGCGCCGCCGCGCTGATCCGGGCCCCCAGCCTCGCTCGCCCGGTCAAGCGACGACGCGCGAGCGGGACGTCACCCGTTCGCGGTGGGCGGTGTAGACGCCGCTCGCGATGATGATCGCGACCCCGAGAAGCGTCCAGGCATCCGGCATGTTCCCGAACACGAACAGACCGAGGAGGCCCGACCAGACGAGCTGGCTGTAGCTGAGCGGGGCCAGGATGGAGGCCCGCGCGAGCCTGTAGGCGGTGACCACGAGAAACTGTCCCGCGGTTGATGCGACCGCCATCAGGGCCGCGAAGCCGAGCTCGGGAAGCGCGGGCTGCTTCCAGTCGAACGGCACCAAGAGGCTCAGCACCACAAACCCGGCCAGGGCCGAATAGCTCATGGTCGTGCCGGCGCCGTCGATGCCGCCGAGCTTGCGGGTGAACACCATCCCGAAGGCCCAGCTCAGGGCCGACAGAAGCGGGAAGACGGCGGCCGATCCCACGGCCCCGCTGCCCGGCCTGATCACGATCAGCACCCCGATCAGGCCGACGACGACGGCGGCCCAGCGCCGAGGCCCGACCGGCTCGCGCAGCAGCGGAATCGACAGCGCCGTGACCAGAAGCGGCGCCACGAAGGTGATGGCGGCCGCGTCCGCGAGCGGCAGGTTGCCGAGCCCGGCGATGAAGAACACGGCCGAGCCGAGGATGCCGAGGGTCCGCATCAACTGCAGCAGCGGCGCCCGCGACCTCAGCACGGCCCCGCGGCTCGCCAGGATGCAGGGCGCCATGATCAGGAGAAATCCCAGCCATCGCAGCCAGGCGATCTGGATCGCGGCGGTCGAGAAGGAGAGGTGCTTCGCGACCGCGTCCGACACGGAAAACGAGGCCATCGCGACCAGGACGAGCACGATGCCGCGGAGCGGGTCGTCCACGGCGGCCGGCCGGGCCGTTGCGGTTGAGGTGGGCGATGCTGCGAACAGGGAAACTGCCCCCGGATGGCTGTGATCGTTTGTGTCTAGCAGGTGTTGCCCGCTTGCTGCGCAGAATGATGCCGCGGCAGGCATGCGCTGGGAGAGGGGCTCGCCGCCCCGGGCGGGCAGCCATCAGCCGCCGTGATGCGACCCGTGACAGGAATTTGCTGGCGCGACACGGTCCCGTCCGGGACAAGTCGCGCAACACCCGGAGCCTCCGCGATGCCCACTCTCGTGATCGCCAACAAGTGCTACTCGTCCTGGTCGCTCCGGCCCTGGCTCCTGCTGAAACAGCTCGGCATCGCGTTCGACGAGGTCGTGATTCCGCTGGGCCAGCCGGATACGGCGGACCGCATCCGCCGGTATTCGCCCGCCGGCCGCGTGCCGGTCCTGATCGACGGCGCCGCTACGGTGTGGGATTCGCTGGCCATCGTCGAATACGCGGCGGAGCGCTGGCCGCAGGCCGAGGTCTGGCCGGCGGAGGCCTCCGCCCGGGCCCTGGCGCGTTCCGTCTCGGCCGAGATGCATTCCGGCTTCCAGGCGCTCCGCAGCGCCTGCCCGATGAATCTCGGCAAGCGCTTCGGGCCGCGCGACCGCGGGGCGGCCGTGGCCCGGGACGTCGCCCGCATCGACGCTTTGTGGACGGACGCGCGGGCGCGTTTCGGCGGCGGCGGGCCGTTTCTGTTCGGGGCCTTCTCGGCCGCGGACGCCATGTATGCGCCGGTCGTCACTCGCCTCGACACCTACTCGGTCGAGGTCTCGCCCGTTGCGCGGGCCTATGTCGAGGCGGTGCTGGCGCTGCCGTCCTTCCGGGTCTGGCGCGAGGCGGCGCTGGCCGAACCCTGGTTCTACAAGGAGGACGAGGTGGACGAGGAACCGGTCGCAAACCTGCGCGCCGTCCGCTAGTGGTCCGGCGTTGGAGCACGCCCTGCCATGAACGCGATGAACACCCACTACCCCGATTCCACGCTCGTGCAGCCGATTGCGCGCCACACGCTTGCGGTCGTGGTGGACAACGAGCCGGGGGTGCTGGCCCGCATCGCCGGCCTCTTCTCGGGCCGCGGCTACAACATCGAGAGCCTGACGGTCTCCGAGACCGAGCACGCCAAGCACCTGTCGCGCATCACCATCGTGACGGCCGGGACGAACGCGATCCTGGAGCAGATCAAGTCCCAGCTCGAGCGGCTCGTGCCGGTGCACCGGGTCGTGGACCTGACCGTGCAGGGCAACGCCATCGAGCGCGAGCTGGCGCTCGTGAAGGTGCAGGGCAAGGGCGAGTTGCGGGTCGAGGCGATGCGGCTCGCCTCCGCGTTCGGGGCCCGCACGGTCGACGCGACCCTGTCCTCCTTCGTGTTCGAGCTCACCGGCACAACCGACGAGGTCGAGCGCTTCATCAACCTGATGGTGGCGGTCGGGCTGGTCGAGGTGTCCCGCACGGGCGTCGGCGCGATGGCCCGGGGCGCCGAGGCCATGTAGCCCACTTCCGTGCGGCCGTTACCTTTCCCTGGTGACCGCGAGGCGGAAATAGAGTGTCGAGGTCTCGCGGAACGGCGGGCCGACGGAGGGATGGAACCATGATGAAGCTCTACTATTCCCCCGGCGCCTGTTCGCTCGCGCCGCATATCGCGCTGGAGGAAGCCGGCGCGGATTTCGAGCCGGTGCGGGTCAACTTCGCCGAAGCCGCGCAGCGCAAGCCGGACTACCTCGCCATCAACCCCAAGGGGCGGGTGCCGGCTCTGGCGGATGACGGCTTCGTGGTCACCGAGAACCCGGCCGTGCTGCGCTACATCGCCCGCAAGTATCCGACGGCGGCGCTCTGGCCGGACGATCCGAGGGAGGATGCGCGCTGCACCGAATGGCTCGGCTGGTGCACCTCCGGCATCCATGTCGCCTATGCGCATACCCGGCGGCCCGAACGCTACGCCGTCACGGAAGCCGGCAAGGCGGAAGTCGTCGAGAAGGGCCGGGAAACCGTGCGCGAGACGTGGGAGCTGGTCGAGACGCGGCTCGCCGCATCGGCATCCCCCTGGGCCGCCGGCGAGCGCTACTCGGTCGCCGATCCCTACGTGTTCCTGTTCTGGACCTGGGGCCGTGGTCCGAACCTCGGCTACGACATGCCGACCGACTTCCCGGCCTGGACGGAGCACGCCCGCCGCATGGGCGAGCGTCCGGCCGTGCAGCGTGCGCTGGCGCGCGAAGGCATCGCACGTCCCTGAGGAACGGGCGGAACAGGGGCCGGATCCATCTCGTTCACGGACCGAACGGGAGATCGCCTCATGAAGTATGTCGTTGCGGCCGCGGCGCTGGCCTTGGCCGGGCTCGTCAGCCAGGGCGCCGAGGCCAAGGGCTGCATCAAGGGAGCCCTCGTGGGCGGCGTCGCCGGCCATTATGTGGGCAAGCACGGCGTGCTCGGCGCCGCCGCGGGCTGCGCGATCGGCCGGCACCAGGCCAACAAGCGCGACCGGGAGCGGAGCGCGACACAGCCTGCGCCCCGGTAGCCCGATCGGTCAGCCCCGGAACTCGTCCTCGTCCAGGAAGGCCAGTTCCTCGGGCGTGCTGACCCGCCCGAGGACCGCGTTGCGGTGCGGGAAACGGCCGAACCGCGCGACGATGTCCCGGTGGTGGCGCGCCCAGGTGAGGGAATCCGCGCTGCCGCGCTCTTCATACAGGGCGACCGAACGCTCCTGCGCGGCCATGTCCTCCGCGTGCATGAAGGGCAGGTAGAAGAAGCCGCGCAGCGCCTCCGGGACCTCCAGGTCGAAGCCGCGCGCGACAGCGCGCTCCGCGGCCGCGAGCGCCAGCGGGTCCGTCGCCCAGGTGCGCGGCTGTCCGCGGAACATGTTGCGGGGCATCTGGTCGAGCAGGATCAGGAGGGCGAGCGCGCCCGTCGCGTCGCGCTCCCACGACGAGAGTTCGCCCCGGGCCGCCGCCTCGTAGGCCGGGAGGAAGCGGCTCCGGCAGAGCGCGTCGAATGCCGTGCTCTTGGTGAACCACGCACCCGGCCCGGCCTCCTGCCAGAAGGCGACCACCGCCTCGGGCGTCGTGTCCTGTGCCATCGTGTTCTCCGCCCGTCCGGCCTGGGGCCGGCCGGGTCAGTGTTGCCCGCGCGACACCGGCGTCGCAACCGGGGTCGACCGGCCGGGCCGGTTGACGGCTGTCCCAAGCGCCGCTAGGACGGCGTCCGTACCGTACGTTACGGTACTGCTCCGGGCCCGCCAGGCGGCGGGCCGGAGCGGACGAGGTCGCCGTGGAACTGACCGGACGCCAGAACGAGGTTCTCGACGCGGCGCTCGCGCTGCTCGTGGAGCGGGGCGAGGCGCCGACCATGAACGCCGTCGCGGACCGGGCGAGCTGCTCGAAGGAAACCCTCTACAAGTGGTTCGGCGGCCGCGAGGGGCTCCTCACGGCGACGGTGCAGCGGCAGGCCTCCAACGTGCGCGCCGTTCCGGTGCCGGCAGGCGGGTTCGACGCCGCGTCGCTCCGGGCGAGCCTCGTGCAGTTCGCGCGCGACTGGTTGCGGACCATCTCGGGCGAGACCTCCGTCGCGCTGAACCGGCTGGCCGTCGGCAAGGCCGGAACGGACGGACGAGCGCTCGGCCGCATCGTGCTGGAAAACGGCCCGTCGGCGATGCGCCAGCGCCTCCAGCCCGTTCTCGAGGCGGGCCGCGAGGCCGGCCTCCTCGACTTTCCGGACGGCGGCGAGGCCTTCCGCACCTTTTTCGGCCTCGTCGTTCGGGATCTGCAGATCAGGCTGCTGCTCGGCGAGGCCGAGCGGCCGAGCGCCGGATCCATCGACGAAACCGCCGTCCTGGCGACGGCGCAGTTCTTCGCCCTGTTCGGGGTGGAAAGCAGCGGGGCCGATTGTCGGCGCCGCGCAACGTGAGAGGGAGGAACCTATGCGCGTCTATTACGACCGGGATGCCGACATCAATCTGATCAAGGGCAAGAAGGTCCTGATCGTCGGCTACGGCAGCCAGGGCCATGCGCATGCGCTGAACCTGCGCGATTCCGGCGTGAAGGAGATCGCGATCGCCCTCAAGGCCGGCTCGGCCACGCGCGCGAAGGCGGAAGGCGCCGGCTTCACCGTCTACACCCCGGCGGAAGGCGCCAAATGGGCCGACGTCGTCATGATGCTGACGCCGGACGAGCTGCAGGCCGACATCTACAACGCCGACCTCGCGGCCAACATGAAGGAAGGCGCCGCGCTTCTCTTCGCGCACGGCCTCAACGTCCATTTCAACCTGATCGAGCCCCGCAAGGACCTCGACGTGCTGATGGTCGCCCCGAAGGGCCCCGGACACACGGTCCGCTCCGAATACCTGCGCGGCGGCGGCGTGCCGACCCTGATCGCGATCCACCAGGACGCGACCGGCAACGCGCACGACCTCGGTCTGTCCTACTCCTCGGCCAATGGCGGCGGCCGCGCCGGCATCATCGAGACGAGCTTCAAGGAAGAGTGCGAGACCGACCTGTTCGGCGAGCAGGTCTTGCTCTGCGGCGGCCTCGTCGAGCTGATCCGCGCCGGCTTCGAGACGCTGGTCGAGGCGGGCTACGCCCCCGAGATGGCGTATTTCGAGTGCCTTCACGAGGTGAAGCTTATCGTCGACCTCATCTACGAGGGCGGCTTCGCCAACATGAACTACTCGATCTCCAACACGGCCGAGTACGGCGAATACGTCACCGGTCCGCGCATCATCACGTCCGAGACCAAGGCGGAGATGAAGCGCGTGCTGGCCGACATCCAGGGCGGCGTCTTCACCCGCAACTGGATGCTCGAGAACAAGGTCAACCAGACCTCGTTCAAGGCGACCCGTGCCAAGGCGAACGCCCACCAGATCGAAGAGGTCGGCGAGAGCCTCCGGGGCATGATGCCCTGGATCAAGGAGAAGGCGTTGGTCGACAAGGCCAAGAACTGACGCGCGGCGCCCACACGGCGCCACCGCAACGGTCGCGGGCGGGGCATCCCCCCGCCCGCGACCCGCGTCTACGGCTTTCGTCACGCTCGCCGGCCGGATCGGTCGGGCCTATCCTCCCGGCCCGGGAGGGCGCGCGATGACGGACAGGGCCACCATCGAGGGAACCGTGCGGGCGATCTACGAGGCCCGGCAGCGAGGCGACGTCGAGGGCGTCATGCGGCACGTCGACGACGACGTGGCGTTCTGCATCGCGGGCTGCAGCGTTTCGAGCCCGGTGCCGCTCGCCGTATCGGGACGGAGCGCCCTGCGGGCCTCTCTCGAGCAGCTCGTCGCGGCTTTCGCGTTCAGCGACCTCAAGGTCCTCGACTTGGCCGTCGAGGGCGAGCGCGTCTTCGCGCACATTGCCTTCCGGGTCCGCTCCCCCTCCGGCAAGGAGGCGGTCACGGAGGCCGTCGACCTGATCACGTTTCGGGGAAGCAAGGTCCTGTCCTACAAGCAATTCGCCGACACGGCGTTGGCGACCCGTCTGCTCGCCGCGTAGTCTGACCCGAGGCCGCGAGGTCGGGCCCAGCGGGCCGGGAGATGCGGATGGGAGAGCAGGCCGGTACCGCGGACCTGATCGGAACCGTCGATATATGGCGGCCGGGCGACCTCGGTGGCGTGACGGGTCATCACTCGGATCGAACCCGGTTCGGCCTGGCCCGGTCGCCTGCCGCGCCCCCCGGGCCGGCCCGCGCCGGCGGCCCGGCGGCATCCGCTCCCGC
>JAQGJJ010000043.1 GCA_028290695.1 Enterovirga sp. | reverse complement strand
TTCTGGAGGCCTGTGGCCTCGTGAACGACCACCTCGTCGGCTGCCACCGCTACGCCCCCTGCGCGGCCCTCGCGCGCCCGTGAGCCGGGCGCCGCGTTCCACGGCCGGCGCGGCACCGCGCGCCTGGCAGCGCATGCTGTCGGGCCGCCGGCTCGACCTGCTCGATCCCTCGCCGGCCGACATCGGGATCGACGACGTCGCCCACGGACTCGCCCGGGTGGCCCGCTGGAACGGGCAGACGGTCGGCGAGCACGTGTTCTCGGTCGCGCAGCATTCGGTGTTCGTCGAGGCGATCGCCGCGGAGCTGTCGCCGGGGCTTCCACCGCCGGCCCGCCTGGCCGTGCTGCTGCACGACGCCGCGGAATACGTGGTGGGCGACATCATCACGCCGCTCAAGGCGATGATCGGCGACGGCTATGCGGCCGTGGAGGCGCGGCTTCGGGCCGCCATCCACCTGCAGACGGGGCTTCCGCCGGAGCCGGACCCGGACCTCGCGCGGCTCATCAAGCGGGCCGACCTCGTGGCGGCGTATTGCGAGGCGACGCAGCTCGCCGGCTTCGACCGGGACGAGGCCGATCGGGTCTTCGGTCCGCCCGAGATCAGGCCGGGGGACGCCGAAAGCTTTCTCCAGCCCTGGCCCACGGCCGAGGCGCAACGCCGGTTCCGGGCCCGCTTCGACCTCCTCTCGGCGCCGCGGCCCTGACGGGCCGACCCATCGCCGGAAACGCGGGCCGGGCGCATCCGGCTGCCGGCGGGGGGCGCCTCGTCCGAGTTCCCGTGCATGGGTGCTCTGCCGGCCCGGGCTCGCCTTGTCAGCCGGGCGGCGTGTCCCCATAACCCCCGGCCATGAGCGAGACCGACCGGGACCCACCCGACCCGCACCAGGACGTGGCAGGCCTGCCCTTCGAGAAGGCCCTCGCGGAGCTTGAGGGCATCGTGAAGCAGCTCGAGGGCGGCAGCGTGCCGCTCGAGGAATCGATCGCGATCTACGAGCGCGGCGAGGTGCTCAAGCGCCATTGCGAAGGGCTGCTGAAGCGGGCCGAGGCCCGGATCGAGCGCATCACGCTCGGACCCGATGGCCGGCCGACGGGCGCGGTGCCGCTCGACCCGGCCTGAGCCGCTCGTGATCAAGCTGGCCGAGCCGGCCCGGCAGCGCGCAGATGCTCTTCTGGTGGCGCGCGGGCTGTTCGAGAGCCGCGCGCGGGCCCAGGAGGCGATCGCCGCGGGCCTCGTTCGGGCCTCGGGGACGACCGTCCGTAAACCGTCCGAGATGATCCCGGCCGGCTCCGACCTGGAGGCGAGCCCCCCTCATCCCTGGGTGTCGCGCGGCGGGGTCAAGCTCGCGCACGCGCTCGACAGCTTCGGCATCGATCCCGCCGGCCTGGTCTGCCTGGACGTCGGCGCCTCGACCGGGGGCTTCACGGACGTGCTGCTGAGCCGCGGAGCGCAAAGTGTCTGCGCGGTCGATGTCGGCCAGGGCCAACTCCATCCGCGCATCGCGGCCGACGCGCGCGTGCGCGCCTTCGAGAAGACGGACGCGCGGCGGATCGACCGGAGCATCGTGCCCGAGGCGGTCGACCTCGTGGTCGTGGACGTGAGCTTCATCTCGCTCCGGCTGGTGCTTCCAACCCTCATTCCGCTCGTGAAGACAGGCGGCTATGTCGTTGCGCTGGTTAAGCCTCAGTTCGAAGCCGGCCGCAACCACCTGGCCCGCGGCGGCATCGTCCGGGACGAAGCCGTCCGGGGCGATGCGCTCCGGGGCATCGAGCAGGTCCTGGTCGAGCTCGGCTGCGGCCTGATCGGCTCATGCCCCTCACCCATCGCCGGCGGGGACGGGAACCGCGAGTTTCTGGTCGGGGCGCGCCGTGGCTGAGCAGATCACGATCGACCGCCTCGGTGCCTCCGGGGACGGGGTCGCCCAGTTCGCGGACGGCCCGGTCTACGTCGCCGGCGCGTTGCCGGGCGAGGCCGTCACCCTCGAGCGGAGCGGGGAACGGGGCGCGCTGCTGACCCGGGACACGACCAGCCCGGACCGCGTCGAGCCGTTCTGCCCCTATTACGGGCGCTGCGGCGGCTGCGTCGCGCAGCATGTCGGCCCCGGGCTCTATTCCGCCTGGAAGCGCGACAAGGTGAGCTCCGCCCTGCACCGCGCCGGCGTCGAAGCCGAAGTCGAGCCGCTGGTCGACGGACATGGTCAGGGGCGCCGTCGCGTCACCTTTCACGGCCGCGACATCGAAGGCCGCATGCGGGTCGGCTTCATGGCGGCGCGGAGCCACCACCTGGTCGAGATCGAGCGCTGCCCGATCACGGTGGCCGCGCTCGCGCCGGCCGCGAAGGTCGCCAAGCAGCTCGCAGACAGGATGCGGAGCGTCGGCAAACCGCTTGATATCGCTGTCACATCCACAGAGTCGGGCTTGGACGTCGATCTGCGCGGCTCGGGGCGGGTGGAAGAAGGCCGCAGGCAGGCGCTGATCCGGGACGCCGGCGCGCTCGACCTCGCCAGGCTGTCGATCCACGGCGAGACGCTGGTGGAACTGCGGCGGCCGCTGGTCCGGATGGGCCGTGCGCAGGTGTCTCCGCCGGCCGGAGGATTTCTGCAGGCGACCGAAGCGGGCGAGGCGGTGCTGGCCGCCGCCGTCCTGGACGGCTGTGCCGGCAGCAAGCGGGTCGCCGACCTGTTTGCCGGAAGCGGACCCTTCTCGCTCCGGCTGGCCGAAACCGCTGAGGTCCATGCCGTCGAAAGCGAGGCCAGCGCGCTGGCCAGCCTCGACCGGGCCGCCCGGGAGGCGCAGCCCGGCCTCCGCCGCGTCACGACGGAAACCCGCGACCTGTTCCGGCGTCCCCTCCTGCCTCTGGAACTGGAGCGCTTCGACGCGGTCGTGCTCGACCCGCCGCGGGCAGGCGCCGAGGCCCAGGTCGGTCAGCTGATCCTGTCGTCCGTGCGTCGCGTGATCATGGTGTCCTGTGATCCCGGCACCTTCGCGCGCGATGCCGCCGCGCTCGTCGGCGGCGGCTTCCGGCTTCGGCGCGTGCTTCCGGTCGACCTCTTCGCCTGGTCGGCCCACGTCGAGATCGTCGGGGTGTTCGAGCGGCCCAAGCCGCCGCGTCGCCGGCGCTGACTGTCAGGGATAGAGCCGGGTCCGCTCCCAGCCGCCGGGCTCCGCCCGGGTGAACCGCACCCGGTCATGGAGCCGGAACGGCCGGTCCTGCCAGAACTCCATCGCGACCGGTGCGATGCGGAAGCCCGTCCAGTAGGGCGGTCGCGGCACGGTCCCGACCGCGTGCCTGGCCGCATAGCCGGCGATCGCCGTCTCGAACGCGAAGCGGCTTTCGAGAGGCCGGGATTGCTGGCTGGCCCAGGCCCCGATGCGGCTGTCGCGCGGGCGGCTCGCGAAGTAGGCGTCGGCCTCCTCGTCCGAAACCCTCTCAACCGTCCCGCGGGCCCGGATCTGCCGCCGCAGGCTCTTCCAATGCAGCACGAGAGCTGCCTTGGGATTCTGCGCCAACTCGACGCCCTTCGCCGATTCCGTGTTGGTGTAGAACACGAAGCCGGAGGGGTCCGCCGCCTTCAGCAGGACCATCCGGACGTCCGGCAGTCCGTCGGCCCCGGTGGTCGCCAGCGCCATGGCGTTCGGATCGTTCGGCTCGGAGGCCTCGGCTTCCTTCATCCAGGCGGCGAGGAGCCGAAACGGCTCATCGGCTTCGGTGAAATCACCGCTTTTTAACGGCTCTTGGCTTGTATCCATCACCATCTTCGGCGTGCCAGTTCAGAACGAAAGATCGATGATCAAGGCTTATAAGTCTCCGTTGTTCGGCGGCGAAGCCTCCAGAAGCCTGACCCGCCTCGCTTTGCTCGCCCTTCTCGCGCCAGCGCTGGCCGGCTGCAGCTTTGCCCTGCCGTCGCTGGTGAAGGAGGCTCCCGAAGAGACGACGGGCTCGATCGCGCCCGCCGGTGCCGGCAGCGCGCGCCTGTTTTCCGATCTCGGGCCGGAGGACTGGCGGCGAGCCAAGGCGGCTCTCGCGGTCGCGCTCGATCCGCAAGGCAACGGGCAACCCGTGAAATGGGACAATCCCGAGACCGGGATGCGGGGCGAGATCGTGCCCGGCGGCAAGCCGTTCGTTGAGTCGGACGAGATCTGCCGCAGCTTCAAGGCGACGGTCGCGCGGCCCGCCGGCGCACCGGGCGTCGCGGAAGGAACAGCCTGCCGGCTGGGAGCGGACGAGTGGCACCTGAAGCGGGTGCGACAGGTGGTGAAAACCTGACTCCCGCCGGCCCGGAAGGCGTTGCGTTTCGGCAACACTAGGCCCACATCACTGGACATCATCTGCGGAGTCGCGCTCCAGTCAGGCAGAGGTCCGGAGATCCATGCGCAATCCTTACGACATTCTCGGGGTGCCGAAGAACGCCGGCGAAGCTGAGGTCAAGAAGGCATTCCGCAAGCTCGCCAAGCAGTACCATCCCGATCGCAACGCGGACGACCCGAAGGCGAAGGACAAGTTCGCCGAGGTGAACTCGGCCTACGAGATCCTGGGAGACGCGGATAAGCGCGCGCGGTTCGATCGCGGCGAGATCGACGGGGACGGCAAGCCGCGCTTTCAGGGCTTCGAGGGGTTCGGGGCCGGCGGCGGCGGTCCCGGCGAGGCCTTCTCATTCGGCTTCGGCGGCGGCTCGCCGTTCGGTAGGGCGGCCGACGGCGGCGGGGGCGGCGAAGACATCTTCTCCCATCTGTTCGGCGACGCCATGCGAGGCGGCGGTCGCGCCCGTGCGGCCCGCGGCGGAGATGTCGAGGCGACCCTCACGGTCGATATCGAGGACATCGCGCGCGAAACCAAGCAGCGCATCACGCTGCCCTCCGGTCGCGAGGTCGAGGTGACCCTGCCGTCCCCGGTATCGGACGGCCAGACCATCCGGCTGCGCGGTCTTGGACGCCCAGGTGCGGGTGGGGCCGAATCCGGCGACGTGCTCTTGACGATCCGCATCGCGCCCCAGGAGCGCTACGTGGTCGAGGGCAGCGACCTGAAGGTGCGTGCCCCCGTCGAGCTCGAGGACGCCGTGCTGGGCGGCAAGGTCCGGGTTCCGACGCCGACCGGCGCCGTGGAGATGAACATTCCGCCGATGACGAGTTCCGGCCGCACCTTCCGGCTTCGCGGCAAGGGGCTCCCGACAAAGGGCGGCGGCCGCGGCGATCTCTTCGTCACGATCGACATCACCCTGCCGGACGACGGCGACGACGAACTCGCGACCTATGCCCGCAAACGGCGGGCTGCACGGGTCTCCTAGCCCCACCCCGCCGAGCGCGTTTACCCGCTGCTAGCCATCTTGCGACGCGGGCCTCGGCGCGATCGGGCCGGGCACGTTGTCGTCTCGGGCGGTGGGCACACGGCCGCGGCCGTCGGGGAGTGGGCAATGGACGAGACCGTCCGGAACGTGGCGTGGTCGATCGCCGAAGCGTGGTGGCGCAAGCGGAACCGCGTCGCCGCGGGATCGGTGCCGGAGGCCAATTCCTCCACCGAATACGCCGACAACTTCTGGCAGGGCTGGGTGGAGGAAGCGCAAGGCGCCGTCGCCTGCATGGGAAAGATGAACGCGGCCCGGGCAGCCGGTGAGCCGGGCTGTTCGGCGGCGATCGCACGGATCTGACGCACCCTTTCAACCCTTCGGTCCCTCGGGTAGAACCCCCCGACTCCCCGTTCGGGCGAGGTGAAGGGAGCGCCCGTCGATGGCGGACAAGGCGGCCGCAGGTCTGCTGTCAGGAAAACGCGGCCTCGTGATGGGCGTCGCGAACAACCGTTCGATCGCGTGGGGCATCGCCAAGTCGGCGCGGAGCCACGGGGCGGAGCTGGCCTTCACCTACCAGGGCGACGCCCTGAAGAAGCGCGTCGAGCCGCTGGCGGCGGAGCTCGGCGGGGCCGTGGTCGGCCATTGCGACGTAACGGATCCGGCGAGCCTCGATGCCGTGTTCGCCGAAACGGAACGGCTCTGGGGCGGCCTCGACTTTGTGGTTCACGCCATCGCGTTCTCCGACAAGGACGAGCTGACGGGGCGCTACGTCGACACGAGCGAGGCGAACTTCACCAAGTCGCTCCTGATATCCTGCTATTCCTTCACGGCGGTCGCTCAGCGCGCCGAGAAGCTGATGAAGGACGGCGGCTCGCTCGTGACGCTGACCTATTACGGCGCCGAGAAATGGATGCCGCATTACAACGTGATGGGCGTCGCCAAGGCGGCCCTCGAGGCCTCGGTGCGTTATCTCGCGGCGGATCTCGGCCCGAAGGCGATCCGGGTGAACGCCATCTCGGCCGGGCCGATCAAGACGCTCGCCGCGTCGGGCATCGGCGACTTCCGCTACATCCTGAAGTGGAACGAGTACAACTCGCCGATGCGCCGCACGGTGACCATCGACGAGGTCGGCGATACGGCGTCCTACCTCGCCTCCGACATGTCGCGCGGCATGACGGGCGAGATCCTGCATGTCGATGCCGGCTACCACGTGGTTGGGATGAAGAATCCCGAAGCGCCGGACCTCACGCTCGATCGCGAGTGACGGCCGGGCGAGGACTTCACAGGAACTTCACTCCCGTCTCCGATGCTCGGCTGATCTGTCGGAGGCTGCATCGTGCCAGGGGTGTTCGTCCTTGTTCTGCTTGGCGTCCTGGCCATCGCAGGCGTGGTGTCCAAGCAGATGTTCAATCGGCAGGTGGCCCTTGAGCTCGGCTCGAAGGCCGTCCGGCCCGACGGCGCCACGGAATACCGTCTGAACCTGTCTCAGGCATCGCGCGGGCTCACGATCGACAGCGTCCCTCGCGACTGTCCGGGATGCGCGACGGGCGGTGGCGCGAACATCACGGTGGTGAAGCCGCCGAAAAGCGGCCAGATCGAACTGATCGCGACGAACCAGCCGGCGGACAATTGGGGCGCGGCCCGGAAGAGCACCGATCTGATGTACACGGCCCGGACCGGCGGCGGCGAGCCGGACGAATTCACCTACCGGATCTGGTCGTCCCGCACCGACTTCGTCGAACGCCGCGTCGTCGTCAACGTGAGATAGCCCGGTGCAGGTGCGGCCGCGCGGGGACGAGCTTCCACCCGCACTCTATTTCGTTCGCCACGGCGAGACGGACTGGAACGCGGTCGCGCGACTGCAGGGTCAGCGCGACATCCCGCTGAACGCGAGAGGCCGGAACCAGGCCGCCGAGGCCGGCCGCAAGCTGCTCGCCCTCGTGCCGGATGCCGGGTCGCTGGACTACCTCGCGAGCCCGCTCTCCAGGACGCGCGAGACGATGGAGCATCTGCGCGGCGCGATGGACCTACCGCCGGACGAGTACCGCACGGACAATCGACTGGTCGAGCTCACCTTCGGCTCCTGGGAAGGCCTGACGTGGCGCGAGGTGAGGGGGCGGGCGGCGGCGCTCGCGACCGCTCGCGAAAAGGACAAGTGGAACTTCGTCCCGCCGGGCGGGGAGAGCTACGCCATGCTGCTGGAGCGCGTGCGGCCGGCGGTCCACGAAATCCTCCGCCCGACCGTGCTCGTCTCCCACGGGGGCGTCGCGAGGGCGCTCCTGGTCGAGCTGTGCGGCATGTCGGAGCGCGAGGCGACCCGGGCCGACATCTGGCAGGGCCGCATTCTCGTTTTCGAGGGCGGAACGCCACGTTGGGTCTGAGGGCCGGCCGAACCAAGCTTTGTTAACCGAGTTCCCCCTCCAGTGGGCGGGCTGGAATCGCGTGGCGTCGTCACGCCCGAGGCGGCAGCCGCGGGACAGGGCCGACCCCGGCCTGTAGAAGGTCGGGGCGGAGCGAGGCCGAGCCGCGGCTCGGTCGGGGTAGGGCAGGTTCGATGACGGTCTTGGAAGCGAGCGCCAGGCCTGCAGGGCAGCGCACGACCGCGGTTCTGAAAGGCCCGCTGCGGGACGACCTCATCCGCGACGAGGCCCTCTCCGAGATCTTCGCCGCGACGGTGTCGGCGCGCCCCGACCACCCGGCCCTGATCTTCGGCGAGCGCAGCATCAGCTACCGCGAGGTGGATCGGGACGCGTCCTCCATCGCGCGCGGCCTCCTCCGGCTCGGTATCGGCCCCGGCCACGTGGTCGGGCTGTGGATGGAGCGAGGGGCCGACCTGCTGATCGCCCAGATCGCGATCACCAAGACGGGCGCCGCCTGGCTGCCCTTCGATGCCGACGCCCCCGCCGACCGGATCGCGGTCTGCCTGACCGATTGCGACGCCAAGGGCCTCCTCACGAGCGACGGGCTGTCCGCACGGGCGCCGCGCGTGTGCCCGGTCCTGACCCGGGCGCAGCTCGACGATCCGACCGATTCGCGCGCGCTCGATCCGCGCGCTCACGGCCTCACGCCGGACAGCCCGGCCTACATGATCTACACCTCGGGCTCGACGGGGGTGCCGAAGGGCATTGTCGTTACCCAGGCCAACATCTGCCACTTCCTGCGCTCCGCCAACGCGCTGTACGGCATCCGGGCCGACGACGTGGTGTTCCAGGGCGCCTCCGTCGCGTTCGATCTGTCGATGGAGGAGATCTGGGTCCCCTACCTGGTCGGGGCGACGCTCCTCGTGGCAACGCCCATCATGATCGGAGACGTCGAGCGCCTGCCCGATCTCCTGATCGAGCGCGGCGTGACGGTGATCGATACGGTCCCGACCCTGCTCGCGATGATTACGCGCGACGTGCCGACGCTTCGCCTCATCCTGCTCGGCGGCGAGGCCCTGCCGGCGCCGCTGCTCGCGCGCTGGGCGAAGCCGGGCCGGCGCCTGTTCAACACCTACGGTCCGACCGAGGCGACGGTCGTGGCGACCGCCGCGGAGCTCCGCTCGGGCGATCCGGTCACGATCGGTCACCCGATCGCGAACTACACGGCCTACGTGGTCGACGAGAGCGGGCGCCTCTGCCAGCCGGGAGCGGTCGGCGAATTGCTGATCGGCGGCCCCGGGGTGGCGAGGGGATACCTCGCCCGGCCGGAGCTGAGCGCGGAGAAGTTCATCGCCAACCCGTTCCCGTCCGATGGGCGCGACCCGATCCTGTATCGGTCCGGTGACGCGGTCAGCGTAACGGAGCGGGGCGACATCGCCTTTCACGGTCGCATCGACGATCAGGTCAAGATACGCGGCTTTCGGGTGGAGCTCGGCGAGATCGAGGCCCGGCTGTCGCACCTCGCCGATGTGGCCCACGCCGCGGTCGTTCTGCGCCAGGAGGACGGGCTCGAGCGGCTGGTCGCCTTCGTGGTGCCGACCCGCGGAACGGAGCCCAAGTCGCAGGCGCTTCGGGCGGAGCTCCGCCGGGACATGCCGGCCTACATGGTGCCGGACCATTTCGAGACCGTCGCCGAACTGCCGCGGCTGTCCTCCGGCAAGGTCGACCGGAAAGCGCTGAAGGCCCTGCCCATCGTCGTCGGGGGCGACGGCGAGCAGGAGGAGCCGGCGAACGAGACAGAGGCCGCGCTGCTCGTCGCGGCGAAGCGTGCCCTCGGCGAGCGGCCGCTCGCCCTCGAGGGCGACTTCTTCAACGATCTAGGCGGGCACTCGCTTCTCGCGGCGCGCTTCGTCTCGGCCGTGCGCGAGGAGCCGAACCTCGCCTCCATCACGATGCAGGACGTCTACGGCAAGCGGTCGATCCGGGCGATGGCGGCGCTTCTCGTCGAGCGCACCGGCGGGATCGGGACGGCCGCGGCCATCCGGGACCTGTCCTTCGAGCCGCCCCCCCTGTTGCGGCGCTTCCTGTGCGGTCTCGCGCAGGCGGTGGCGCTGCCCTTCATCATCGGGCTCGTGACGCTGCAATGGCTCGGCCTGTTCATCGCATCCGTGTTCATCGTCCAGGGCGGCGAGATCGGGTTCTTCGGCGAGATGGGCATCCTGCTGCTGCTCTACGCGGCCATCAATCTCGGCACGAAGGCGGTCATCATAGCCCTGAAATGGCTGGTGATCGGGCGCACGAAGCCGGGCCGCTACCCGCTCTGGGGCGTCTATTACTTCCGCCTGTGGTTCGTGCAGCGGCTCCTGCAGATCACCACGATGAAGTTCCTGCAGGGCTCGCCGCTGATCCGGGTCTATCTCCGCCTGCTCGGGGCCCGCGTCGGGCGCGACGCCGTCGTGTCCGAATTCGAGAGCGGCGCCATCGATCTGCTGACGATCGGGGCGGGGGCGAGCCTCGGCTCCAAGTGTCGCTACTCGACCTTCGAGGTCGTCGGCAACGAGGTCATCGTGGCTCCGGTGACGATCGGCCCCGATGCCCATATCGGCAATTCCTGCGTGATCGGGCCCGGTGCCGTTCTGGAGCAGGGGGTCGAGCTTTCGGATCTGACCTCGATCCCGGGCGGCGTCACCATTCCGGCCTACGAGCACTGGGACGGCTCGCCGGCCCGCAAGGTGGGGAATGTCGACGTGGCGGCCTTGCCCGAGCCGCCAGAGGCCGGACCGGTGCGGCGCGCGGCCCACGGTGTGTTCTACGGGGTGTCCTACATCCTGCTCGTGATGCTCGGCCTCGTGCCGATCTTCCCCGCCTTCTACGTGCTCTACAATCTCGACACGTTCTTCACGGGCAAGGAGAACTACTCCGTCGCCTGGTCGTCCCTGCCGTTCTTCGCCTGGCCGACCGCCTTCGTGCTCGTGATCGCGTCGGTGGTGATCATCATCGCGGTACGCTGGGCCGTCCTGCCGCGCGTTCGGGAAGGATCCTTCTCGATCCACAGCTGGTTCTACCTGCGCAAGTGGATCGTGGGCCTGGCGACCGAGGTGACGCTCGAGACGCTGAACTCGCTCTATGCCACCATCTACATGCGGTACTGGTACCGGCTCATGGGCGCGAAGATTGGCCGCGGCTCCGAAATCTCGACCAATCTCGCCGGGCGCTACGACCTGGTTGAGATCGGGGCGAACAACTTCCTCGGCGACGAGGTCATCTTCGGCGACGAGGAGGTCCGGCGCGGTTGGATGACCCTGCGCAAGGTCAAAACCGGGGACCGGGTCTTCGTGGGCAACGACGCCGTGATCGCGGCGGGCTCAAACCTGGCCAGCGGCACGCTGATCGGGGTCAAGTCCAAGATGCCGGACAGCCTCGCGACGGGCCAGAACGAAACCTGGTTCGGCACTCCCGCCATGAACGTGCCGAGCCGCCAGAAGGTGGATGTCGGCGACGCCTGGACCTACGATCCGCCGCGCATCTACGTCCTGCGGCGCGCCATCTTCGAGGGGCTGCACACCTCCCTTCCGACCGCTGTCTTCATCACCTTCGGATACATGACGGCCGATCTCATGTCGGACCCGATCGACGCCGGGGCATGGTGGACGGCGCTCGGCGTGTTTCTCGCCGCCGGCATTGTCATCGCCCTGATCATGGTGACGATCTCGGCCTGCATCAAATGGCTGCTGATGGGGGTCTACAAACCCGTCATGAAGCCGATGTGGTCGTGGTGGGCCATGCGGACGGAGGCGGTCGCGGTCCTCTACGGCGGGCTCGTCGGCAAGGCGTCGCTGGAATTCATGCGCGGCACGCCGTTCCTGCCCTGGATCCTGCGCGTATACGGCACCCGGATCGGGAAGGGTGTCTATATCGACTGCACGGACCTGACCGAGTTCGACTGCATCCGGATTGGCGATTTCTGTACCCTGAACGACCACGCCGTTCTTCAGACGCACCTTTACGAGGATCGCGTCATGAAGGTAGGCCGGGTCGAGATCGGGCGGGGCGTGTCGGTCGGCACCAACACGACGGTGCTCTACGACACTAAGGTGGGCGACTTCGCCCAACTCGGGCAGCTCACGATCGTGATGAAGGGCGAGTCGATCCCGGCTCATTCGGAATGGGCGGGTGCGCCGGCGATGCCTGTGCTGCATCGCCCGGACGGTGCTCAGGCCATGGCGGCATGACCTTTTCTGCCAGACCCGGCGCGAACATCGCCGGGTGGGGCTCCGGTGACGGGAGGTTCGGATGCGGTTTCTGATGATGTCGCTCGGCCTGGCCTGCCTGGTTGCGACGGCCGGGGGAGCGCCCACGGTCGCGCAGCCGCGACCCGCAGCGCCGCCCCCGGCCCAGACTTCCGTGCCGCCCCGGCCAGCTCCAACTCAGCCGGCCCCCGCGGCCGGAACGGCGGCGCCGCCGGCGACCGGGCTCGCGGTGAGGGGCGGTGCCGAGCGACGGCGCTGTCGCGAACAGGCACAGAAGCTTGGCGTGAGGGGCCTCGGGCGTCAGAAGTTCCTGCAGCGCTGCCGGGCCGCCCGGCGGTCGCAGGCCGTTCCCCCCAGTCCGGCGAGCCCGGCCAAGCCAGGCAGCTAAAGAAGGCGCGATGTCACACAATACGTTCGGCCATCTCTTCCGGGTCACGACCTTCGGGGAGAGCCATGGTCCGGCGCTCGGCTGCGTGGTCGACGGCTGTCCGCCCATGCTCCCGCTCGAGGTCGCCGACGTTCAGTCCGAGCTGGACCGGCGCCGGCCCGGCCAGTCACGCTTCACGACGCAGCGGCGCGAACCGGACGAGGTCCGGATCCTCTCCGGGGTGTTCACGGACGAGCGCTCCGGCCGCCAGGTCACGACCGGCACGCCGATCGCGCTCCTGATCGAGAACGTGGACCAGCGCTCCAAGGACTACGGGGAGATCAAGG
>JAQGJJ010000034.1 GCA_028290695.1 Enterovirga sp. | reverse complement strand
CGAGTTCGAGCACCTGATCATCAGCAGCTACCAGGTCAGCGGCAGCGGCCACGCGAGCGAGATCCCGATGGAGCAGATCTCGTTCAACTACACGACCGTGAAGCTGACCTACCAGGCGCAGGACGAGGCGGGCAGCAAGAAGGGCGGCGCAGTTCTCGGCGGCTGGGACGTCAAGAAGGGCGTCGTCAAGACCTGACGCTGGGCAGAGCAGAATGTTTCGGGGCCGGCGCCGCAAGCGCCGGCCTCTCTGCTGTCCGTCGCCCCTGGCCTTTCTGCCGGTGGGGCGGCTTTCGTGGCGGGATCCGACGACATTTCCCGGATCATTCCGCACGCGGCGCAGACGCCGTCCGACAATGCGGTATAAGCAGCCGAATTCCTCGTTTGCCGTGCACCGCAATCCGGCGCTCCTGCCGGCGACCCCCCGAGGTCTCAGAAGGCTATTTCCGTTTGGCATTTCCGATCAGCAGCGCCCCGCTTCTCCAGGCGCTCGGTGAGCGAAACTACACCGATCCGACACCCGTTCAGGCGGCGGTGCTCGAACCTGGACACCAGGACCGCGACCTTCTCGTCTCCGCCCAGACGGGCTCCGGCAAGACCGTCGCCTATGGCCTGGCCTTCGCCGGAACCCTGCTTGGGGACGAGCCCGCCTTCCCGCACGCCTCCAAGCCGCTCGCGCTCGTGGTGGCACCGACGCGCGAGCTTGCCATGCAGGTCCAGCGCGAGCTCACCTGGCTGTACCGCTTCGCCGGGGCCCGTGTCGTGGCCTGCGTCGGCGGGATGGATCCGCGCCGCGAACAGCGGCAGCTGATGGACGGTGCCCATATCGTGGTTGGCACCCCCGGTCGGCTGCGCGATCATCTGGAACGCGGCCGGCTCGACCTGTCCGTTCTGCGGGTCGTCGTCCTAGAAGAGGCCGACGAGATGCTCGATCTCGGATTCCGGGAGGATCTCGAGTTCATTCTCCAGGCGACGCCGGCCGAGCGCCGGACCCTGCTCTTCTCCGCCACCCTGCCCAAGCCGATCATCGCCCTGGCGCGCAGCTTCCAGCGCAATGCCGTGCGGCTCGACGTCAAGGCGGGCGAGCAGGGGCACGCCGATATCGAGTACCGGGCGTTCCGCGTCCTGCCGCGCGAAATCCCGCTGGCGGTCGCCAACACCCTGCGGTTCTTCGAGGCGCCGACCGCGATCGTGTTCTGCAACACGCGGGAGGCCGTCAGGCACCTTCAGGCCGCTCTCCTCGAACGCGGCTTCTCGGTCGTGGCGCTGTCCGGCGAGCTCAGCCAGAGTGAGCGCAACCACGCGCTTCAAGCCCTTCGGGACGGCCGCGCGCGCGTCTGCGTCGCGACCGACGTCGCCGCGCGGGGCATCGACCTGCCGGGCCTCGACCTCGTGATCCACGCCGATTTCCCGCACGACGCGGAGGCGCTGCAGCACAGGAGCGGCCGCACGGGGCGTGCCGGCCGCAAGGGCGTCAGCGTCCTGCTCGTGCCGATCGCCCGCCGCCGCAAGGCTGAACAATTGTTCGGCACGGCCAACATCGTGCCGGCCTGGGCGGGACCGCCTTCGGCCGACGAGATCCGCAAGCTCGACCAGCAGCGGCTTCTCCAGAATCCGCTGCTCCAGGAGGAGCAGGACGAGGACGACCTCGAGCTCGGTCGCGCTCTGCTGGCGGAGCATTCCGCCGAGAGGATCGCGGCCGCGCTGGTGCAACTCTACCGGCAGCGCCTGCCCGCGGCCGAGGAGGTCGCCGATCCCGGCTTCAAGCCACTTCGGCGCGAGAGCTTCGAGCCCGAGCGGGGACGGGAGCCCTCCCAATCAGAGGCGAGCTTCGAGCACGGCGCGTGGTTCCTCCTCACGGTGGGCCGAAGCAAGGGGGCGGACCCGAAATGGCTGCTGCCCATGCTGTGCAAGCGCGGCGGGGTCACCCGGCAGGACATCGGGCCGATACGCATCTTCGAGCGTGAAACCAAGGTGCTCATCAGCGACCAGGCGGCACGCGATTTCGCACGGGCCGTTCACGGCACCGAGGTCGATGGTGTCCGCATCGAACCCGTGGCCGGTCCAGCGCGGGCGGCCAAGCACGCGCGCCGGGTCTCGGCCAAGCAGGGCCCGAAGGCCAAACAGCGCAAGGCCTGACCGGCGCACCCGCGGCGAACGCTCGGCGCGGGAAACCCCGGTGGTCCGGGGCGTCAGAAACCGTTGAAGTTTCCGGTCACCTTCTCGTTCAGGGTGGCGAGGATGAGCTCCAGCCCGGCCCGAAGGACGTCGATGCCCGCGACGGCTCCGCCGAGGCTGATCCGGATGGCCTGAGGCGCAGGCGACCACCCGGTCGCAAAGGTCTCCGCCGGGGTCGCGAGAACGCCCTGCGTGCCGATCCGCTCGACCAGGGCGGCCGCCCGCCAGGGCCTCGGGAGCGTGAGCCAGGCATGCATCCCGGTGGGAAGGGTCCGGACATCCAGGTGCCCAAGCAGCTCGCGGGCGACCAGGTTTCTCGCCTCGAGCTTGCGCTGCTGCCATGCCGCGAGCCGCGCCACGGTTCCGTCCGTGATCCAGCGCGCGCCGATCTCGGCCATCAGAGGCGGAGCCATCCAGATCGTCCCGCCGAGACCCACGATCAGGTTGTCGAGCTGACCCCGCGGCGCCGCCACGAAGCCCAGTCGCAGTCCCGGAGCGATGATCTTCGAGAGGCTGGTGTAGTAGTAGCTCAGTTCCGGAGCGAAGCTCGCCAGTGGTGGCGGAGCGGTCTTCATGAGCGGGCGGTAGACGGCATTCTCCACCACCTTGACGCCGAACCGGCGCGCGATCTCCGCGAGAGCCCGCCTGCGCTCCTCCGGCATCACGGCCAGGGTCGGGCTGTGATGGTCCGGCATGACGAGAAGCGCACCCACGATCTCGTGCTCGCACAACGCCTTGAAGGCATCCGGGAGGATCCCGTCGGAATCGCTCGCGATCCCGAGCGTCCGCAGTCCGAGGGAACCGAGCAGCACGCGCATCAGCGGGTCGGACAGATCGCTCGTCGCAACGAGGTCGCCGGCCTTCAGGATGGACAGCAGGATCACGGACGCAGCGTGCTGCGCGCCGGACACGACCGCCACGTCGGCCGGGTTCGCCGAAAGGCCGAGCGTCCCCAAAAAGGCGGCTCCGGCGTGCCGGTGCCGGGTCTGGCCGACCCAGGGCCGGTGGTAGTGCAGATGGGCCTCCGCCCCCTCCTGGGTCGCGATCTCGGTCAGGGTCGCGCGGAACGCCTCCTCGTGGGCCGGCCCGAGGATCGGGCCGTTGAACGAGAGATCGATCTTGCCCGCCGACGCGCCGGCCTGAGCCACGCTGTGGCGCTCCAGCGACGGGTGCTCCCGGACGAAGGTGCCGCTCCCGACGCCGCTTCGGACGTAGCCGCGCCGGACCGCTTCCGCATACGCCTTCGTCACGGTCCCGACCGCGACGTTCAGGGAGGCTGCGAGCTTACGCTGGGGCGGGAGCTGGTCTCCGGCCCGCAGGGCGCCGGACGCCACATCCGAGCGGATCGCCTCCACGATCGCGCGGTAGCGCCCGACATCTTCGCCGGGGAGCTTCGGAAGCCAGCTTGTCATAGCACAATTTTCAGTTTGACTAGCTCGCCTGTCAAGCTAATCCGAAGGTCGAACGCAGATTGTACTAGCCTGGATCGGGGCGTGAGGTTACGGCGACGGACATGGATTTCGGGTATTACCTCCCCTGCTACTGGCCGGACACAAGCTATCCGGCGCAGCACATGTATCGCGAGATGCTGGTCGAGGCGCAGCACGCGGAGGACCTCGGCTATGCGTCGTTCACGATTCCCGAGCACCATTTCACCAATGCCCTGGTCCACCCCGACGCGTTGCTGACGGCGGTTCACGTCGCGGCGCACACGAAGCGGGTGCCGATCATCACTGCGACGACAGTTCTGCCGTTCCACAATGTCCCGCTCCTGGCAGGCCAGATCGCCCAGGCGGATTGCCTTACGGGAGGCCGCATTCAGATCGGGGTCGGACGCGGTGCCTACCGGTATGAGTTCGTCCGTCTCGGCGTCCCGTACGAGGACGCGCGCGAGCGGTTCGGCGACTCGCTGGATCTTCTGGTAAAGCTGCTGTCCGAGGCGGATGTCACCTGGGACAGCCGCTTCTACAAGCTCCCGCCGACGACCATCACGCCCAGTCCGGTGCAGCGGCCGCATCCGCCTATCTGGTTTGCGGCGACCACCCCGGAGGCGATCGAATACGCCGCGGGCCGATCCTTCCCGGTGATGACCACGCCCCTGCGCGAATCCTTTGGGAAGGTGGAGGCGCAGGCCAAAGCCTTCTTCCGCGGGCAGGAGCGGGGCGAGGGGCGTGCAAAGGGCGCACGGCTGTCCATGCTCATCATGCTGTTCGTCACCGAGAGCGACGCGCAACGCGAGCACCTGATAGACCATGCGGTCGGCCGGCACCGCAGGTTCCTCAACGTGTTCGGCGGCGAAGGCGAGGTCGAGCGCGGCGCCATCAAGCTGTACGAGAGCGATCTGCCGCGAGACGAGATCGCCCGGAACCTGATCATCGGCCCGCCCGAATACTGCATCGAGCAGCTGTCGGCCTATGCGGCGCTCGGCATCCACAACATCCAACTGAACATGAATTTCGGCGCTCCGCACCGGGAGGTGATGCGCTCTCTGGAGCTGTTCGCGACCCGGGTCGCGCCGCATCTCTCGTGACGGCCGGGGAGGCGGTCCCGGATGGCAGGCGGCAGCCGCAAAGTTCTTGCGTCCCGGATCGTCCGGCGCGATGCTTGGGGCAGTCAAGACATTCGTCATAATACAATCATGGTCCCGGGCCGGGCACTCGCTGCCGTGGCACGAGAATTGATGCACTTCACACTCGGTCAGCTTTGCCGGCATCGGCCTTCGGGGAGAACGGGACCATGAGCGGGATTTCAAGGCGTTGGGTGCTCGGGGCCGGTCTCGGGGCTCCGCTGGTCGCCCGGTTCGGCATCGCCTCCGCCAACGCGCAGGCGCCCGGTGGCCTCCGGGTAGCCACGTGGGGAGGTAGCTGGCGCGACTCGATCGAGCAGAACGTCGCCAGCAAGGTGTCGGGGCTCAAGGTCGAGTACACCCTCGGCAATCCGGACGACAATCTGGCCAAGCTGATCGCCGCCAAGCGCCAGAGCCAGGTGCCGTTCGACGTGATGGAGGGCTTTCCCCAACTGACGCCGCCCATGTCGAAGGGTGGGCTGATCACGAAGATCGATTACGATGCCATGCCGCAGGCCAAGGCCCTGCCGGCCTGGGCGCGGGGCGAGTACCAGATCATCGGCCTCTCGACCCAGGACGGCATCGTCTACAACGCCGAGAAGTTCAAGGAGGCCGGGATCGAGCCCCCGAAGCGCTACGGCGACCTCGCCAACCCGAAGCTCAAGGGTCGGCTCGCGTTCCCAGACATCGGCAACGCGCAGCATTGGAACGCGGTGGTCGGCCTCGCCTACGAGAACGGCGGCGATGAGGCCAACATGGAGCCGGCCGCCAAGGCGGTCGCCGAAATCGCCCCCGGCTACTTCTTCTCGGCCTCGACCGAGCTCGCTACGCGTTTCGGATCAGGCGACGTGTGGGCCGCTCCCTGGCACTCGGGCTGGGCCGTGCGCCTGCGCCGCTCCAACGTGCCGGTCTCGGTCGCCTACACGACGTTCGGCGAGCGCACGGGCGCGCTGTGGCCCGTGCCGCAATACATCGTGGCCGGAACGCCGAACCTGAAGGGGGCGCAGGGCTTCCTCGACGAGATGATGAGCCCGGCCGGCCAGTTCGATCACGGCAAGGCGACCGGATCAGTGCCGAGCAACGCCGCGGCGCGCGCCAAGCTGGCCGAGGATGCCCTCAGCCGGGAGTTGCTGTTCCTGGACGACGAGCGCGTCAACCGGGCCTTCCAGATCGACTGGGCGAAGCTCGACGACAAGAAGTGGCGTGAGACCTGGACCCGTCAGGTCCGGCGCTGATCGGCGGGTTCACCTGATCTCCGGCGGCGCGATGGTGCGGAGCCGTCATGGCTAGCGTTTCGCTGCGGAGCGTCTCGAAGGCGTATGCCGGCACGGCGGCCGTGTCCGACGTCTCGCTCGAGGTCGCCGAGGGGGAGTTCGTCGTGCTGCTCGGGCCGTCCGGCTGCGGCAAGACGACGACCCTTCGGATGGTGGCGGGCTTCGTCCAGCCGAGCGCCGGCTCCATCCTGATCGGGGGCGACGACGTCACGGCGGTGCCGCCGCGCGCCCGCAACATCGGCATGGTGTTTCAGAGCTACGCGCTGTTCCCGAACATGAGCGTGGCCGAGAACATCGGCTTCGGGTTGCGGGAACGGCGCGTTCCGGCCGACCAGGCGAAGCGGCGCGTCGACGAACTGCTCGAACTTGTGCAGCTCTCGGGCCGTGGCGGGGCGTCCGTGGAGGAGCTGTCCGGAGGCCAGCAGCAGCGCGTCGCACTGGCGCGCGCGCTCGCGATCCGGCCGCGTCTCCTTCTGATGGACGAGCCGCTCGGGGCCCTTGACCTGAAGCTGCGCGAATCCATGCAGATCGAGCTGCACCGGCTCCAGCGCGACCTGAAGATCACCACCATCCTGGTCACGCACGACCAGCAGGAGGCGATGAGCCTCGCCGACCGCATCGTCATCATGAAGGACGGACGTATCCAGCAGGTCGGCTCGTCGCAGGAGCTCTACGACAGGCCGGCAAACCGGTTCGTGGCCGAATTCATCGGCAAGAACAACCTGCTGCGCGGACGGGTGGTGGATACCGGGGCCGAGGGTTCGGCGGTTCGCCTCGCGGAGGGCGGGGTGGTCCGGATCCTCGGCGTCGTCGGGCGGGTCGGCGACTTTGTGGACCTGTCGATCAGGCCGGAAAGCATCCTGCTCGGGACAACCCCGTTAGGGGCCGCGAACGTGCTGACCGGAACCGTCCAGGACAGGCGCTTTCTTGGCAACATCGTGCACTACTTCGTCAAGACCGCCTCCGGTGGAACCATCCTGGTGGAACGTCCCGCCGTCGATCCCGGAGCGGCTCCGGGCGAGCCGGTGGCGATCAGCTGGGAGCCGGACGGGGCCGTCGTGTTCCCGGTCGGGGAGGCGTCTCCCGGAAGGGGCGCCCCGACCGCATGAACTCGGCCGTGCAGCACGCAGCGGCGGCCGGATTGCCCGCGAGCGGATCGTCTCCGGCCGGACGGGCGGCCGGTGCGGGTCGCCGCGGCCGGCGCGACCCGCGGGCCGTCCGGTGGGGCTGGTTCCTCTGGCCGACCGTGGCCGTCTCCTTCGTTCTTCTCGTTCTGCCGCAGCTCGGCTTCGTCTGGATGAGCCTGCATGCGGATCTCGGGCTCGGTCAGACCGGCGACGTGGTCACGCTCGCGAACTACCGCGAGATCCTGTCGGACCCGTTCTACCTCCGGTCGATCTGGATCACTCTCTACCTCTCGGTCGCGACGGTCGTGGTGGTGGTCCTGGTCGGGCTGCCGACCGCCTATGCGCTCGCCCGGATGAGCCCCCTTCCGGCATCCATCCTGCTCGGCCTGATCCTCACGACCTCGCTGATCACGGTCGTGATCAAGCTGCTGGGCCTCAACATCATCCTGGGCTCGTCCGGCATGGTGAACGCCGCGCTCCTCGGGCTCGGCATCGCGTCCGCGCCGCTCCAGCTCGTGAACAACGAGGCGGGCGTCCTGATCGGCCTGGTGCAATACACGCTGCCGCTCTTCGTGATGCTGCTCTTCAGCGTGATCCAGACGATCCCGCGATCGCTCGAGGAGGCCGCCGAGATCCACGGCGCGACGCGGCTGTCCATCTTCCTCCGGGTGATCCTGCCCCTCGCAAAGGCCGGCATCCTGGCCGGAAGCCTGATCACCCTGAACATGAGCATGGGCGCGTTCACCTCCGCGATCCTGCTCGGCGGCGGCCGGGTGCACACAATGCCGGTCCTGATTCAGCAGAAGATCGTACAGAGCTCGGAATACGGGATCGGGGCGGCGCTCTCGACGGTGCTGCTGGTTTTCGTGTTCCTGCTCAACCTCGCCGTCGGAGCCTGGGCCGGCCGCAGCGGCGGTCGGGCACGACGATGACCGGCCGCATCCGCTGGAGCTCGGTTGTCGCCGCGGCAACGATCCTGTTCCTGCTCGGCCCCTTCGTGGTGATCTTGGGGGCGTCGTTCGACACGGGCGACAACTATCACGTGCAGTTCCCACCGCGCGGCTTCACGCTGGCCTGGTTCGGGCAGATCTCGCCGAAATACGTGCAGGCCGCCTGGACGAGCCTCGTTGTCGGGCTTGCGGTCGCGGTTCTGGCCGGCGTGATCGGAACCGCGGCCGCGCTCGGCATCGTGCGGAGCCGAATAGGCGGCAAGGAGGCGTTTCAGGCCTTCTTCCGGCTCCCCGTCCAGATCCCGCTGGTCGTGACCGGGGCCGTGTTTCTCCAGTTCTACTACTATGTCTCGGCCCTGACCGGCCTGGACCTCCTGCGAGGCCTCGCCGGGTTGATCCTGGCACATCTGTTCATCGCGCTCCCCTACTGCGTCGGGTCCGTGTCCTCCGTGCTGGTGCGGATGAACCCGAGCCTGGAAGAGGCGGCGCAGAGCCTCGGCGCGACCCACTGGTCGACCTTCCGGCGCGTGACGCTTCCGGCGATCAGGCCCGGCGTCGCCGCCGGCATGTTCTACGCCTTCATCGTTTCCTTCGGTGACGTGCCGGTCGCGATCTTCCTGGCGGCGGGCGATGCCGCCACGCTGCCGGTTCGCATCTTCCAGGACATGCAGTTCGACTTTCAGCCGAGCATGCTGGCCGTGTCCTCCCTCATCGTGATCGTGTCCGCGGCCCTGATCCTGGCCGTGCAGCGCTTCGCCGGGCTGGACATGGTTCTTCCGGGCGGGCGCAGGTGAGATGCCGATGAGCGAACCCCGAATGGTGGATGTCGGCGCGATCGACCGCACGGCGGGCAGCGCCCCGTCCACGATGCGGCCGACGCTCGCCGGCACCCGGCACATGGTATCGGCGGGCCACTACCTCGCTGCCCATGCGGGCTTCGCGATCCTGGAGGCGGGCGGCAATGCGGTGGATGCCGGAATCGCCGCCGGGCTCGCGCTCGGGGTGGTGCAGAGCGACTTCGTCAACGTCGCGGGCGTGGCCCCGATCCTGATCCGCATGGCGGCCACCGGCGAGGTCTGGAGCGTCGCCGGGCTCGGGGCATGGCCGAAGGCCGCATCGCTCGACCTTTTCCTGCGCGATTACGGGGGCGCCATTCCGGTCGGTATCCTGCGGACCGTCGTGCCGGCGGCGCCGGATGCCTGGATCACCGCACTGGCGCGCTTCGGCACGATGTCCTTCGGCGAAGTCGCCTCGGCCGCGATCCGGTTCGCGAGCGACGGTTTCGCGATGTATCCGCTGATGGCCGAGATGATCGAGACCAACGCCGCCGGATACCGCCGCTGGCCCTCCAGCGCGGCGGTCTACCTGCCGGGCGGCCGCCCGCCGCGCATCGGCGAGCTGTTCCGCCAGAGCGATCTCGCCGCAAGCCTTCAATACATGGCGGACCAGGAGCGGGCGGCCGCCGGGGATCGGGCGGCCGGGCTGCAGGCTGCGCGCGACGCCTTCTACCGCGGCGACATCGCCGGCCGCATCGTCGCCTACCATCGCGAGAACGGCGGCTTCCTGGCGATGGAGGACCTCGCCGCGTTCCGGGCCGAGGTGGAGCCGGCGCTCCGGACGAGCTTCCGGGGCCTGGATGTCTACAGCTGTGGCTTTTGGTGCCAGGGGCCGGCGCTTCTGCAGATGCTGAACATGCTGGAGCCCTGCGATCTCGCCGGGCTCGGCCATAACTCGGCGGACTACGTCCATACGCTGACCGAGGTGGTTAAGCTTGCCTTCGCGGACCGCAGCGCCTTCTACGGCGACCCGAGGCGCGTCGACGTGCCGGCGGCGGCACTGCTCTCCAAGGCCTATGCCGCCGAACGATTCGCCTCGGTCCGGGCGGACCGCGCCTGGTCCGGCCCTCCGCCGGAAGGCAGCCCGCGTGATCTCGGCGACCATCGCGGCACCGACCCGACGCTCGACACCTCCTTCGTGGCCGTGGTCGACCGGGACGGCAATGCCTTCTCGGCCACCCCGAGCGACGCCTCCAACAACACGCCCGTGATTCCGGGCACCGGCCTGTGCCCGTCCTCGCGCGGCAGCCAGTCCTGGGCGGTCGCAGGGCACCCGGCCACGATCGAGCCGGGCCGCCGGCCGCGCCTCACGCCCAATCCCGCCATGGCGGTGCGTCGCGGCGTCTCGGTGATGCCGTTCGGCACGCCGGGTGGGGACGTCCAGACCCAGGCGATGCTGCAGACGCTGCTCAACATCGAGGTGTTCGGCATGGACCTGCAGCAGGCCGTCGAGGCCCCCCGCTTCGCGACCTTCTCCTTCCCGTCCTCGTTCGAGCCGCACGGGGTGGAGCTGGACCGGCTCGCAATCGAGTCGCTCCTGGATCCGGCGATCGGCCCCGACCTCGCGGCACGGGGCCACGCCATCCAATGGTGGCAGGACCGGAACTGGCGGGCAGGCGCGACCTGCGTCGTTCGGCACGATCTCGAAACCGGCATCCGCTGGGCCGGAGCCGATCCGCGTCGGCCGAGCTACGCAGTCGGCTGGTGAAGAGCAGTCCGGGGCAGGAGGAACCTCTGAGCGACCACATCGTCATCGACGGCATGGGCTCCGCGGCCTTGCTGCCGGCCGCCCAGGTTCCGCCACCCGCCCGCGACGGCCGGCCGTGGCTCGACCGCGCTCTCGCGGGCGGCATCACGGCCATGAACGTCACGATGGGCATCAAGGGCGTCGCGGTCGGTGCGGACGATTTCCGTGCCTACCTGCACAGCGTCCACGGGTACCTGTCCTATTTCGAGATCGAGCCGCGCCTCCTCCACGTCCAAAACGCGGCCGACCTGCGTCGGGCCAGGGCCGAGGGGCGCCTCGGCATCATCTTCGGGTGCCAGGGCATCGACACGAAGATCGACGGCGACCCAAGCCTGTTCCTGATCATGGCGAAGCTCGGCCAGCGCATCGTGCAGCTCCAATACAACGAGCGCAGTGCAATCGGCTGCGGCTGCCTCGAGCCGGAGGACACTGGGCTCAGCGAGTTCGGCCGGATCTGCATTCGCGAGATCGACGATTGCCGCATGGTGGTGGACTTGGCCCATGCCGGCGCCCGCACGGCCCGTGACGCCATCGCGTTCGCACGCGGCACGCCGGTTATCACCCACGCGAACGTGCGGGCCCTCAACCCGCACCGCCGCAACGCGCCCGACGACGTTCTCGCCGCCTTGGCCGAGCGCGGCGGGGTGATCGGCATCACGGCCTATGCGCCGTTCTGCGAGAAGATACCGGGACGACGGCCGTCTCTCGACGATATGATCGACCACGTGGCCTATGTGGCCGACAGGTTCGGCATCGAGCATGTCGGCATTGGCTCGGACTTCTTTGAAGGCGAGTCGCTTATCCGGTTCGAGCGTTTCTTCCGCCGCCGCTATCCGGCGATCGTCGGCGACTACACGATCGAGACCGTCTACGCGGACGGCTTCGGGATCGTGGACGATTTCGGCGGATTGCCCGCGGCTCTGCGCGCCCGCGGCTTCTCCGAAGAGGAGGTCGGCAAGGTGCTGGGCGGCAACTTCCTTCGCGTCTTCGAGCAGGTCTGGGGCTGAGATGGCGAACGGCGATTTCGAGACGGTCGACGTTGCTGTGGTGGGCGGCGGGATCGTCGGCTGCTCGGCGGCCCTCAGCCTGGCCCAGAAGGGCGCCCGTGTGGCACTGTTCGAGCGCGGGCGGCTGGGGGCCGAGCAATCGAGCCGGGCCTGGGGTTTTGTCCGGCAGCAGGGGCGGCACGAGGCCGAGATCCCGCTCGCCGCGGAAGCGAACGGCCTCTGGGTCGAACTGACGGCGCGCTTCGGCCACGAGGGCACGCACTTCACGCGCGCCGGCATCCTGGTCCCGGCCGAGACGTCGGACGACGAGGAACGCGTGCAGACGGGCTACGCGGACGCCCGGGCCTTCGGTCTCGACACCCGCATCCTGAACCGGGCCGAGATCCGCGAATTGCTGCCGCAGCTCGAAGGCGACTGGCGCAGCGGGCTCTACACCGCGGGCGATGCGCATGCGGACCCGGGGCGCTCCACGGCCACGATCGCGGCCGCAGCCCGGGCGGCCGGGGTTTCGATCCACGAGAACACGCCCGTGATCGGCGTGGAGGAAACGGCCGGCCGGATCTCCGGGGTGGTGACCGCGACAGGGCGCTGCCCGGCCGGCGCGGTTGTGCTGGCCGGCGGCATCGGGTCGCCTCTCCTGGCGCGGCAGCTCGGGATCGACCTGCCGATCCAGGTGATCAGGTCCTCCGTCGGCCACACGGCCGCGGCCGCGCCGTTCACGAAGGTCGCCATGTGGGGGCCGACGGTCGCGTACCGGCCCCAGCCCGACGGCAGCTTCACCATCGGAAACGGCTATCGCGGCGTCGGAGCGGACTACGACATCACGATCAATTCGCTGCGGAACCTGCGCTACTTCCTGCCGGCGTTCCGGCGCAACTCGCGCCTGCTCAAGCTGTCGCTCGGGACGGAGTTCGTCAGCCAGATGCGGACCGCCTTCGGCGGGGCGGCCGCCCACGAGCCGTTGCCGGAACCGGACGTCAACGCCGCGAAGGTGGTGGCCAACCTGTCGGCGTTCCGGCACTTGTTTCCGCATCTCGGCGGCCTTCCGCTCCAGCGCAGCTGGGCCGGCCGGATCGACCTCACGCCCGACGTCGTGCCGATCATCGATCGCCCCGACCCAAGGCGGAACGTCTATGTTGCGGCCGGTTTCAGCGGCCATGGCTTCGCCCTCGGGCCGTCCGTCGGCAAGCAGTTGTCGGAGTGGATCCTCGGGGGACGGCCTTCCCTCGATATGTCCGCCTTCAGACTGTCTCGCTTCGCCGAGGGCAGCGCTACGGTGAAGAAGCAGGCCCTCTGAGTCCCTGCCGGGTTGCCGCGCCCCGGCTACACCGGCGTTGCCGATCCTAGATGCAACCCGCAGTAGCGATGACGGGTTGCGCCTAGAGCCTCCCCTCCCGGCCCCGGCAATATTGGCCGTGCCGAGGCTGCGCGACCCCGCTATACCGAATCGCGCAACCGGAACGTAGCGACCCGGCGGGAGTGAAACATGGAGCCTTCCGACTTGGCGGGACAGGTAAGCCGTGACGGCATCGTGACGGACTCGAACGGTCAGGACGGCACATCCGCTGCGGTGCTCCCGCAGCTGAGCTCCGACGAAACGGTCCACCCCTTCGCGTTGCTCGATGCGCTCGAGGCGATGCGGCTCGGCGACTTCTCGGTTCGGCTGCCCCGCCATCACACCGGGCTCGCTGGCAAGATCGCCGACGCCTTCAACGACATCGTCGCATCCAACGAGCGCATGGCGAAGGAGCTCGAGCATGTCGGCCAGGTGGTCGGGCGCGACGGGAAGACCCGCACCCGGGTCCGGTTCGGCACGGCGGACGGCGCCTGGGGCGACATGGAAGGCTCGGTCAACACCCTGATCGACGACCTCCTCTGGCCGACGACCGCGGTCACCCGCACCATCTCGGCTGTCGCTAAGGGCGATCTGCTCCAGACGATGCCGCTGGACGTCGAGGGGCGCCCACTCAAGGGCGAGTTCCTGCGCTCGGCGACCATCGTCAACACGATGATCAAGCAGCTCTCGATCTTCACCTCCGAGGTGACGCGCGTGGCGCGCGAGGTCGGCACCGACGGCAAGCTCGGCGGCCAGGCTCAGGTCTCCGAAGTGACCGGTGTTTGGAAGGATCTCACCGAGTCTGTGAACTCGATGGCCTCGAACCTTACCGCGCAGGTCC
>JAQGJJ010000026.1 GCA_028290695.1 Enterovirga sp. | reverse complement strand
GACGGGATGGCGGAGCCGGGCGATGGCGAAGGCGAAGTTTGAGCGGAACAAGCCGCACTGCAACATTGGCACGATCGGTCACGTCGACCACGGCAAGACCTCGCTGACCGCGGCCATCACGAAGGTGCTGGCGGAGTCGGGCGGCGCGACCTTCACGGCCTACGACCAGATCGACAAGGCTCCCGAGGAGAAGGCTCGCGGCATCACGATCTCGACGGCGCACGTCGAGTACGAGACCAAGAACCGGCACTACGCGCACGTCGATTGCCCCGGCCACGCCGACTACGTGAAGAACATGATCACGGGCGCCGCGCAGATGGACGGCGCGATCCTGGTCGTGTCCGCCGCTGACGGCCCGATGCCGCAGACCCGTGAGCACATCCTGCTCGCCCGCCAGGTCGGCGTTCCGGCGCTGGTCGTGTTCCTGAACAAGGTCGACATGGTCGACGACGAGGAGCTCCTCGAGCTGGTCGAGCTCGAGGTCCGCGAGCTCCTGTCCAAGTACGAGTTCCCCGGCGACGACATCCCGATCACCAAGGGCTCGGCCCTCATGGCGCTCGAGGACAAGAAGCCCGAGATCGGCCGCGAGGCGGTGCTGGCCCTCATGCAGACGGTCGACGACTACATCCCGCAGCCGGAACGTCCGATCGACCTGCCGTTCCTGATGCCGATCGAGGACGTGTTCTCGATCTCCGGCCGCGGCACCGTCGTGACCGGTCGCGTCGAGCGCGGCATCGTGAAGGTTGGCGAGACCGTCGAAATCGTCGGCATCCGGGCCACCCAGACCACGACGGTCACGGGCGTCGAGATGTTCCGCAAGCTGCTCGACCAGGGCCAGGCCGGCGACAACGTCGGCGTGCTGCTCCGCGGCACGAAGCGTGAGGACGTCGAGCGCGGCCAGGTCGTCTGCAAGCCGGGTTCGGTGAAGCCGCACACGAAGTTCAAGGCCGAGGCGTACATCCTGACGAAGGAGGCGGGCGGTCGACACACGCCGTTCTTCACCAACTACCGTCCGCAGTTCTACTTCCGTACGACGGACGTGACGGGCGTGTGCACGCTTCCCGAGGGCACCGAGATGGTGATGCCGGGAGACAGCGTGACCATGGACGTGACGCTCATCGTTCCGATCGCCATGGAAGAGAAGCTCCGCTTCGCTATCCGCGAGGGCGGCCGGACGGTCGGCGCGGGCGTCGTCGCCTCGATCGTCGAGTAAGGCTCGAACAGCCGTCATGGCCGGGTTCGTCCCGGCCATCCACCACCAGAATCACGTCGACCGTGGGTGACCGGACCTGGTCCGGTCGCAGCGGGAGAAGAGATCGATGAACCAGAACATCCGCATTCGCCTGAAGGCGTTCGACCATCGCGTCCTCGACGCGTCGACCCGCGAGATCGTGTCGACCGCCAAGCGGACCGGCGCGCAGGTGCGCGGGCCCATCCCGCTGCCGACCCGCATCGAGCGTTACACGGTGCTCCGTTCGCCCCACATCGACAAGAAGTCGCGCGAGCAGTTCGAGATGCGGACGCACAAGCGCGTTCTGGACATCGTCGATCCCACGCCGCAGACGGTCGATGCCCTGATGAAGCTCGACCTCGCCGCCGGCGTGGACGTGGAGATCAAGCTCTGAGCCTTCGGCTCGGAGCTTCGTAGCAGCGCCCTTTAGGATCAGATCCATGCGCTCAGGCGTGATTGCCCAGAAGGTCGGAATGACCCGCATCTTCACCGATGCCGGGGAGCACGTTCCGGTCACCGTGCTGAAGCTCGACCAGTGCCAGGTCGTGGCTCACCGCACGGTCGAGAAGAACGGTTACACGGCACTCCAGCTCGGCATCGGCCGGGCGAAGGTGAAGAACGTGTCCAAGGCCGAGCGCGGACGGTTCGCGGTCGCCAATGTCGAGCCGAAGCAGAAGCTCGCCGAATTCCGCGTGTCCGAGGACGCGATGATCCCGGTCGGGGCCGAGATCACGGCCGACCATTTCGTCCCCGGCCAGTTCGTGGACGTGACCGGCACGACGCTCGGCAAGGGCTTCGCGGGCGGCATGAAGCGCTGGAACTTCGGCGGTCTGCGGGCGTCGCACGGTGTGTCGGTGTCCCACCGCTCCATCGGTGGCACCGGCGGTCGTCAGGATCCGGGCAAGACCTTCAAGAACAAGAAGATGCCGGGTCATCTCGGCGTCGAGCGGGTGACGACGCAGAATCTGCGGGTCGTTCGCACCGACGTGGAGCGCGGCCTCATCCTGGTCGAGGGCGCCGTTCCGGGCCACGCCGGGGGCTACATCTTCATCAAGGACGCCGTGAAGCGGAAGGCGCCGGCCGACCTGCCGATGCCGGGCAAGTTCCGGACCTCCGGCGGAAGCGCCGCGACGGCGGCGCCCGAGGCCGTGGCCGAGGAGAACGCGTGATGCAACTCGATGTGACGACGTTCGGCGGCGAGACGGCCGGTTCGGTCGAGCTCGACGACGCCATCTTCGGCCTCGAGCCCCGCGCCGACCTGCTCGCCCGCATGGTGCGCTGGCAGCTGGCCAAGCGCCGGGCCGGGACTCACGCGGTGAAGAACCGCGCTGACATCTGGCGCACCGGCAAGAAGATGTTCAAGCAGAAGGGCACCGGCAATGCCCGCCACGGCTCGGCGCGCGCGCCGCAGTTCCGGGGTGGCGGCCGCGCCTTCGGCCCCCAGGTGCGCTCGCATGAGCACGACCTGCCCAAGAAGGTGCGGGCCCTCGCGCTGCGGCATGCGCTGTCGTCCAAGGCGAAGAGCCAGACCCTCGTGGTGGTGGACGACGCCAAGCTGGATGCCGCCAAGACGCGGGCCCTGAAGGACCAGTTCGGGAAGCTCGGCCTGTCATCGGCGCTGATCATCTCGGGTGCCGAGGTGGAGCCGAATTTCGGCCTCGCCGCCCGCAACCTGCCCAACATCGACGTGCTGCCGGTGCAGGGCATCAACGTCTACGACATCCTCCGGCGCGACACGCTCGTGCTGACGCGGGCGGCCGTCGACGCGCTGGAGGCGCGCTTCAAATGAGCATCGACCCGCGCCATTACGACGTGATCGTGAGCCCGGTGATCACCGAGAAGGCCACGAACCTCACGGAGTTCAACAAGGTCGTGTTCCGGGTTGCCCCGGGCGCGACGAAGCCGCAGATCAAGGAGGCCGTCGAGCGCCTCTTCGATGTGAAGGTCACGGCCGTGAACACGCTCGTGACCAAGGGCAAGGAAAAGATTTTCCGCGGCCGGAAGGGCCGGCGTTCGGACGTCAAGAAGGCCATCGTGACCCTCGCCGAGGGTCAGACGATCGATGTGACGACCGGGCTCTGAGCGGCAGGGATCGATCATGGCACTGAAGACATTCAAGCCGATCACGCCTGGCCTGCGCCAGCTCGTGCTCGTCGACCGGAGCGAGCTCTACAAGGGCAAGCCCGTGAAGGCGCTGACGGAGGGCAAGTCGTCCTCCGGCGGCCGCAACAACCACGGCCGCATCACGGTGCGGTTCCGGGGCGGCGGCCACAAGCAGACCTACCGGTACGTCGATTTCAAGCGTCGCGAGCACGCCAACGAGCCCGCGACCGTGGAGCGGATCGAGTACGATCCGAACCGCACGGCGTTCATCGCGCTGGTCGGCTACCCGGACGGGAAGCAGTCCTACATCATCGCGCCGCAGCGTCTCGCCGTGGGCGACACGGTGGTGGCCGGCGAGCAGGTCGACATCAAGCCGGGCAATGCCATGCCGGTCGGCAACATGCCGGTGGGCACGATCGTCCACAACGTCGAGCTGAAGATCGGCAAGGGCGGCGCCATGGCGCGCTCCGCCGGGACCTACGCGCAGATCGTCGGCCGCGACCAGGGCTACGTGACGGTGCGGCTCAACTCGGGCGAGCAGCGCCTGGTGCATGGCCAGTGCTATGCATCGGTGGGCGCGGTTTCGAACCCCGACCACATGAACAGCTCGATGGGCAAGGCCGGCCGCAATCGCTGGCTCGGCCTGAAGCCTCACAACCGCGGCGTCACCATGAACCCGATCGACCACCCGCACGGTGGTGGTGAGGGAC
>JAQGJJ010000229.1 GCA_028290695.1 Enterovirga sp. | reverse complement strand
ACCTCGCCGGTTTTGCTGTTTCGCTATTCGGCCGTGACGTTCAACGGCCACCGCATCCACTACGACCTGCCCTACGTCACGGGCCAGGAGGGCTATGCCGGTCTCGTCGTGCATGGGCCGATCCAGGCCACGTTGCTTCTCAACATGGCGACGGCCCTCGGCGGCAGGACGCCGGCGCGCTTCGGCTACCGGGGGCTCTCGCCCCTGATCGCGGGCGAGCCGCTCCGGGTGGCGGGAGCCCGCGGCGCCGGTGACGCCATCCGATGCTGGACGGAGGCGGCGGACGGGCGCACCTGCATGGGCGGCGAAGGGACCTTCTGACGGGGCGCGCGTGACGCTGGCATTGCCGAGCCGAACCGGTAAGATCCTGCCAAAGGAACAATCCAAGGGAGGATCAACGATGAAGCGCAGATCAGTTCTGTTTGCCGCGGTCGCGGTTCTGACCCTGTCCGCCAGCGCCGCTCTGGCGCAGGCGCCGATCGTCATCAAATTCAGCCATGTCGTCGCGCCTGACACGCCGAAGGGCAAAGGCGCCGACAAGTTCAAGGAACTTGCCGAGAAATACACGAACGGTCGCGTCAAGGTCGAAGTGTATCCGAACTCGCAGCTCTACAAGGACAAGGAGGAGGTCGACGCCCTTCAGCTCGGGGCCGTGCAGATGCTCGCACCCTCCCTGGCGAAGTTCGGGCCGCTCGGAGCAAAGGAGTTCGAAGTCTTCGACCTTCCCTTCATCCTGCCGGACAAGGCATCGCTCAGGAAGGTCACCGAAGGTCCGCTCGGCAAGCGGCTCTTCGCGAAGCTCGAGACCAAGGGCATCGTCGGGCTCGCCTATTGGGACAACGGGTTCAAGATCATGAGCGCGAACAAGGCGCTCCGCGAGCCGGCCGATTTCCGCGGCCAGAAGATGCGGATCCAGTCGTCGAAGGTGCTGGAGGCGCAGTTCCGCGCACTCGGCGCGATCCCGCAGGTGATGGCCTTTTCGGAGGTCTACCAGGGCATGCAGACCGGCGTGGTGGACGGCTCGGAGAACACGCCCTCGAACATGTTCACGCAGAAGCACCACGAGGTGCAGAAATACGCGACGCTCTCGGACCACGGCTACATCGGCTACGCGGTGATCGCCAACAAGCGTTTCTGGGACGGGCTGCCGGCGGACATTCGCGGCCAGCTCGACAAGGCCATGGCGGAATCCACCGCCTTTGCGAACGAGAGCGCGCAAAAGGACAACGACGACGCCCTGGCCGAGATGAGGAAGTCGGGCCGGATCGAGTTCATCACGCTGACGCCGGATCAGAAGGCCGCCTGGCGCAAGGCCCTCGACCCCGTCTGGACCGACATGGCGTCGCGGGTCGGCAAGGACGTGATCGACGAGTTCGTCAAGGAAACGAAGGCCGCCACGAACTGAGCTGCCCCGTTGAGCCGCCCGAGACCTCCCCGTCCTGAGCGGCTCCCGGTCCTGCCGGCAAGTCCCGGAGTGATGCGGGACGGCTCGTGCGGGTTTCGAGCCCCCGCACCGCCCGTGACCCCGGCATGAGCCCGATGAGAGTTGCACTCCGCATCCTGGACCGCCTCGAGGAGATCCTGATCGCCACCCTGATCGGGGCGGCGACACTCCTGATCTTCGCCGCGGTCGTGCACCGCTATGCCTCGGGCGTGCCGGCCCTCTACGACGTGACGAGCGCGATCCACCTCTCCTGGGCGCAGGAATTGTGCATCTACATGTTCGTCTGGATGGCGAAGTTCGGCGCAGCCTACGGCGTCCGGACCGGCATCCATGTCGGCGTCGACGTGCTCGTGAACCGGCTCGACCGGCGCTGGCGGCGCGGGGTGACGCTGTTCAGCCTCCTGGCCGGTGTGCTCTTCACGGGGGTGATCGGCACCATGGGCGCGCGCTTCGTCTACGGGCTCTACGGCACGGACCAGACGTCGCCCGATCTCGAACTGCCGAGCTGGCTGGTCTACCTCGCCATCCCGCTCGGCTCGTACCTCATGTGCTTCAGGTTCCTGCAGGTGGCCTGGGCGTATTGGCGGACCGGGCAGCTTCCACACCACGACCCGGCCCATGTGGAGGGGGTGGTGGAAAGTCCGCAGGCAGCCCGCGACCTCGCTCGCGAAGAGGCGGAAGCCGCGCCGGGGGCCGGTCGATGAACGCGGCCATCATCTTCGGGCTCCTCATCGCCCTGATGCTGACCGGGATGCCGATCTCGATCGCGCTCGGCCTCACCGTCCTGACCTTCATCTTCGCGCTGACGACGGTGCCGATGGAGGCGGTGGCGTTGAAGCTGTTCACCGGGATCGAGAACTTCGAGATCATGGCGATCCCGTTCTTCATCCTGTCGGGCAATTTCCTGACGCATGGCGGCGTCGCCCGCCGGATGATCGACTTCGCGACCTCGATGATCGGCCACTGGCCGGGCGGGCTCGGGCTTGCGGGCGTGATGGCCTGCGCGCTGTTCGCGGCCGTGTCCGGATCGAGCCCGGCGACCGTGGTGGCGATCGGCTCGATCATCCTGCCCGCGATGGTCGCCCAGGGCTTTCCGAAGCGCTTCGGCGCGGGCGTGATCACGACATCGGGCGCGCTCGGCATCCTGATCCCGCCCTCCATCGTGATGGTCATGTACACGGTCGCGACGTCCGGCTCGATCGTGCTGGGACCGGACGGGCAGCGTGTCTCGTCGGCGTCCGTCGGGCAGATGTTCATCGCGGGGGTCGTGCCGGGCCTGATCCTGGCGACCATGCTCGGGGTCACGACCTGGTGGCGCGCGTGGAAGAACGATTACCCGCGCCTGCCGCGCGCCACGTGGGGCGAGCGCTTCAGGGCCTTCCGGAAGTCCGTCTGGGGGCTGTCCCTGATCGTCCTCGTGCTCGGGGGCATCTACGGGGGCTTCTTCACCCCGACCGAGGCGGCCGCGGTCTCGGCCGTCTACGCCTTCGTCATCGCCGTGTTCGTGTACCGGGACCTGAGCCTGGCAGACGTCCCCAAGGTGCTCCTCGCCTCGGCGAACATGAGCGCCATGCTGCTCTACATCATCACCAACGCGGTTCTGTTCTCGTTTGTGATGACCTCCGAGCAGATCCCGCAAGCGATGGTCGGCTGGATCACCGATGCGGGCGTCGGCTGGATCACCTTCCTGCTGCTCGTGAACATTCTGCTTCTGGTGGCCGGCAACGTGATGGAGCCCTCCTCCATCGTGCTCATCATGGCCCCGATCCTGTTCCCGATCGCCGCCAAGCTCGGGATCGACCCTGTGCATTTCGGCATCATGATCGTGGTCAACATGGAGGTTGGCATGTGCCATCCGCCGGTCGGGCTGAACCTTTACGTGGCCTCCGGCATCACCCGGATGGGGATCACGGAGCTGACCGTCGCGGTCTGGCCCTGGCTCCTCACCATGCTGATCTTCCTTGTCATCGTGACCTACATCCCGGCCATCTCGCTATGGCTGCCGCGCCTCCTCGGCATGTGAGCTAAGCCGGGCGCAGGAACCCGACACGCCGTCGCGCAGCAGGCCGTGGCGCGAACGCTAGCTCGCCTGCCCCGGGCCGGACAGCAGCCTGCGATCCGCTACCGTGAGCCTCCCGTCAGGAAGCGTTTGAGGGCCTCCTGGCTGTCCGGGACGTGCAGGAGACGTATCACGGTCTCCACCTCGGCGGCCGCGCCTGCGGGCGACATGGGAGCCGCGACGGCGATGCAGCTCTTGGCGCCCCGGAGCGCCTCGGACGGCAACCGGGCGGTACGGGCGGCGAGTTCCTCCGCAGCGTCACCGAACGCGTCTGCCGGGTAGGCCCATTGCACGAGCCCGACCCGCAAGGCCTCGCCCGCGCCGATCGTCTCGCCCGTGAGGATGAGGCGCTTCGCGGTTCCGATGCCGCAGAGCGTCGTCAGGCGCTGCGTTCCGCCGGCTCCGGGCAGGAGCCCAACCTTCACCTCCGGCAGGCCGAAGCTGCCGCCCTCCGCCGCAAGCCGCAGGTCGCAGGCGAGCGCGAGTTCGAGCCCACCGCCGAGCGCCGAGCCCGACAGTTCGGCGATGGTCAGCATAGGGAGCGCCGCCAGCCGGTCCAGGGCGGCATGCAGGCGCTTCAGCCAGGCCGCCATCGCGGCCGGACCGGACGGGCTGCCGGCCCAACTGCCGACCTCCTTCAGGTCGGCGCCTGCGCAGAATATCCGCCCGGCGGACCGTATGCGCAGCACCGATACGTCCGGATGCGCAGCCAGATCGTCCAGCGTGGCCTCGAGCGCCGCCAGCATCGCGCTGCCGATCGCGTTCACAGGCGGATTGTCCAGCGTCAGGGTCGCGACGCGACGCTCGACCGTAAGCCGCAGGAGGTCCGCCATCGCGCTCAGCCTTCCGATGTCTTGGCCGGGTTCCGGAAGTTCGGCTTCCGCTTCTCACGAAACGCGGTTCCGCCCTCGCGGGATTCGTCCGTGTCGTAATAGAGGCTGAGCGCCTGCATGCCCATCGAGGCGATGCCCCGGATGCTTTCCGTGTCGGCGTTGAAGGAGCGCTTGGCGATCGCGAGCGCGGTCGGGCTGCGCTCCATCAGGTCCGCGCACCAGCGGTCCACCTCCGCGTCGAGGTCCTCGTGGGGCACGACCGCGTTGACGAGCCCGAGCTGCAGCGCCTCGGCGGCCGTGTAGCGGCGGCAGAGATACCAGATCTCCCGTGCCCGCTTCTCGCCGACGACGCGGGCCAGGTAGGCGGTGCCGAAGCCCGGATCAACGGAGCCGACCTTGGGGCCGACTTGGCCGAACTGCGCCTTCTCGGACGCGATGGTCAGGTCGCAGATCGTGGCAAGCACGTTGCCGCCGCCGATGGCGAACCCCTGCACGCGAGCGATCACCGGCTTCGGCACGTCCCGGATGAGGCTCTGCAGCTCCTCGATCGGCAGGCCGATCGTGCCGCGCCCGTCGTACTGGCCGTCATGGGCGGTCTGGTCGCCGCCCGTGCAGAAGGCCTTGTCGCCTGCGCCGCAGAGCACGATCACGCCGATCCGCTTGTTCCAGCCGGCCTTCTGGAAGGCATGGATCAGCTCCTCGACCGTCTGGCCGCGGAACGCGTTGTAGCGGTCCGGCCGGTTGATGGTGATGCGGGCGACACCGTCGTCGCGCTCCTCGTAGAGGATGTCCTCGTAGGTCATGGTCTCGCTCCTCTCGCGCTCAGCCGGCCATCGACAGGCCGCCGGACACGCTGATCACCTGGCCCGTGACGTAGGCCGCATCGTCGCTCGCAAAGAAGCTGATCGCGCCCGGCAGGTCGTCCGGCTGGCCGATGCGGCCGAGCGGGATGGCGCGCCGGAAGGATTCCATCAGCTTTTCGGGATTCCCCGCGCCCTTCCGGAACTCATCGAACAGGTTCGTGTCCGTCGGTCCCGGGCAGACAACGTTGAGCGTGATGCCGTGGCGGGCATGCTCTCGGGCCAGGGTCTTGGTCAGGCCGAGAAGCGCCGACTTGCAGGCCGCGTAGACCGCCTCGCCGGTGGAGCCGACGCGCGCCGCGTCCGAGGCGACGTTCACCACCCGCCCGTACCCGCGCTCGACCATTCCGGGCAGCACGACATGATGCATGGTGAGGGCGCCCACGAGGTTCACCGAGATCAGCCGGTCCCATTCGGACGGCTGCGTGGCCAGGAACGGCTTGAAGATGTCGAAACCGGCATTGTTGACGAGCACCCCGATCGGCCCGAGTGCCTCGGCCGTCCCGGCGACCGCGGCCTCGACCTCGGCCCTCTCGGTGATGTCGCACCGAAACGCCGCGGCCTTGCCGCCGCTCCCGTTGATCTCCTCCGCAACCGACTGCGCCGCCTCGAGGTTGAGGTCGAACACCGCGACCGCCGCGCCCTCGCGCGCGAAGCGCCGGCAGGTCGCGGAGCCGATGCCGCCGGCGCCCCCGGTCACGATGGCCGTCTTGCCTTGAAGCCTCGTCACGTGCAGCGATCCTCTCGATTGTTCTGGCGCAGCCTAAGCCCGCGTGCCTAGAAATAGCAATACCTTGTCATATCCGGGGATGGGCCGTCTTGGCAGACACGCGACGAACCCAGCCAGCGAACGTCGCCAGCCGTTTCGACCTGGCGAACCGGCTGTTTTTCCGGCTCTATCAAAGCTCGAACCTGATGCACAAAGTCGGCACCAGGGCGGTGTCGAGCTTCGGCAGCACGACCCAGCAATGGGCCGTGCTCGGAGCGCTCGCCCGGCCGCGGGTCGGCCGCACCGGCATGAGCGTGAAGGAGCTGATCGGCTTTCTGCTGCTCACCCGGCAGAACCTCTCCATCGTGCTCGATCGCCTCGAGACTCGCGGCTGGATCGAGCGCGCCCAGGACCTCCAGGATCGCCGCAGCCGCCGCATCCGCCTGACGGAGGCGGGCGAGGCCGAATGGGCCCGCATGCTGGTCGAGATCGGGAGCTTCTACGACAGCTCGCTGGCGGATTTCACGGCCGAGGAGCTCCTCCTGCTGTACCGCCTGCTGGACCGCCTCAAGGACGGCCTCGAGACGATGTCGCGCGAGGAGAACGGGCGCGAGGAGGAGCCGGCCTGAGGCCGGCCCCTCCCGATCACGCTCGGACGAGCGGGCAGTTCCCGTCCTTGAGCGGCCGGAACGCCTGTTCGGCCGGCAGGGTCGAGACCAGCTTGTAATAGTCGCCCGGTCCCTTGCTTTCCTGCGGGGTCTTCACCGTGAAGAGGTGGGCCGGATGGATCTTGCGGCCGTCGATCCGGATCGAGCCCTGCCCGAAGCAATCGTCGTCGGTCGGCATGGCTTTCATCTGCTCGACCACGGCACGCCCGGAGGCCTTGGCCTTGGCCACCCCGAGGGCTTTCACGGCCTTGAGGTAATGCAGGATGCCCGAATAGTCCCCGGCCTGGCTCATGTTCGGGAACGTGTCCGGACCCAGCTTGGGCTTCACGCGCGCCATGAAGCTGCGGGTCCGGTCGTTCAGGTCCCAGTAGAACGTCTCGGTCAGGGACAGGCCCTTGGCGACCGGCAGGCCCATGCCCTTGATGTCCGTGATGAAGGTCACCATCGAGGCGAACCGCATCCCGCTCTGATCGAGCCCGAATTCCTGGGCCTGCTTCAGGGAGGAAATGAGCTCCGAGCCGGCATTCGCGAAGGCCAGCACGTTGGCGCCGCTCGACTTCGCCTGAAGCAGGTAGGACGAGAAGTCGCTGGTCGATCCGTAGGGATAGCGAACGGCGCCGAGCACCTTTCCGCCGGCCTCCTCGACGAAGCGCGTTCCGTCCGCCTGGGCCGCGTGGCCGAACGCGTAATCGGCCGTGATGAAGAACCACTTGTCCCCGCCGGCTTTCACGAGCGAGGTCGCGGTCGAGTGGGCGAGGCACCAGGAATCCCAGGCCCAATGCAGCATGTTCGCGCTGCAGCTCTTGCCCGTGAGGTCCGAGCTGCCCGCCACGGTGACGAGCGAGACCTTGTCCTTTTCCTCGATCAGTTGCCGGGCCCCGAGCGCGATGGAGGTGTTTCCGACATTCGTGATAATGTCGACGCCGCCCTGGTCGAACCATTGCCGGATGATCGACAGGCCGACATCGGCCTTGTTCTGGTGGTCGGCGACCAGCACCTCGACCTTGATGTCCGGGTTCTGAGCCGTGAATTCCTCGACAGCCTGCCGGGTGCAGGCGACGCTGGTCGGACCCGACAGGTCCCGGTAGATTCCGGACATGTCGGTGATCACGCCGATCCGGATCGGCTGGTTGCCCTGCGCCCGCGCCCTGCCGACCGGCAGGACCAGCCCCGCCGCCGCACCGGCTGCGAGGAATGACCGTCTATCCATCCTCATCGTTCCCTCCTGGTTTGTTTTGGTTTGGACTTGATCAGGTCGCGGTGGCGCCCCCGGCCGGCTGTTTCACCGCCTCCCGCAGCCTGAACTTCTGGATCTTGCCGCTCGGCGTGCGCGGCAGATCCGGCACGATCTCGAGCCGCTCGGGGATGTATTGGCGCGCCATCTTCTGGTCGGCCAGGTAGGCGCACATCTCGTCGAACGAGAGGCTCTGACCCTCCCGCAGGGCGACGAAGGCGCAGGCACGTTCGCCGAGGCGCTCGTCCGGATAGCCGACGATCGCCGCCACCGCGACGGCCGGGTGCTTGAACAGCAGCCCCTCGACCTCGACGACCGGGATGTTCTCGCCGCCCCGGATGATGATGTCCTTGGCGCGTCCGGCGATGCGGATGTAGCCGGCCTCGTCCATGCGGGCGAGGTCGCCCGTGTCGAACCAGCCGTCCGGGTCCTTCGGGTCGAGCTCCGGCCGCTTCAGGTAGCCGACGAAGTTCGAGCAGCCGCGGACCTGCAGGTAACCCTCCTCGCCGGGCGGGACGACCTGCCCGCCGGCATCGATCACGCGGAGCTCCATGCCGGGCAGCGCCAGCCCGTCGGTGTTGGTGGTCTTCTCCTCCGGGTCCTCGGGCCGGGTCGTCGTGACGGCTCCGTTCTCCGACATGCCCCAGCCGGAGATGATCGCCGCGCCCAGTGCGGCTTTGGCCTTGGTCACGAGGGCGCGCGGGATCGGGGCCCCGGCCGAGACGAAGATGCGCAGGCTGGGCGTGCCCTGGCCGGTACGCTCGACGTGGTCGGCGAGGTCGTTGAGGAAGGGCGTGGCGCCCATCGTGAAGGTCGCGCCGTTCTGCGCGATCTGGCGCTGCATCTCGGCGGCCACGAAGATGTCCTGCAGGACGGCCGTGCCGCCAAGCATCACGGGCAGCACGAGGCCGTACATGAAGCCCAACTGGTGGGCCATGGGGGACGGCATGTGGATGACGTCCGCGGCCCCAAGGTGCAGCCGCTCGGCGAAGGGACCGAGATTGGACAGCATGGTGTTGGAGGTGTGCATTACCCCCTTCGGCTCACCCGTGGTGCCGCTCGTGTACAGAAGCTGGATCACGTCGTCCGGCGAGAGCGGGGCGGGCGCGAAGGGCTCGGCCGAGCCGGCCTCGAGCAGCGTGTCGAAATCCGACTCGCCACGTCCCCCGACCACGAAGACGTGCTTCAGCGTCGGCAGCTTCGCCTGGAGGTCGCGCGCCATCGCGGCATGGTCGAAGCCCCGGAAGGAGGCGGGAACGACCAGGACCTTCGATTCGGCGAGGCTCAGCATGAAGCTCAGCTCGCGCTCGCGGAAGATGATCATCAGCGGGTTCGACACAGCCCCGAGCTTCAGACAGGCGAGATGGAGGACGGTGAATTCCCATAAATTCGGCAGCTGGAACGACACGACGTCGCCCCGCCCGACGCCGCGGGCACGCAGCGAACGGGCGACCGCCGTCGCGCGCCCGTCGAGCTCGCGATAGGTGAGCCTGGTCTCCGCCCCGCTATCCGAACGGTTCGCCACCAAGGCGAGCTTGTCCGGCGTCGCCGCGACCGCCCTCGCAAGGTAGTCGAGCAGCGTCTCGTCGCGCCACGCGCCGGATGCCCGCGCCTCGGCCGCGCGCCTCTCCAGCGATCCCCCGGTCATTCCCATCCCTGTTCCCCTCTGGTGCGGCGCTCTTTCCGGCCCGCTTCGCTCTATCGGCGCGCGGCCCTGAGCCTTTCCCGCGAGATGATGAGCTTCATGATCTGCGCCGTGCCGTCCCCGATCTCGAGGCCCATCACGTCCCGCAGGCGCTGCTGGTGCGGCAGGTCGAGCGACCAGCCGTAATGGCCATGCGTGAGCAGGCACTGGTGGATGACGTCGACCGCGGTTTTCGGCCCGAGCCATTTGCACATGGCTGCCTCAGCGGTGTGCGGACGGCCTGCGTCCCGCAGCGACAGCGTGTTGTAGCAGAGCTGCCGGACGGCCTCGACCATGCCCTCCGCCTCCGCGAGCGGGAAGGTCACGCCCTGCTTGTCGGAAAGCGGCTTTCCGAAAGCCTGCCGCTCCTGGATGTAGGCCCAGCTCTCGTCGAGCGACGCCTGGGCCGAGCCAAGGCATTGCAGCCCGATCAGCGCGCGGCTGAAATCGAAGCCCTGCATCACCTGGACGAAACCCGCGCCCTCGGCCGCGAGCCGGTTTTCGGCCGGGATCCGCACCTCGTCGAAGAAGACGGAGCTGCGGCCGATGGCCTTGGAGCCGAGGTCGTTGAAGCGCAGGGTGGAGACACCAGGCGTGTTCATCGGGATCAGGAACGCACTCACGCCGCGCGCGCCCTCCTCCGGGCTCCCGGTGCGGGCGAAGGTGACGATGGCGTCCGCCTGATCCGCCATCGAGATCGAGGATTTCTCCCCCTTGAGGATGTAGCTGTCCCCGTCCCGGCGGGCCGAGAGGGACAGGTTCGCGGCGTCCGAACCGCCACGCGGCTCCGTCAGGCCGATCGCGACCACGCTCTCGCCCGACACGATCCGGCCGACCCAGTCAGCCGCAAGCTCTGGCGAGGCGTAGCGCGAGATGATGGCGCCGTTCAGGGACGCGAGGATCTGCACATAGGAGACGTTGATGTCCGCATAGCCGATCTCCTCGGCGATGAGGCCGCTGACGACGCTCGGTTGCCCCAGCCCCCCGAGCTCCTCCGGCAATTCGGGCGCGATAAGCCCGAGCGCTCCCATCTCCCGCATCAGATCGCGGTCTACCCGGCCGGTCTGCTCGCGGGCCTGGTAGCCGGGAGCGACCTTCTCGCGGGCGAAGCGCCGAGCGACGTCCCGGATCTCGCTCTGCTCGTCGCTCAGCACCATCCCGACGCCCTGGCCAACCAAAAGCGATGCTTCGCCGATCGCAGAGGAAGGAGCCTAAGGCCGAGGACAAGAATGTCAATGCATTGATATAAATCTGTCGGGGCTGCCCGGGATCGAAACCGGGCCAGCAGGTCTCTGTCGCGGACGCAAGCCCCCGGAATGCCGTCTGGGCCGGCTTGGTCGGTCGAGGATGAGGCCGCGGGCGCCCGTGCGGGACCGCCCCCCGGCCCGTTCTTTACCGATCGCCCCCGAATGGCGGATCAGGCCCTGCCGAGCACCAAGCGCAGCGATCGGGCGAGTTCATCGCGCCGATAGGGCTTGTTCAGCACGGGGAGCTCTCCACGTCCGATAACCTGACCTTCGTCGAGGTTCGCGACATAGCCGGAGGTGAGGAGCACCTTGATGCCCGGACGGATCCGCTGCGCCTCGACGGCGAGTTGCGAGCCGTTCATCCCGCCCGGCATCGCGACGTCCGAGAAGAGGATATCGACCCGTTCGAGCCCCATCAGGTGGTCCAGGGCCTCGGCCGCGTTGCGGGCCACGATGACGCGGTAGCGAAGCTCCTCGAGGCTTTCGATCGCCATGCCGAGCACCTGCTCGTCGTCCTCGACCAGGAGCACGGTCTCGCCGTCGCCGGCACGCCTGAGCGGGATGTGAAGCGTTGCGGCTGTCCCGCCCTCGTCGGCGGCGTCCGTGGATTTCGGGAAGTACAGGTCGACCGTGGTGCCGATATCGACCTTGGACGAGATCTCGGCAAAGCCCTTGGCGCTGCGGGCGAACCCATAGACTTGGCTCAAGCCGAGCCCCGTGCCCTTGCCGACGTCCTTTGTCGTGAAGAAGGGCTCGAACACCCGTCCGATGGTCTCGGGAGGGATGCCCCCGCCCGTGTCTTCGACGGACACGATGACATAGGGCCCTGGCTGGAGCCCCTTGTCGGCCACCGCCGCGGTTCCGAGCCGGACGTTGCGGCTGCGAACGGTGAGCCGTGCCTTGCGGGTACTCCCCTCCATGGCGTGCCGGGCGTTCACGATGAGGTTGAGCACGGCGGCTTCGAACTGTGCAGGGTCGATCCGGATCGGGTCGATCGCCGGGTCGAGATCGAAGCTCAGTTCGATCGCGGCGCCTGCCGCCCGCTCCGCCAAGGTCCGGAAGTCCAGGAGAAGACGGTTCGGATTGAGTGTCTGCGGCCTCAGCATCTGCCGGCGCGAGAAGGTCAGGAGTTGCTGGGTGAGCTGGTCGCCGCGCCGCGCCGCGTCCATCGCGGCCTGCGCGAGACGCATCACCCGCTCGGGTTGCTCCGGACGTCTCAGGATCATGTCGAGGCCGCCCACGATGACCGTCAGGAGGTTGTTGAAGTCGTGCGCGACCCCGCCCGTGAGCTGGCCGATGGCCTCCATCTTCTGGGACTGCCGGAGCGCATCCTCGGTCACGCGCTGTTCCGTGCGGTCGAGGAGAATGCCGGCGATCCGGACAGCCCTGCCGGCGTCGTAGGTGACCTGTCCCCGCACGGCGACCCAGCGCACCGCCCCGTCCGCCCGCTGGATGCGACACTCGATATCGAGCCGGCCGGCTTCGACCACGGTTTCCAGGGCGGCATCGACATCCGCCCGGTCCTCCGCGACCACGTGCTGGAGAAAGGTCTCCCGGCTCCAGGCGACGGTTCGACGCTCGTACCCGAAGATGGCGTCGAAACGGGGCGAGCAGCGCGTGACGCCGGCCACCATGTCCACATCCCAGGATCCCAAGGCGGCCGCATCGAGCGCGAAGGCCAGCGTTTCGCGTGTGCCCTCGACCTCCCTCGTGCGCTGCAGGACGCGCTGTTCCAAGCTCTCGTTCGCGGTCCGGAGCTCCTCCTGCGACCGCTCGCGCTCGACGAGGTATTCGCGGACCTCGTACTGACGCAGGCGGGCCCGCAGCGCGGACGCAACGGCGCTCGTCAGCGTTTCGGCGTTGATCGGGCGCTCCAGCAGCACGGCGTTGCCGAGCCGCGCCAGGAGCTTGGCGGCCCGTGCCGAGCGCGGGCCGGCCTGCCGGGTCGCCAGGACGATGATGGGGAAGTCGGACCAGGGCGGCTGGGCGGCCACCCATTCGAACAGCGGCTCCGCATCCTCCTGCGTCAGCGCTTCCTCGGTCGCCAGGGCCGTGCCGGCACCCTCGCGCAGACACGCCGTCCAGCTTTGGACGTCGGAGCAGACCTTGCAGGGTGTCCCGGCGCGCGCCAGCACCTGCTCGACAACGGCGGCGTCCCTCCCGCGGGGCGCCAGGATGAGGACGCGGTCCTCGATGGAGGCCGATCCCATCATCGCGAGGCGTCCCCTCCTGCCCCCTCTCCGGCCAGCATGGCGACCCGTCCGCGGTAGGACGGCAGCCCGGTGAGGATGCCCTCGAAATCCTGGAGTGCCTCGCCGACCTGAAGGCCGCGTGACGAGAGCCTCAGCTCGCGGATCGTGCGCTCGTGGGCATTGACCCGGCTCTTCACGACCGACAGCGCCGTGCGGACCTCACCGCCGGCTTCGAAGAAGCGAAACAGGAGAACGCAATCGCTCAGATAGCTGAGGTCCACGTCGGTCCGGACCTCGCCGACCACGCCGTGCTGCCCGAGCACCAGAAGCGTCGTGACCCCCAGCTGGTTCATGTAGCTGAGAAGTTCATGCATCTGCAGGATCAGGAACTCCTCTCCCGGCATGGCGTGCAGGTAGGCGTTGAGACTGTCGATGACGACCAGGGAGGACCCATCCTCCTCCACGGCCTTTCTCACCTTGCTGGAGAATTCCCCGGGCGACAGCTCCGCCGGGTCGACCTGGCTGATGGCGAGCCGGCCGGACTCGATATAGGGCCGGGGGTCCATCCCGAGGGTTGCGCAGCGGGCCAGCACGGTCGCGAGGCCTTCGTCGAACAGGTAGTAGGTGACTCGTTCACCGCGCTCCAACGCGGCGGTCACGCAAGCCATGCAGGACGTGGTCTTGCCCACCCCCGAGGGGCCGAGAAGCAGGGTGTTGGTGCCCGGAACGAGACCGCCCCCGAGCAGCCGGTCGAGCTCGGCCGAGCCGGTTGAACGCGGGGTCGGGTCGAACGCGGCGTGGTGCTCGGCCGCGATCAGGCGCGGGAAGACCTGGACGCCGCCCGTTTCGAGAATCATGTCGTGGTAGCCGCCGCGGAACTTGATGCCACGCATCTTGATGACCCGCAGCCGCCTTCTCTCCGAGCCGAATTCCCGAGGGGCCTGCTCCAGGGATATGACCCCGTGCGCGATGCTGTGAAGTTGCAGGTTACCGGGCTCGGCGGTGCGGTCGTCCAGCATGAGCACCGTGCAGGAGCGCTTGGAGAAGAACTGCTTGAGCGCAAGGATCTGGCGGCGGTAGCGGAGCGGATTCTGCGCGAGCAGACGCAGTTCGGACAGGCTGTCGAAGACCACGCGGGTGGGTTTGACCTCCTCCACGCGGGCGATCACCTCCTTCACCGTTTCCCCGAGCTCGAGCTCGGAGGGATGCAGGATGGTCTGCTCGGTCTCGGGATCGAGGCCGCTCTCGCTCACGAGCTCGTAGATCTCGATGGGGTCGAGCGACCAGCCGTGGGTTGCGGCCGCCGCCCGCAATTCGTCCGCCGTCTCGGACAGGGTCACGTAGAGGCATCGCTGTCCCTCGGCGGCCCCGGTCAGCAGGAACTGCAGCGAGAGCGTCGTCTTCCCGGTCCCGGGCGTTCCTTCCAGGAGATAGAGGCGATTGGGGGTGATGCCGCCGCAGAGCACCTCGTCCAGGCCGGAGATGCCTGTCGAGATCCGCATCTCTGCCGTGTCTAACCGGATTGCGGCGTCACTCATGTACCCATCTCTTCTGCGGCCCGGCGACCCGTCACACCGAGCCGTGCGGCAACTAACCGGAGAGGCGCGCGGTGCCTAGCGCCAGCTGTGGCCGGTCACGGTTCACCGGTCTCGCGCCAGGAGTTCGGCAAGCCGGGCCCGCATAGCAATGCCCCGAACGTCTTCCGGTTCAGATTGCGACGAGACCGATGTCAGAACCAGGGTTCGGAAGGCCGATCTGCGGCGGCCGGAGGTGCCGCGGTCCGGCCATCGAGATCCACCCGGGTCCTTGCGCGACAGCGGAGATGGCGGCAGCGGATGGCGGGCGCGCTCGCGATCAGGGGCCGATCGGCGACAGCGTCAGTGGACCGAGACGACGAACGGTCGACGGTCGGACCGGAGCGCACCGTCCCGCCTTGGGCGGGAGCCGGCGGGTCGGACTAGGGCCGCCCAGCCTGAGCGGCGGCGGGCGGTCGGCGCTTCGTTGCCGCCACCAGACGGAGCGGGATCAGGCGGCGCGGCGGCGCGGCCGCTCCGGCTCACCGGTCTTGGACGGGGTCACGAGGCGCCCTTCCTCGGCCTTGTGGACGAACTGACTCGCGATCAGCAGACCCTTCAAGGGCCGGATGGGCGGAATGCAGCTCAGCAGGAGGAACGGCAGGGTGGTGACCAGATGCACCCAGAAGGCGGGCTCGTAGGACAGCTCGATCCAGATCCCGAACGCGGTGGCCGGGATGGACATCGACATCATCACGAAGAAGGCCGGGCCGTCCGCCGGATCGGCAAAGGAGTAGTCCAGGCCGCAGACCTCGCACCGCGGCTTCACGGTGAGAAAGCCGTCGAACAGCTTGCCCCGGCCGCATTTGGGGCAGCGGCACCGAAGCCCCGTGCTGATGATGGGCTGATGGGTCGCCACGTCTTCCGCCTTTCGGAGGCCAGCTTTGTATGGGCTTGAAATCCATACAAAACGGACTAAACCCGCCTTGCGTGGAGAGGCTCATCCTCTCGCCGCCGCTCTCATGTGGTCGGCTGTCCGTACATATGCAAGACAATAGCGACAATCGATCCATACGCGCCTGGGTGCCGCGGCTGACGAAGGGCGGCCCGAAATATCTCGCCCTCGCGGAGGCGCTTCGGGCGGACGTCCGGTCCGGCCGGCTGAAACCGGGCGATCGCCTGCCGCCGCAGCGCCTGCTCGCCCGGGAGCTCGGCATCGACCTCACCACCGTGACCCGGGCCTTCAACGAGGCGCGGCGCCAGGGCCTCATCGACGCGAGCGCGGGCCGGGGCAGCTTCGTCCGCGGGTCCGCCCCCGAGGCCTCACCGGGCCCGGAACCGCGGCAGCTGGTCGATCTGAGCATGAACATGCCGCCGCAACCTCCGGCCGCGCGGCTCGGCGAGCGCATCCAGCAGGGCCTGGCTGAGCTGCTCGGATCGGCGACAGGATCGCTGCAGCTGCGCTACCAGGACACCGCCGGCTCGGGTCCCGACCGCGCGGCCGGCGCCGCCTGGCTCGCGCCCCGACTCGGCCCCGTTCCGATGGAGCGGGTTCTGGTCGTCGGCGGCGCCCAGACCGCCCTCTACGGGATCGCCAAGACGGTGCTTCGGCCCGGCGAGGCCCTGTGCACGCCGGAGCTGACCTATCCGGGCCTGAAAACGGTGGCCGAACGTCTCGGCCTGAGGCTGGTTCCGGTCGCGACCGACGGCGAGGGAATCGATCCTGCAGCGCTGGACGAGGCATGCGGCCGGGAGGCCCCGAAAGCCGTCTATTGCGTGCCGACCATCCATAACCCGACGACCGCGACGATGTCGCCCGGGCGACGCGAGCGGATCGTGGAGACCGCGCGCGTCTATGGGCTCACCATCATCGAGGACGACGCCTACGGCGTGCTGCCGTCCCGTCCGCCGACGCCGATCGGGAGGCTGGCACCGGACATCACGTGGCATATCGCGACCCTCGCCAAATGCGTCTCGCCGGCGCTCCGGACGGCCTATGTCGTGGCGCCCAGCCTCGGCGACGCGATGAGGCTCGGGGCGGAGCTTCGGGCGCTCGCCCTCATGGCTCCGCCGCTCATGACCGGTCTCGCGACCCGCTGGATCGCCGACGGCAGCCTGGACGCGATCACCTCGGCCATTCGGGACGAGAGCGTCGCCCGGCAGGAGCTTGCCGCGAAGGCCTTGCGGGGCTTCGCCTACCGGGCGCATCCCGAAGGGCACCACCTCTGGCTCTCGCTTCCGCAGCCATGGCACCAGGCCGATGTCGCGCGCCATGCCGGCGGGTCGGGCCTCGCCGTCGTGCCGGGCGCCGCGTTCGCCTGCGATGCCGCACCCGAGGCGATCAGGATCTCGCTCGGCGCGGCCGAGACCCGCGAGGCCCTGCGGCGGGGCCTCGACGTGCTGTCCGCTCTGCTGTCTCAAACGCCCGGAACGGTCGCGTCCTACGTCTGAGGCCCGCCGGCCGGTGCTCGACCCGGCCGTTCATCCGCGATGCGCAGTCGCGTCCTTGCGGATCATCTCGGCGCCCTTCTCCGCGATCATCAGGGTGGGCGAGTTCGTGTTTCCCGAGGTGATGCGCGGCATGGCGGAGGCATCCACCACCCGCAGGCCGTCGACCCCGCGAACGCGCAGGCGCTCGTCCAGCACGGCACGCGGGTCGGTCTCGCGGCCCATGGCGGCGCTGCCGGCGGGATGGAAGATCGTGGTGCCGAGCCGGCCCGCGGCAGCCAGCATGTCGTCGTCGCTGGCGACCGCGGGCCCCGGCAGGTACTCCGCAGGAGCATAGCGCGCGAGGGCCGGCTGGGACACGATGCGGCGGGCGAGCTTGAGCGAGTCGACCGCGACGCGCCGGTCCTCCTCGGCCGAGAGATAGTTCGGCTGGATCACGGGCCTGCCGCTCGCGCCGAGATGGACGCTGCCGCGGCTCGCCGGACGCAGATTGCAGACGCTCGCCGTGAAGGCACCGAAGGCGTGGAGTCCGTCGCCCCATTTGTCGAGCGAGAGCGGCTGGAAGTGGAACTCGAGATTCGCCGTTCCGTAATCGGGCGACGACCTGGCGAAGGCGCCGACCTGGGAGGGCGCCATGGTCAGCGGCCCCTTCCTGAACAGCGCATACTCGAGCCCCATCCAGCCTCGCCGAAGCAGATTGGCGTAATCGGTGTTGAGCGAGCGCACGCCCGTCACCTTGTAGACGGGCCGTATCTGCAGATGGTCCTGCAGGTTCTCGCCGACCCCGGGCAGGTGGCGGTTCACGGCGATGCCGAGCGGTGCGAGGCGGCTGCCGTCCCCGATCCCGGATGCCTCCAGGAGGACGGGCGAGCCGATCGCACCGGCCGAAAGGACGACCTCGCCCGCCGCGTTCGCCCGAAACGTCTCGCCGCCGCGCGAGAACACGACGGCGGTCGCGCGCCCGCCCTCGATCTCGACCCGCTCGACATGCACGCCCGTCTCGAGGCGCAGGTTAGGGCGCTTCAGGACCGGGCGGAGGAAGCCGCGTGCCGCGCTCCAGCGGCGACCGCGCTTCTGGTTCACCTGGAAATAGGACGAGCCTTCGTTGTCGCCGGTGTTGAAGTCCGGGATCTTGGGAATGCCGGCCTCCGCGGCCGCATCCCGGATCGCGTCAAGTAGGTCCCAGCGCAGGCGCGGATGCTCGACCCGCCATTCGCCGCCCGAGCGGTGGAATTCGTTCGGCGGGTCGATGTGGTCCTCGTGCTTCAGGAAGAAGGGCAGCACGTCGTCCCAGCCCCAGCCGGAGAGCCCGAGCTGTCGCCAGCCGTCGTAATCGGCCGCCTGACCCCGCATGTAGATCATGGCGTTGATGGCCGAGGAGCCGCCCACCACCTTGCCGCGCGGATAGGCGATCTCGCGCCCGCCCAGCCCCGGCTCCGGAGCCGTGGTGAACATCCAGTCCGCCCGCGGATTGCCGATCGCGAACAGGTAGCCGACCGGAATGTGGAACCAGATCCAGTTGTCGTGCCCGCCCGCCTCGAGCACGAGCACCTTGCTGGACGGGTCCGCCGAAAGCCGGTTTGCCAGGACGGACCCGGCCGAGCCGGCCCCGACGATCACGTAATCGTACGTTCCGAAATCCTGCATGGCGTCATCTCAGGCGAACCGGCGCTGGCAGCCCGGAATACATCGGCGCGGCCCGAACCTATAGGGCGGAGCGTAACCCGCTCTCCGGTGCGGCCGAAGCGCCCTGGTTTCCGCCGGCTCGGCACGGTCCGGCACATGGGCGTCCCCACGACCGGCGCGAGGGCAGCCCAGCAGGGCGCGCCCTCGAGTTCTCCGCCCCGTCTGACGGCGAACCGAGGACACGGGCCGGTACCCTCCTGAGAACAGCCGCTCGTCGAGAGCTTCCCGCGCTCCGCAAATATGCTTCGGATCACTGTGAACGTCGGCCGAGGATGTCGTCTGCTTCCGGACGAGAACCGGAACTGCACACGAAATCAGCATTCCTAAACGCCTGCCCCGTAAGGTGCCCGGACGGGAGGGAGCCGGGTGCTGCGGAAATTCATCCAAGACAAGCGCGGCGGGATCCTGATGATGCTGGGATTCCTGCTCCCGGTCCTGGTCCTCGCCGTGGCGGCGGTGGTCGAGTACGGGTCGATCGCCTACCGGCATTCGCAGCTTCAGAAGGCGGCTGATGCGGCCTCGTTGACCGCGACCCAGCAGCTCAGGCTGAGCAACACCAGCGACACGGTGGTGAACAGCGTCGCACGGGAAACGGTGGACAACGCCGCGCCCCCGCGGGACGGCACGACCCGGACCGTCACCGCGACGGTGCTGGAGAGCCGGTCTGCCGTTCAGGTCTCCATCGTCGAGAGCGTGCGCAGCATGATGGGCAAGGTGCTGACCCTGCCTACATCGGAAATCGGCGTGGTCTCGAAGGCCAAGATCATGGGGAACGCGAAGCTCTGCCTGCTCGCGCTGGAGCCGAGCAAGGGCAAGGCGCTCAATCTCGACAAGGATTCACTCATCACGGCGAATGGCTGCGTCGTGCACTCGAACTCGACCGACAAGAAGGGCCTTACCGCCGGAGCCGGGGCGGTCGCGACAGCCGCCTCCATCTGCTCCTCGGGAGGCGTCGAGAACAAGGGCGCCAACCTGAGCCCCTTTCCGGTCACGGATTGTCCCGTCCTCGCGGACCCGCTCGCGTCCAAGCCGCGCCCTGCGAGCGGCCTCTGCCTCGGCTCCGAGAAGCCGAAGGAGATCACCACGTACACGACGCTGTACCCCGGAACCTACTGCAAGGGGCTGACGATCTCGGGCACGGGGCACGCCGTCCTGGCGTCCGGCATCTACGTGATCAACGACGGGCCGCTCATCGTGAAGGACACGGCCTCGATCACCGGGCAGAACGTCGGCCTGTTCTTCACCGGCAATGCCGGAGGGCTCCGGTTCGATCCCGACACGACCGTCAGCCTCACGGCCCCGAAGGATGGTCCGATGGCCGGGCTTCTGTTCTTCGAGGACCGATCCGTCACAGCGAGCCTGCCGCCGCCGCCCGGGCCCAAGGGCGATCCGCCCCCGCCGCCGTACGGCTCCGGCCCGATGCGCCAGTACCGCATCACCAGCGACAACGCCCCGAACCTGCTCGGCACCATCTACCTGCCGGCCGGCCGGCTGATCATCGACGCGAAGAGGCCCGTGTCCGACAAATCCTCCTACACCGTCGTGGTGGTGAAGCAGCTGGAGCTGAACAGCGGCCCGAACCTGTATCTCAACACCGATTACGGCGCGACGGACATCCCGGTGCCGGAAGGTGTCGGGCCCAAGAGCGGAAACATAATGCTCACGCGATAGCGGCGGTGGACGGGAGGCGCCGCGCAGGGTGAGGCGTTAGCGGCCGCCTTGGACAGGCCGGGGACCGAGCACCTTCATGGTCCCGCGCGTGCTATCGGTCGCGCAGGAATCCTATCGGGTGATGGATATCATGACTTCCAATGCCGTGTCGGCGGATCAGCCGGTCGCCATCGTTACCGCCGCGAGCCAGGGCATCGGCGCGGCTGCCGCCCGGCGGCTCGCAGCCGACGGCTACCGCGTGTCGCTGATGGCGCGGACGGATCGAGTCGTGACGCTCGCCGACGAGCTTGGCGGCACGGGTCTCACCGGGTCCGTGGCGAACGTGACCGATCTCGAGCGGCTCGTCGGAGCGACGCTCGACCGGTTCGGGCGCATCGACGCGGTGGTATGCAACACCGGCGCGACCGTGAAGGGGCCCATCCTGGGCATCGCGGACACGGATTGGCACGACAGCCTCGACACGGCGCTTCTTCATGCGGTGAGGCTCGCCCGCCTGGTCACGCCGGCCATGGCCGGGCGCGGCGGCGGCGCGATCGTCAACATCTCGAGCTTCGCGGCGCGGGAGCCGTCCCCGAAATTCCCGCTCTCGTCCGTGATGCGGGCCGGTCTCTCGGCCTTCGCGAAGCTTTATGTCGGAGAGCATGCCGCATCCGGGCTGCGGATGAACAACCTGCTGCCCGGCTACGTCGAGAACTGGACACAGGCGGACGACACGCTGGCCCGCATCCCGGCGGGCCGGCCGGCGACGTTCGACGAGATCGCCGGCACGATCGCGTTCCTGCTCTCCCGCGACGGCGCCTATATCAACGGCCAGGACATCCTGGTCGACGGCGGCATGCTGCGCGGCATCTGAGGCGGGCCGCCGCGGCCCGGCTCAGCTGTGCTTCTTCAAGAAGCTCTTCACCGGCGGGGCGACCTGCTCGGTGGCCTCGATCAGGATGGCGTGTTTCAGCCCTTCCAGGATCACGAGCTCCGCGTTCGGCAGCGCCGCCGCGATCTGCGTGTTGAGGCGCGGGTTGCAGCCGCCGTCGAGCTCGCCCGTGAGC
>JAQGJJ010000098.1 GCA_028290695.1 Enterovirga sp. | reverse complement strand
ACTACTTCGATCTCGCCATGGTCATGGATTACTGGTCGGAGAAGCGCCTGAACCATCACACCGAGGCGACCACGATGCTGTACGGCGCGCGTGAATGCGCCCGCATCATGCTCGGGGAAGGCCTTGGTGCCCGCCATGCGAGGCACGCCGCCGCGGGCCGGGCCGTCACGGCCGGGCTTCGCGCCCTCGGCCTCGTCCTCTTCGGCGACGACCGCCATCGCATGACCAACGTGACTGCGGCCTTCGTCCCGAACGGGGTCGACGGCGAAGCGGTCCGGCGGCGCATGCGGGAGGATTTCGAGATCGAGATCGGCACGGCCTTCGGCCCGCTCGCGGGCAAGGTCTGGCGGATCGGCGCGATGGGCTACAACGCCCGCAAGCACAAGGTGCTGATCACCATCGGTGCGCTTGACGCGGTTCTGCGGGCGGAAGGTTTCGCCACCCCGCCCGGCGAAGGGGTCGAGGCGGCGCTCCGGGCCTGGAACGGCGAGTAGCCCGGGCGTCCGGCGGATGCCCGCCGGCGCAGCCACGCAGCCGCGCAGGAACCAGTGGCCCAGGCGCCGGCCGATCCCTAACCTCCTTGCAGTCGATGAACTCGTCCGGGCAGGGACAGACCGAGGATCATGACCCGCGGCCCTGGAGAGGGGCTGACGACGCGGCCGCGACCCGGCTCACCCCTCGATCATCTCGCGGATGCGCCGCGCCAGTGCGTCGACCGCGAAGGGCTTGGTGATCATTTCCATGCCGGGCTCCAGGAAGCCCGAAGCCCGCACGGCATTCTCTGCGTAGCCGGTTATGAACAGGACCTTCAGGCCGGGCCGTACCTCGCGGGCGAGATCGGCGAGCTGGCGGCCGTTCAGGCCCGGCAGCCCCATGTCGGTGAGCAGGAGGTCAATTCGCACCGGCGACTGGACAATCGAGAGCCCGGCCTGCCCGTCGGCCGCCTCGATGGCTCGGTATCCGAGGTCCTCCAGCACCTCGACGGCGAGATCGCGGACAACCGGCTCGTCCTCGACGACCAGCACGGTCTCGCCGGACGCGCGGGGCGGCGGCGGCCGCTCGGGTCCGGCATCCGCCTCGATGGCAGCCCGGGTCCGGGGCAGGTAGATCTTCACGGTGGTGCCGCGGCCGGGCTCCGAATAGATCTTGGCGTGGCCCTCGGACTGGCGGGCGAAGCCGTAGATCATGGACAGGCCGAGGCCGGTACCCTGGCCGATGGGCTTGGTGGTGAAGAACGGCTCGAAGGCGCGGGCGATCACCTCCGGCGACATGCCGCTGCCGGAATCCGTGACGCAGATGCAAACATACCGGCCAACGGCGACGTCCGGGTGCTGCGACGCGTAGTGGCGGTCCAGATGCGTGTTGCAGGTCTCGATCGTGAGCTTCCCGCCGTCCGGCATCGCGTCCCGGGCGTTGATGGCAAGGTTCAGGATGGCGTTCTCGAGCTGGTTCGGGTCGCATAGGGTCGGCCATAGCCCCCCGGCGAGAACGAATTCGAGCTGGATCGACTCGCCGATGGTCCGGCGCAGCAGGTCCTCCATCGAGTTCACGAGCTGGTTGGCGTTGACGGGCCGCGGATCGAGTGGCTGCCGCCGGGAGAATGCCAGGAGCCGGTGGGTGAGGGCGGCCGCCCTGTTGGCGGACGAGATCGCCGCTTTGGCGTAGCGGTCGAGCCCGTCCGTCCGGCCCTGGGTGATGCGCGTCTGGAGCATGTCGAGCGATCCGACAATGCCCGTGAGCAGGTTGTTGAAATCGTGTGCGATGCCGCCTGTGAGTTGCCCGACCGCCTCCATCTTTTGCGCTTGGAACAGGGCCTCGCGGGTGTTCTCCAGGGCAATGCGGGTTTCGCGCTGCTCCGTCACGTCTCGGGTGACCTTGGCGAAGCCGACCAACTCTCCGGCCTCGTCCCGGATCGCGTCGATCACGACGCTCGCCCAGAACCGGGTACCGTCCTTGCGGACACGCCAGCCCTCCCTCCCGTAGCGGCCTTCGGCGGCCGCCTCGGCGAGCGCCCGCCCGGGCAGCCCGTCCGCCCGGTCCTCGTCGGTGTAGAAGCGAGAGAAATGCGAGCCGACCGCTTCCTCTGCGGAATAGCCCTTGATGTGCGCGGCCCCCGAGTTCCAGCTCGTGACCCGCCCGTCGGGATCGAGCATGTAGATGGCGTAGTCTCGAACGCCCTCGACGAGGATCCGGAAGCTCTGCTCGGTCGCCCGGGCCGAGGTTTGCATCTCCTCGTGGTCAGCGACAGTCTCACTGACCCGCCGCGCCAGCTCGGCGTTCAGCCGGCGCAGTTCGTCCTCGTTGCGCCGGAGCGCCTGCGCGGCTTCTTGAGCCTCGGTGACGTCGCTGCCTTCGGCGAAGATGCCGACCACCTGCCCGTCCGGGCCGGTGATCGGCTGATAGACGAGGTCGACGAAGGCCTGGACGAGTGGGCCGTCCCGGTCGCGCCGGAGCATCACCCTGAGCCCGCGCGCGACGAACGGCTCTCCCGTCCGGTAGGCCTGGTCCAGAATGGCAAGGAAGCCCTGCGCCTCGACCTCGGGCAGGGCATCCCGAACAGTCTTGCCGATGACGTCCCGGTGGCCGACCAGCCGCATGTAGGCGTCGTTCGCGAGCTCGAACATGTGGTCGGGCCCACGCAGCACCGCCATGAAGGAGGGGGCCTGCGCGAAAAGGCCCCTCAGGAAGTCGCTATCCGCCGCCAGGCGGCGTTCGGTCTGCACCCGCCCGGTCGTCTCGACGGCCGCGCAGAACATGCCCCCGATGTTGCCGCCCTCTTCCCGTACCGGCGAGTACGAGAAGGTGAACGCGGCCGCCTCTTCGTAGCCGTTGCGGAGCACGGTCAGCGGGAGGGAGTCGAAGAAGGTCGATTCGCCCGCGAAGGCCCGCTCGATCAACGGCTCGATCTCGGACCAGATCTCCGGCCACGTCCCTCGAAACGGCCTGCCCAACGCGTCCGGATGGCGCCGCCCCAGGAGCGGAATGTAGCCGTCGTTGTAGAGGCAGGCGTAGTCGCGTCCCCACAGCACGAACATGGGGAACTTCGACGCCAGCATGAGGTCGACGACCCCGCGCAGCCGTTCCGGCCACGTCTCGGGCGGTCCCAGGGGGGAGCGCGACCAGTCGTGGGCACGCATCAGCGCACCCATCGCGCCGCCGCCCGTCAGAAATTCCGATCCGCCCATCAGGCCGCCATATAGCCTTTGCGGGCGAAAAGCAGTCCCGCCCTCCGGACGGACGCGCGCGGCTGTCGCGGCGCGCCTGAAGGGTGGATCACTCGATTGGAGCGACGACCTTGTCGTTCCGGAAGTCGGCCGCGCTCATCTTCTTCGGGATGAGGCCCTCGGCCTGATACGTGTCGAGCATGGCCTGGATGGCCGGGAAGTTCGGCGCGGCCCCGGGCTCGCGGGCGAAATCGTTGTCCTTGAGCAGGTAGGTGTCGAGCACCGGCACCGGCACCTTCATGATCTCGGACACGACCTGCATCGTCTGGTCGCGGTTGGCGAGCGCCTTTTTCATGCCGAGTGTCAGGTCCTTGACGTACTGGCGGGCCAAATCCGGCTTCTGGGCGATGAAGTCCTTCCGGCAGGCTTCCAGGATGTGGACGATGTTCGGCAGCGCCTCGGACAGAGAGAACAGCTTGCGGATGCCGCCCTTGCCCTCGGCCCGGGCCGCGAAGGGCTGGTTCATGTTCACGGCGTCCACCCTGCCCTGACGGAGCGCGTCCTCGGCCAGCGGGAAGGTGACCTCCACGAGCTTGATGTCCTTCTGGGGGTCGAGCCCGGCTTTCTTCAGCATCAGGTTGAAGGGGCCCTGCGTGCCGCCGTTGATGATCGAGATGCCGACCGTCTTGCCCTTGAGGTCCGCCACGCTCTTGATCGGGCTGTCTTCCTTGACGGCCCAGTAGACCGAGAAGGAGCCGGGCTTCTCCCCGACATGCTGGGCGACGATGTCGACAGACAGCGTGCCGGCCGCCGTGCCCTGGGCGATCGGCAGCACGCCCTGGGTGCCGCAATCGATCGCGCCCGCCGCCAGAGCCTGCGAGATTGCCGACGTGCCCTGGAACTGGGACCACTCGATCTTGTACTTCTTGCCGAGATCCGGGAACTCCGCGGGCCGGCGCATCATGGTGTACTTGCCCTCCTCGGCCGGAATGGTGAACCCGACCCGGATGCTGGGCACGTCCTGGGCCCGAGCGCCCGGCGCGACCGTCACTCCGGCCGCGACACACAGCATCAGCAAACGCGACTTCATCGATGGTCCCCTTCGGTCCGCGTAGCCCGGCCGTCTTGTCGCGGCCTCGCCGCGCTCAGGTACATTGGAGGCCAGCCGCGGGGCCCCTGCAAGGGAAACTTAAAGCTTCAAGCATCGGGCAGCGCCGCACACCCTGGCGCTGCCGGCGGGGGCCATGCAAAATGGCGGTCTGCCGCCTCGCTGGACGAACCCAATGCTGACTCGCCTGAGCCTCGCCGCCGCTCTCCTTCTCGCCCTGCCGCTCTCCGCGCAGGCCGCGCCGAAGACGACGCTGGCGATCGGCATGGGGGTGGAGCCGACCGGGCTCGACCCGACGATCGCGGCTCCGGTGGCCATCCGGGAGGTGACCTGGGCCAACCTCTTCGAGGGGCTGGTGAAGCTCGACAGCTCCGGGCGGGTCGGGCCTCTTCTGGCCAAAACCTGGGAGGTCTCGGCCGACGGGCTGGTCTACACCTTCCGGCTGCAGGAGGGCGTCAAGTTCCACGACGGAACCCCGATGACCTCGGCCGACGTCAAGTTCTCGCTCGATCGGGCCCGCGCGCCGACCTCGACGAACGCGCAGAAGCAGATCTTTGCGCCGATCGACGCCGTCGAGACCCCGGACGCGTCCACGGCCGTCGTGAAGCTGAAGCAGCCCTCGGGTAACTTCCTCTACTTCCTGTCCTGGGGCGATGCCGCGATCGTGTGCCAGAAAACGGCGGAGACGAACCGGGCGACCCCGGTCGGGACCGGCCCGTTCCGCTTCAAGTCGTGGGCGCGCGGGGACCGTGTCGAGCTCGTGCGCAGCCCCGATTATTGGGGTGCCAAGCCGGCGCTGGAGAGCGTGACCTTCCGGTTCATCACCGATCCGCAGGCCCAGGTCGCGGCCCTGAAGGCCGGCGACATCGACGCGTTCCCGAACATCGGCGCGCCCGAGCTGTTCGCCGATCTGAAGACGGACAGGCGCTTCACGGCGGTCGCCGGCAACACCGAAGGCGAGATCGTCGCCGGCATGAACAACGCCAAGAAGCCGTTCGATGACGTGCGGGTCCGGCGCGCCCTGATGCAGGCCGTTGACCGCAAGGCGCTCGTCGACGGCGCCTATTCGGGCTTCGGCCAGCCCATCGGCTCCCACTTTTCGCCGAACCACCCGGCCTTCGTGGACCTGACCTCGGTTCTTCCCTACGACCCGGCAAAGGCGAAGGCGCTGCTGAAGGAGGCCGGCTACGGCTCCGGCCTGTCGATCACCATCAAGTCGCCCCAGATGGCCTATGCCAGCCGATCCGCCGAACTGCTCTCCGCCATGCTGGCCGAGGTCGGCGTCGAGCTGAAGATCGTGCCGACCGAGTTCCCGGCCAAGTGGATCGAGGAGGTCTTCAAGGCCAAGGACTACGACATGACGATCGTGGCCCATGCCGAGCCGCTCGACATCGATATCTACGGACGCGAGGGCTACTACTTCAACTACCGCAGCGAGCCGTTCCGGGCCCTGGTGGCCGAGGCCGCCCGCACGCCGGACGAAGCGGCCCGCTTCGAGACCTACCGCAAGGCGCAGCGGCTCCTGGCCGAGGACGTGCCGGCGCTGTTTCTGTTTCAGCTTCCGAAGCTCGGCGTGTGGAACGCCAAGCTGAAGGGCCTGTGGGAGAGCACGCCCATTCCGTCCAACGACGTCACCGGGGTCAGCTGGAGCGAGTGAGGCACGGACCCGCGGTTGTATGTGCGCCTGCGTAGCGCTGCATCGTTGCTCCGCTCCGTCCTGCTGAGGCTCTGCGGCCTCGTCCTGACCCTGCTCGCCGTTTCGGCCGCGATCTTCCTCGTCATCGACGTGCTGCCCGGGGACGTTGCATCCGTGATGCTCGGGACCTCGGCCCGCGAGGACACGCTGGCGGCGCTGCGGGAGCAGCTCGGCCTCGATCGCCCGGCCCATCTTCGCTACCTCGCCTGGATCGGCGGCCTCCTGACCGGCGACCTCGGGCAGTCGGTGACCTATTCGAGCCCGGTCGCGACCCTGATTGCCGAGCGCCTCGCCGTGACGGCCCCGCTCGCCGCCATGTCGCTGGCGCTCGTGGTCCTGATCGCGCTGCCCCTCGGCGTCGCGGCGGCCGCCAGCCAGGACGGGCCCGTCGATCGCCTGATCGGGTTGTTCGGGCAGATCGGCGTCGCGGTGCCGAATTTCTGGATCGGCCTCCTCCTGATCCTGGCTTTCGCGACCGGGCTCGGCTGGCTGCCGGCCGGCGGCTTTCCCGGCTGGGGCGCCGGGATCGGCGCGGGGCTCAGGAGCTTGGTTCTTCCGGCGGTGGCGCTCGCGCTGCCGCAGGCCGCGGTGCTCACCCGGATCGTCAGAACCGCCACGCTCGACGTGATCGGGCAGGATTTCGTCCGCACGGCGCGGGCCAAGGGCGTGCCCGGGACCGTGGCCCTGACGCGGCACGTGGTGCCGAACGCCCTCGTGCCGATCGTCACGATCCTCGGCCTGCAGCTGTCCTTCCTGGTTGCCGGCGCCGTGCTGGTCGAGAACGTGTTCAATCTCCCGGGCCTCGGGCGCCTCGCCTACCAGGCCCTGGCGCAGCGGGACCTCGTGGTGATCCGCAGCGTGGTGCTGCTGCTCGCCGGCCTTGTGATCGCGGTGAACGCGGCCATCGACCTCCTCACCCTGGCGGTCGATCCACGGCTGCGGCGGAGCCGGTGATGCGGCCGAACCTCCGACTGGCGCTCGGCGGGGCGGTCGCGCTCGCCCTCCTCGTCGTGGCGCTCGTCTCGCTCGTCTGGACGCCCGAGATGCCGTTTACCCGCGTGCGCATCCCGCTCAGGCTCCGGCATCCGCTCGCAGCGGGCCTGCTCGGCACGGACCATTTCGGCCGCGACGTGCTGTCGCTCCTGATGCGGGGCGCGTTCAGCTCGCTGTCGATCGCGGTGCCGGCGGTCGCGATCGGAGCGTGCATCGGGGTGGCGATCGGCTGCACAGCCGCCATGCTGCGGGGCGCGTTCGACACGATCGTGCTCCGGATCGCGGACGTGGTGTTCGCGTTTCCGGCCGTGCTCTCCGCCATCATGCTCGGCGCGGCGCTCGGCTCCGGGCCGGCCCCCGCCACGATCGCGATCGCGATCTTCAACGTGCCCGTGTTCGTCCGGGTGTCGCGCAGCGCCGCCCTGCAGGTGCTGGCGATGGACTACGTCGCGGCGGCACGGGCGGTCGGACGCTCGGCCGCCGCGATCGGCTGGTCCGAGGTGCTGCCGAACATCGCCGGGCTCCTGGTGGTGCAGGCCACGATCCAGCTCGGGCTCGCCATCCTGGCGGAGGCGGGACTGAGCTACCTCGGCATCGGGGTCAGGCCACCGGACCCGAGCTGGGGCCGGATGCTGGCCGATTCGCAAACCTTCCTGACCCAGGCGCCGCATCTCGCGATCGCGCCGGGCGTCGCGATCGCGCTGTCCGTGCTCGGGCTGAACCTTCTCGGCGACGGACTGCGGGACGCGCTCGATCCGCGGCTGCGCCGCTAGAGCGCGGGCCAGGCCTTCTGCGGGCCGCGCATGCGCTCGAAGGCCGCCGAGAGCCGCAGCACGCCGAGATCGTCGAAGCGGCGGCCGGCGATCTGCAGCCCGATCGGCAGTCCCGATCGGGTGTAGCCGGCGTTCACGCTCGCGGCCGGCTGCTCCGAGAAGTTGTACGGAACCGTGAAGCAGATGTGCTCGAACGGTTGCGCCGGGTCGTCGATCGGCGAGGCCATCTCGGCCGGGTAGGCCGGGACCGGGGCAACGGGCGAGAGCACGAAATCGCACGCCGCCGTCGCCAGGAGGGTCGCGTCCCGGATGATCCCCATCTGGCTCATCCCGACATAGACCTCCTCGCCGGACAAATTCCGCCCTCCCTCGGCCCAGCGGAGGATGTAAGGCAGGATCTTCGCCCGCTCGGCGTCCGAGAGCGGCGCGATGTCGGCCCAGGCGCGCTGACGCCAGAATACGTCGAGCCCGCCCAGCATGGCGCGGGTCAGGAACGGCCCGACGGGCTCAACGATCGCCCCGGCCGCCTCGAAGAGACGTGCCGCGGCCTCGATTGCGGCCCGGACCTCGGGCTCCACTGGAAGGCCGAGGCCGGCGTCGAGCTGCAGGCCGATGCGGAGCTCCTTCGGGTCCATCGACAGGTCGTCCCAGGCGATGGCGGCTGGCGGCAGGCTCATCCCGTCCCGCGCATCGGGCTTCGACATCTCCCGCATCATCAGGGCGGAATCCGCGACAGTGCGGGTCATCGGTCCGATCACCCGGCCCCAGAAGGGCGGAGACACCGGAACCCGCCCGAAGCTCGGCTTCAGCCCGAACACGCCGCACCAGCCCGCCGGCAGCCGGACGGAGCCCCCGATATCCGTGCCGACATGGAGCGGGCCGTAGCCTGCGGCCGCGGCGGCGGCCGCGCCTGCGGACGAGCCGCCCGGGTTCTTGGACATGTCCCATGGGTTGCGGGTGAGCGGATGGAAGCTCGACAGTCCAGAGGACAGCATGCCGTAATCCGGCATGGTGGTCTTGGCGAGGATCACCGCGCCGGCCTCGCGCAGCCGGGCGGAGGCTGGCGCGTCGGCGGGCGCTGCGGCGAGCTCGCGCGCGGCCGTGCCCAGCGGCATCGGCGTGCCTTTCGTGGCGACGTTCTCCTTGATGGTGACCGGCACCCCGTCGAGCGGCCCGGCCTCCCCCCGTGCCCAACGCCCTTCGGATTCGCGCGCCGCGTCGAGGGCCTGCTCCGGCCGGAATTCATACAGGGCGCAAAGCCGCGGCTCGGCCGCCTCGATGCGGGCGATCACCGCCTCGGCCACCGCCACGGGCGACAGCCGCCGCCCCCGATAGGCGTCGAGAAGCTCGGTGGCGGCGAGATCGGCAAGGTGTGTCAAGGCGGGAGATCCGGGCAGCAGACGTGCGGCAGCGATACACGATCGGGGCCATCTGCCGAAGCACCGGACCCGGGCTAAGGACCGGGTGCGGGCGGACCCAGCGCCGCGCAATCGATCACGGCATGGAGGCTGCGTTCGGCCCAGGCGCCGTGACCGTCCGGGCCGGTGATGGGCTGCGGATCCGGGGCCGGCATGCGGTACAGCCGGAGCGGCACCTCCGCCGGCACCCGGATGCCGTGCTCCAGCGGCACGATGACGGCCACCGGTGCGCCGGAACCGGCGCAGATCCGGACGAAGTCGCGCGCCGAGGGCTCCAGGCTGCTCTCGCCCGAGATGTGGGGCGTGCGGTCGCTCCCGTCCCCGAGCCGGGCGTCCAGCAGCCGGTCCATCCGGGTCTGCCACATCGCCGCGAGGTCGCGCGAGAACACCATGCTGGCACCCTGGATGTAGCTGATCCAGTTCGGCCGCCCGGCGAGCGCCCAGGCTCTCCCGGCGCCGTGCCGAAGCCAAAGCACCGGGCCGAGACGGTCCGGCAGAAGCCGGGTCAGGGCCGGATCCGGTTGAAACGTGTCGAGCCGCCGCTCGAGCGGCGTCCGTCCGTCCCACCCGGCCACGGCCAGGAGCACAACAAGCGCCGCCACGGCGGCCGCCAGCGGCAGGGGCGGAGACCAGCGTTCGCGAAGCGCGAATACGACGGCCGCCGCCGCGACCGGCAGGCCGAGGCCTCCGACCGTCCACAAGGCCGACAGCGCGGGCGCTCCCGCCGGGCGGGCGAGGAGGAGCTCCGCCGCCGCAAGCGCGTGTGGCGCCCAAAGGAGGGCCACATAAGCTCCGACCAGGGCCACGGCCGCGCGCACGACCCGCTCGCTCACGATCTGCTGCAGGCGGTGGGCGCATCCGGCGACCGTGACCGCACCGAGCGCGGCCGCGACGGCCGCGGCCGGAGATGCCGGCGAGAGCCAGGCAAAGGCCAGCATGGCGAGCGCCAGCCGGCCCGGCGGCCCAGAGGCCCAGAGGCCGCGCCCCACCACGGGCCACAGCAGCGCGGCCGCGACCGAGAGCAGCCACAGGGCGCGCCAGGGCTGGACCTGCGCGGCCAGCACGAGCCCGATGCGCTCGCCCAGGAGCCAGGTCGCCGCAAGGCCGAGCCCGGCAACCGCCACGATGGCGAGCAGCAGGCTCCGCGGCGGCCCCTCCGGACCGTGCCGGATGGCCAGCCAGACCGTAGCGGCCGTGACCGCGAGCCATGCCCAGGCATCGACGGGCCAAGCTCCCGGGAACAGGTAGGCGTTCGCCGAGAGAGTCGCGCGCCAGGCCGGGTCCATGCGGAGCAGGAGCCGGTCCGCCGGTGGCAGCCCGAAGGCGGCTGCACCGAGGAGCCCGAGCGCGCCCAGCGCTAGGACAAGGAGCCAGCGCCGGTCGCGCCCGACCTGGACGGCGAGCCAGACCGCCGCCCCGGGAAGCGCCATGATCGGGTGCACCAGAAAGGCCGCCACCATCAATCCGGCGGACAGGGCGGCGCGGCCTGCGACGAGTGCGGCCAGCCCGGCCAGCACCCCGGCCTCGGCGAGCGGGCGGGCGGTCGGAAACTGCTCGGCGAACCGGAAGACGCCGAACGCGCCGTAATGGGCCGGCAGCACCGCCGCCGCGATCAGGCAGGTCCACAGCACCCGACCGCCCGCGAAGCGGGCCGCTAGGGCGCAGAGGGCGGCGAACCAGGTGACGAGCCCGACCAGGGCCAGCGCCATGGCGGCCGGCGCTGGCCCGATCGCGATGACGAGCGGCGTCATGAGGCGCGGCAGCAGGCTGAACCGCGACTGCTCGTCGTTGACGAACAGCAGATCCGTCCCGATCCCGGCCGGATCCGCGTCCGCCACCGCCCGTCCCACGTAGATGAGCGCGTCGTGGGTCACCCCGCGATAGGGTCGCGTGAGCAGAAACAGGGCCAGCGCGCTGGAGGCCCCGATGCACAGCCAGGCGATGCGCCGGAGCGGCTCCGCCCGGATGCCGCCGCCCGCCGCCATCCGGCAGGTCTGCGGTCCGTCCCCCGGCAGGGTCGTTGCGCGGCACGGCATACGGGCGACCTACAGCAAAACGCTTGCGGGGACGTGAAGAGGCCCCGTCCGGCGCCCCCGGCCGCCACCTTGGTCCGGCGCGGCGGTGTCGAAGCCCCGTCCCGGCTGGCCCAAGCCGGCCTCCGGTGCCAGAACGAACCGATGAAGCCCGTGCAAGGGCCCGATCGGGAGGGACGGATGGCCATCGCGCTGCAGAGCTACGTGCAGGACCGTTGGGTGTGCCCGACGGGCGGGCTGGTGGAGATCGCGAGCGCGATCGACGGGCGGCCCGTGGCGACGTGCTCGAGCCAGGGCGTGGATTTCGCCGCCGCCGTCCGGCATGCCCGCGACATGGGCGGTCCTGCGCTCCGGGCCATGACCTTCCACGACCGGGCGGACCGGCTGCGCGCGCTCGCGGGCTATCTGAACGACCGAAAGGAGGTCCTGTACCGGCTCTCGACCAACACGGGGGCGACGAAACGCGACAACGCGTTCGACGTCGACGGCGGCATCGGGACGCTGTTCGCCTATGCGTCACGGGGCCGACGCGAGCTGCCTTCGGAGCGCTTCCTGGTGGAGGGCGGCGTGGAGACGCTGTCCAAATCCGGCGCCTTCGTGGGCACCCACATCCTGACGCCCCTGCACGGCGTCGCGGTGCACATCAACGCCTTCAACTTCCCGTGCTGGGGGCCGCTCGAGAAGTTCGCGCCGGCCTTCCTGGCCGGCATGCCGGTGATCACCAAACCGGCCACCGCGACCGCCTACGTGACGGAGGCGCTGGTCCGCCTGATGCTGGAGTCCGGCATCCTGCCGGTCGGGAGCCTGCAACTCGTCTGCGGCTCGGTCGGCGACCTCCTGGACCACCTCACGGGACAGGACGTGGTCTCCTTCACGGGCTCGCTCGAGACCTCGCAGATCCTCCGCAACCACCCGGCGATCGGCCGCAACGCGGTGCGGTTCATCGCCGAGCGCGACTCGCTCAATGCCGCCATCCTCGGACCGGACGCGGCCCCCGGCACGCCGGAATTCGACCTCTTCGTTCGCGAGGTGGTGCGCGAGATGACCGTGAAGGCGGGCCAGAAATGCACCGCCATCCGGCGCGCCTTCGTGCCGCGTGCGATGGAGGGCGAGGCCACGCGGGCGATCGCCGAGGCGCTGGGGGCGGTGACGGTCGGCAGCCCCCTGCTCGCTGACACCCGGATGGGACCGCTCGTCAGCCTGGGGCAGCGCGATGCCGTCAGGCTGGCCGTGGCCGAGATCGCGAGCGACGGCGAGATCGCCTTCGGGGACCCGAACCGCTGCGAACCGCTGGGCGCGGACGATGTGAGCGGCGCCTTCATGGCGCCTGTGCTGCTGCGCTGCCCCGACCCTGCCTCAGCCCGCTTCGCCCACACCACCGAGGCCTTCGGGCCGGTCGCCACCGTGATGCCGTACGGGAGCCTGGAGGAGGCGGTAGACTTGGCGGCGCGAGGCGAGGGCAGCCTCGTCGCGTCGCTGTTCACCTTCGACGCCGAGGTCGGCGCCGCGATCGCGTTCGGCATCGCGCCGTTCCACGGCCGGCTGCTGATCGTGGACCGGGATTGCGGGCGCGATTCGACCGGGCATGGATCGCCGCTTCCGGGCCTCGTGCACGGCGGCCCCGGCCGCGCCGGTGGCGGCGAGGAGCTCGGGGGTCTCAGAGGCGTGTTCCACTACATGCAGCGCACCGCGCTGCAGGGCTCGCCGGCGCGGCTCGCATCCTTGACCCGGAGCTGGATCAAGGGAGCCCCCGCACCCGCGACGGAGCGGCACCCGTTCCGGCTCGATTTCGACGCGCTGCGGATCGGCGACACGATCGAGACAGGGAGCCGGACGGTCACGCTCGAGGACATCGAGCAGTTCGCGCATTTCCCCGGGGACACCTTCTACGCCCACATGGACGAGGAGGCGGCGAAGGCGAACCCGTTCTTCCCGGGCCGCGTCGCGCATGGCTACCTGCTGCTCTCCTTCGCGGCCGGGCTCTTCGTCGATCCGCCGCCCGGTCCCGTCCTCGCGAATTACGGGCTCGACAACCTGCGCTTCCTGAAACCCGTCTCACCGGGCGACGCGATCCGGGTGCGGCTGACCGTGAAGGCCAAGAACGCGGCCCGGCAGCCCGAATACGGCGAGGTGCGCTGGGACGCGGAGATTTTCAACCAGACCGGCGAGACGGTTGCCCGGTACGACCTCCTCACCATGAACGCCCGCCCGCACGCTGCCCCCGCGGCCTGATCGGCGGGACCGGTCTACTCGACGAACACGACCGCCGTGCCCTTGCCGACCATGCTGGCGAGGTCCTTCACGTCCCAGTTCGTGAGCCGGACGCAGCCGTGCGAGAAGGTCTTGCCGACCCGCTCCGGCTCTGGCGTGCCGTGGATGCCGTAGCTTTCCGCCGTGAGATCCAGCCACACGGCGCCGACCGGATTGTTCGGGCCGGCCGGGACCTCGACCTTCTTCTTCGTCTTGACGCCCTTGAAGCCGTATTCCGGATCGTAGGTGTAGGTCGGGTTCCGGGCGATGGCCTGGATCTCGAAGGTGCCCGAAGGCGCGGGCTTCTCGTCAGAGCCGATCGAGGCCGGGTAGGTCGCGAGCAGCCGGCCGTCTCCATCGAAGGCCCGCAGCGCCCGGCGGGTCTTGTCGATCTCGACCCGGGCTACCGGCGCCTTGCCGCCCTCGCTCGCCGCGACATTGCGGTTGGAGATCGCGGCCGGCTTGGGATCGGGCCGCGACGCCGCCACCATCAGGATCTCGCCGGGCTTGTCGAAGCCGGCCTCGGGGTTGAGCGCTTCGAGCAGCGTCGGAGAGACGTGGAAAGTCTCGGCCAGAGCCTCCGTGGGCGACGTGTAGCCAAGCGCCGGAAGCGCCGCCATGTCCTCGTAAACCTTGGGGATCTCCTTCAGGAAGGGTCCCTTCAGGTCCGCCTCCGTGACCGTGTAGGGCACGAGCACCGGGCCCGGATAGGTCGCCACCAGAGCGTCGAAGATAGGCGGCGTCAGCTTGCCGCCGGCCGGCAGGTTGTTTGCTCCCGCAAAGGCTTCGAGCGCCTTGGAGAAGTTCTCGCCGTCGCGCCCGTCGATGGAGCCGGGCGAGAAACGCAAGCGATCGAGCAGGATCTGCGCCCGCAGCACGGCCGGGTCGATTCCCCCCTTGGCCGAGCCGCCGGCCGAATTCATCCCCGCCTCGTTGACCTCGAGCGGCGTCAGCGCGCGGGCGGGTCCGGCGGTGGGCAGACCCAGCGCCAGCGCGCAGAGCGCAGGAACGAGCCACGCCCGCAGGAGCGTGCGGCGAAGGGTGAATAGGGCGGACACGGTGGCCTCCGGGGCAAGCAGCGGGCTGCGCGCGCCGTCAACACGGAGGGGGCGGCGAAGTTCAGCCCGGAAGCGATATGCGTCCGTCTTCGGCCAAGGAAAAGAAAGGGTTCCAGGCGATCTCCCAGGCATGCCCGTCGGGATCGGCGAAATGGCCGTGGTATCCGCCCCATTCAGCGTCACAGGGCGGCGCGAGCTCGCGCGCACCGGCGGCCAGCGCCTCGGCATGGACCGCGTCCACCTCCGCGCGGGTGCGGGCATTGTAGGCGAGCGACACGGCCGCGAAGCCGGTCGGCGCATCGGGCAGGTGGGTGTCCCGGGCCAGATTGGCGCGCCGGTAGAGCGACAGGACCATGCCTCCGGCCTGGTAGAACACCACGTCGGCATCGCCCTCCTTTGCGGCTCTCCAGCCGAGCGCATCGTAGAAGGCGCGAGCCCGCGCCACGTCCGCGACGCCCAGCGTCACGAGGCTGATGCGCTGCTCCACCGGGGTTCTCTCCGCTGAGGGCCTTCGCTTGCGCCCGCCCGGCCGCGAACCTACAAACCGGGTCGGCCCGACTGCGTAGCTCAATGGATAGAGCGTTGCGCTTCGAACGCAAAGGTTGGGGGTTCGAGTCCCTCCGCGGTCGCCAGCTCCGCCCGCTTCCGCCAAAGAAAAAGGCCGCTCACGAGGAGCGGCCCAAGTCTAGGGAGGAAACGCCCAAGGAGGGCAGCGATGAAGCGCGAGACGCGCCTCACCGCACCTCCGAAAGGTATGGTGCGGTGCACTGCTCGGCAAGGAGGGTTCGCGCGAAGCTGCCTTTCCGCTGGGCAAACCGCGCCCGAATTGTGGACCTATTGGCATATCCGGTAGCGGTCGCTCGCCCCGTGTCGCTGGATATCCAGGTGCAGGTGGTCGGTGTGGAAGGCGTCCGAGCCCGGCCCGAGAACCGTCGTGAACCAGCCGCAGGCGGCCGTTCGGATCGCCTCGAAGGCCGGGTGGCCGCCGCCCTCCGGTGCGAGCCCCTGCACCACCGTCATCGTCCTGCCATCCGCAAACACGAGGCCGGCGATGTCGAGCGCCAAGCCTTCGCCATGCGCGCTCAGCTTCTCGCCCGCTTGGCGGTTGCGGCCCCGGCACTGGAAACCCGGTCCGGTCCGCACCGCGACCAGGGCCGATCCTCGTCCGGCCTTGGCGACCGGCGCCGCGACGCGGCCGAGCCACGGGGCAAAGGCGGCGGCATAGCGACAGGCGACCACAGGTTCGTCCGGCAGCGCGATCGAGCGGCCCGCCTCGTAGGGATCGGCCACCGATTTCAGCCGCACCGGGGTCTCGACCGCGCAGACGAGCTCGCCTGTGCTCTGCACGGGGGTTGGCTCCGCGACCGTGCCTGTCGCCTTCAAGGCGGCCAGACAGACAGTGCCGAGATCCGGCACAGTTCCGGGCGTCGCGACGCCCGGCGCCCGGTCACCGACCGGCGGGGCGCCGCGTGTCGGCCCGCCGGGTGCTGGTTCGGCGGGCGCCGCGCCGCCGGCCGTCGTGGGCGGGCTCCCGGCCGCGTGCGATGGTGGGGATTGCACCGCGGGAGGGGCGGGAGCCGGGGACCCCTTCAACTCGCTGGGCCGACCCGGCGGCAACGGCGCGGCGAGGATTGCCGCCGGGGTCAGCCAAAGACAGATGGCGGCGAGCGGCAGGGCGCCGCTCCGCCGCGCGCGGCCGCCGGGCGAGGTCAGAAGCTCTTCAGCGGCGCGAGAACGGCGTCCCCGATCGAGCTGACCGCCTGCTGAAAGTCGCGGCCGTTCGGGAGCTTCACCCCAAGCACCTCGACACGGTCGTCCTCCGGCGCGGGTGCGGGCGATCCGGCACCGGCCTCCGCCGATGCGGGGTCAGGGGCGGCCCTGCGGCCTGAGGAGGACGCGGCGCGCCCCGGCGAAGGCGGAACCGCTGCCGCGCTGCGGGTCGGCTCAGAGCGGCGCGACGCGGCACGGCTCGGTGCCGGAGGCGGCAGCGGCGCGGACGAGAGCGACTCGGTTTCGGCCGGCGGCGCTCCCCGGACCGGGATCGTCGGCAGCGCGATGGACCGGGACGGCAGCGCCGGGCTGGCCGACACGGTGGACGCGGTGGCGCTCGGCTCCGAGGACGTGAAGCTCGCCATGGCGACCGGAACGGCGGGCGGGGGCGGAACGCTGACCTGCGGCAAGGCGGCGACGGAGGACGGCGGTCCTGCCGGTCGCGTCGGGCCGGGCGTCGGCCCCGCCAAGGAGGGGCTGGGCAGGGCTGCGGCCGACTCGGTCGCCCTGGCCGATTCGGCCGGTTTGGCGGAAGCCGGGCCGGAGGACACGGCGGGGCCGCCGACGACCCGCACGGGCGGGCGGGCCGGCATGACCTCGGGAACGCCGTTGCGGATCTCGGGCATGTCCGGAACGGGCCCAATGACGATGTCGCGCCGGCGCGGAGCCGGCCCGGGCCCTTCGGGCGGCGCCCCGAAACCGGCCAGTTGCGTCCGTCCCGAGAGGTGTCGGGTGGCCAGAACGGCACCGCCGGACAGAACCCCGAACGCCGCGATCGCGCCAACGGCCAGGGCGGCGATCCGGGCAGGGCTGCGACCCGGTCGCGCCGCAAGCGGGCCCGGCTCGGCGGCGGGCCTGATCTCGGATGGGTCGAGTGCGGGGGCGGCCATGAGCGGGCCTCCAGCGTCGTTTGATGTCTGCATCCTTACCGAGAATCGTGAACAATTCGGGCGCATTCATGTCGCAGGGCGGACATCACCCCGCCCCGGCCCGGCGGATCGGCTTCCCGTTCTCGTACAGGATGATCGGCTGCCGGCCGGCGAAGCTGATACCGAGGTCGAAGGTGGCGGCCCCGGAGGCGCGGCGTCCGGATGCCGGGTTGGCGACCCGGTAATCGATGATGGAGCGCGCCGCGCAACGGCGGGCGGCCTCGTTGCAGATCACCTCCATGGTGCCCGGCCGGTGCGCGTAGGAGCGGACGGGCCAGCGCCGGACGGCGCGGCGCTTCTCCTCGACGAGACCGGCCCAAGTCAGGCTGCGCCCGTAGAATCGGACCCGCGGCCCGTACACGTACGGTACGTCGGCGATCGAGAGCTCGCCAGAGGACGACCATGTGGCGAGGTAGCGCTGCGCGATGTCGGCCGCACGCGCCTCCATATCCCGTGCGCCCTGCGCCGCCGCCCCCGTCGCGCCGAATGCCAGCGCTGCGACCACGGCCAGTGTCACCCTGCTCATCCGGGCATGCTCCATCCTGCGTCCGTGTACCAGACGTTCGGGAACGGGTCCCGTTCCTCGTTATGTCGATCCGATCCGCCGACCGGTCGCGACGACGCGGCTGTGGAAGGCCGCGTCGGCGGGCGCGGTCGCCCGGTGCGGCGTGCTAGGCCGATGGGCGAAACGAGGAACGGGATGAGCTTCGGAATTGATCTCGGCGACGCCGGCGGCGCTTCCGCCGTCCTGGACCTGCAGGAGCTGCTGGCGACGCGCCTCCTCGTGCAGGGCAACAGCGGCTCCGGCAAGTCGCACCTCCTGCGCCGCCTCCTGGAGCAGAGCGCCGGAATCGTGCAGCAGGCGGTGATCGACCCGGAGGGCGACTTCGTCTCGCTGGCCGACAGCTACGGCCACGTTGTGGTGGAGGCCGACGGCAGCGAGGCCGAGCTGCAGCGCATCGCGGCCCGGGTCCGGCAGCACCGGGTGTCCGTCGTCGTATCGCTCGAGGGCCTCGACGCGGAGGACCAGATGCGGGCAGCCGCCTCGTTCCTGGGCGGCCTGTTCGATGCGGGTCGTGACCAATGGTACCCGATGCTGGTCGTGGTGGACGAGGCGCAGCTCTTCGCGCCGGCCGCGGCCGGGGAGGTGTCGGACGAGGCGCGCCGGCTGTCGCTCGGCGCGATGACGAACCTGATGTGCCGCGGCCGCAAGCGCGGCCTCGCCGGCATCATCGCCACCCAGCGGCTGGCCAAGCTCGCCAAGAACGTCGCCGCCGAGGCGTCGAACTTCCTGATGGGCCGCACGTTTCTGGACATCGACATGGCCCGGGCGGCCGATCTGCTCGGGCTCGACCGCCGTCAGGCCGAGATGTTCCGCGACCTTGAGCGCGGCTGCTTCGTGGCGCTCGGCCCGGCCATCTCGAAGCGTCCGCTGCCGGTCGCGATCGGCCCCACCGTGACCGACAGCCGCAGCGCCTCCCCGACCCTGCTGCCGCTGCCCGAAGCGGGCGCGGATGCGCGCGACCTGATCTTCGTGGCCGCTCCGGGCGAGCCCATCCTGCCTCCCCCGGAGGCCCGACCTCGGCCGAGGCCCGCCGGAAACGACGTGCTGGTTCAGCTCGCCAATTACCGTCCGCCGATCCGGGAGGCCGCGCCCGAGGAGAGTGCGCTTCCGCCGGAGGAGCGCGAGCGCGTCATGGCCGAGATTCTGGCCGACATCCTGGCGGACGCCGACGCCGGGGCCTGCACGCCCTCGACGCTCTATCAGGACTTCATCGTGCGATGCCGGATCCGGCGCGTCGGCGGGGAGCCGCCGAGCCTGTCCGAGTTCCGGAGGCGGCTGGCGGTGGCGCGTTCGGGGGTCGGCGAGGCCGCGGCCGGCACGGCCGGTTGGGATCGTGCCCAGGAAATCGCCGCCGGCCTGCCGGACGACTTGGCCGGGCTGTTTCTGCTCGTGGCGCGGGCGGCGCTGGAGGCCGCGCCGTGTCCATCCGACGCTGAGCTCGCGGCCGCCTACGGCACGAGCTCGGCCGGCCGCGCCCGCCGCATGCTGGCCTACCTCGAGGAGCGCGGCGCGATCGTGACCCGCCGCGACCTGCGCGGTGCGCCGGTGATCGCGATCCCGGACCTCGAGGCCGAAACAGGCCCGGGTGAGCCCGATCTCAGCGCGACGCCGCAGCGGCTGGGCCGCGGGCGCTGATCGACCACCACCTCAAACCCTCGGCCCGGCAGGGATGCCTTGCGGGCCAGCGCGAGAGGGGCTGCCTGACGGCCGAGGTCGCCGCCCGGGCGTTCATCCGCCTCCGCCGGGACGTCCAGCGCGTCGGGCTCGGCCCGCTCGCCGAGCGGCCCGCCTCAGCGGATCACGCGCCGTTTCTCGGTATCCTGCTCGATCAGTGCCGCGATGCTGCGGGGCGGCGGCAGCGGCCGTGCCTTCTGGTCGGACAGCATGGCGAGGACGATCGGGCGTGGCTTCGGCGGCGGGGCTTCGGCCACGGCGACCCTGGCGCCCGGCCGAGAGGGCGCGGCGGCGGTGCCGGGCTGGAGCCGATGCTGCCCGTGCGGCGCGGCAGCGCGGGAATCGTCCGGCCTGACGCTGGCCAGCATGACTGGCTTCGCCTTCGCGGGAGCCGAGGCCACGACGGTGGTCGGATGGAGACGGAGCGGAGCCGCGGGCTTCGACGCGACGACCTCCGGCTGCTCGATCTCCGGTAGGGACGGCGGCCGCGCGACGGCTGGCGGACGCGCCGGGGCGGCGGCCGCGCGGCTGCTCCCCTGCAGGACCAACGGCCCGCGCGTGCCGCCATCCTCCCCGTCCAGGCTCGCCAGAAGCACGGGGCGCGAGCGCCGGACGGGCTCGTCGCTCACGAAGCTCCTCTGTTGCGCGCCCGTGCCGGACGCGTTGGCCGCGAACATCGTGGAGCTCGGCCATGCAGGAGCGCCCGGGGCCGGGTAGCGCTTGTCGTAGAAGATGTTACCGCCCGCCAGCGTCACGTAGCGCATGTTGCGGTACGGGAAGCTGTAGCCGGCCGTGTGGAAGAACATCGCCCCGCCCACCCCGGCATGGCGCTGCCCGGCCAGAACGGCGCCCGCCACCCGGTCGGCGCGGGCCCAGGAGGAGTGGCGCCTGTCCAAGGACTTCGTCAGTGCGCCCTCGGCGAACTGGTTGCTCTGGCCCACCACGGCGCACACGGTTTTCGGATATTTGGGCGATTGCAGTCGGTTCATCACCACCGTGCCGACCGCCAGCATGCCGTCCTCGCTGGACCTGTTCGACTCGAAATACATGACGCGCGCCATGCATTCCCGATCGGACAACGACGCACCCCGCCCGAACCCGTTCGGGTCATGGGCGCAGGCGCCGAGCGACAGCGCGGTCGCGACAAAGGCTGCACCGCGCAGCCATCCGGATTGCTTCGCCAAGCCAGTACTCCATACGCGTCAGGCCGGCGCCGCGGGCCTGTGACCCCGCGGCCTCGAACCGTAAAAACGCGCCGATTGGCTTAAGAATCCGTTCGCGGCCCGATCAGATGATCGGCCGGTTCGCAGCACCCGGCACATAGGTCGTGCCGGAGATGCCCGGCATGTCGGCGAGCGCGTCGCCTAAGGTACGGGGGCGCCCCGCACGATCTCGCTGCGGGGTACGACCGTCACGGGCGCGAACGCGTCGAGCACGACGGGAAGGCTACGAACTGCGAACCACTTGGGGTTTGCGGGGCGTCGGGCCGGGTCAGGAGCGGGTTCGGCGAGGTAACCACGATGTCCGGAGCGACTCCTGCGCGAACGCTCCGACAATCCCGCTTCCGGCGAGAAGCGCGAGCCCCGATCCCGAGATCGCCCACGCCTTCGCCCATTCTCATCGAAATGCCCGTCTCGTTATAACGTAACATTGTTGGGGTATGACTCGGCCGCAAAGCTGAGTATGCGGTCCCGAGAGCAGGCGGCTCACGCTACCAGGGCTGCTGCCGTGCCTTCCCGCTCGGCTGCCGGAGGGCGCTTCTCCGGAGCCGCTCCCGCCATCGCGGGTCGTCGCGCGCTGCCCGCTAGCAAACCTGTTCCACTTCGGTGCTTGTATTGGCGTTCGGAAAGATTTCAATAAGGAGGCCGCGTCCGCAAAGATGAACATCCGTTCATCGATGCTTTTCACCGGGGAAGAGTATTGTCAAGTTGCTTGTTTTTCCGGCGGCTCAGTGGAACCGTGATGGTCTCGTGACGTTGGGAGCGCACACGTTCAACCAAAAACGGAGTTCGTCATGAGGAAGTACCTTCTGCTAGCACCGCTGGCCCTGCTGGCCCTGCCGGTTGCGGCCGCTCCGGCTTCCGCCGACAGCGTGACGATCA
>JAQGJJ010000088.1 GCA_028290695.1 Enterovirga sp. | reverse complement strand
GGTCCATATCGTGGCCTATTGCGGGGACCTCGGATACGGAGCCGCCAGGGGCGCCGAGATGCTCGCCCTGATGCTGGCCTTCGGGATCGTGTCCCGGATCGCCTCGGGATTCCTGGCCGACCGCATCGGCGGCCTGGCGACGCTGCTGGTCGGGTCGGGGCTGCAGGGCCTCGCGCTTCTGCTTTACGCGTTGTTCGACGGCCTCGGACAACTCTACGTCATCTCGGCCCTGTTCGGCCTGTTCCAGGGCGGCATCATCCCGAGCTACGCGATCATCGTGCGGGAGTATTTCCCGGCCCGGGAGGCCGGGTCGCGCGTCGCGCTCTGCATCACGGCCACCATCGCCGGAATGGCGCTCGGCGGCTGGCTGTCCGGGGCGATCTTCGACCTCACCGGTTCCTACCACGCGGCCTTTCTGCACGGCCTCGCCTGGAACCTCCTCAACGGAAGCATCGTGGCGTTTCTGCTGATCGGCCGCAGTCGGCGGGAGCCCGCCGGCTCGGCGGCGCCCGCCTAGGGGCGGTTCAGCGCGAGCGTTCGAGGATGGACACGTAGTTCGCGACCGCGGCCCCGCCCATGTTGAAGATGCCGGCGAGCGTCGCATCCGGAACCTGGATGCCGTCGGCCTCGCCGCAGAGCTGCATGGCCGAGAGCACGTGCATCGACACGCCTGTGGCGCCGATCGGGTGGCCCTTGGCCTTCAGGCCGCCCGACGGGTTCACCGGCAGCCTGCCGCCCTTCTCGGTCCAGCCTTCCTTGATCGCGCGCGCGCCCTGGCCCTCGGGGGTCAGGCCCATGGCCTCGTACTCGATGAGCTCGGCGATGGTGAAGCAGTCGTGCGTCTCCACGAGCGACAGGTCGTCGAGCGTCACGCCGGCTTCGGCGAGGGCCTGGCGCCACGCTTCCGTGCACCCCTCGAATCGCAGGATGTCGCGCTTCGACATGGGCAGAAAGTCCTGCGCGTGGCCGCGGCCCTTGAAGGCGACCGCGCGCTGCATCGTCGCGGCCGTTTCGCCATCGGCAATCACCAGGGCGGCGGCGCCGTCCGAGACGAGCGAGCAGTCGGTGCGCTTGAGCGGGCCGGCCACGAACGGGTTCTTGTCCGATTCGGCGCGGCAGAAGTCGAAGCCGAGGTCCTTGCGCATCTGCGCATAGGGGTTCGCGACGCCGTTGCGATGGTTCTTGGCGGCGATCATGGCCAGCGCGTCGGACTGGTCGCCGTGCCGCTGGAAGTAGGATTGCGCGATCTTGCCGAACACCCCGGCGAAGCCGGCCGGGGTCTCGCCGTCCTCCACAAGATAGGAGGCCCGTAGCAGGTTGCGGCCGATCTCGGCGGCGGGCGTGCGGGTCATCTGCTCGACCCCGACCACGAGCACCGTCCTGGCGCGCTTCGCCTCGATGGTCTTCAGCGCCTGATGCACGGCAGCGGACCCGGTCGCGCAGGCGTTTTCCACGCGCGTCGCGGGCTTGAAGCGCAGCTTGTCGGACGCCTGGAGAACGAGCGAGGCGGTGAAATCCTGGGGCGAGAAGCCGGCGTTGAAATGGCCGAGCACGATCTCGTCGACCTCACCCGGGCCGATCCCTGCGTGTTCGAGCGCCTCGCCCGCGACCCGGACCACCAGGCTCTCGACGGTTTCGGCGTCGTGCTTCCCGAACGGGGTGTGGGCCCAACCGACGATCGCAGGCTGCTGCATGGGAAACAGGCTCCAGAGATTTCGAGTGTTTCTGCGCCTCGTGCGGGTGCCAGGCAAGATGCTCAATGCGTTGTGGTGAGCAGAAGGCCGAGCACACCGGCGACAATGAGGGCCATTCCGACGAGATCCTCGCGCGAAGGTGTCTGGGCGAAGACGCGGCGCGACACGAGCTGCGCCATCAGCACCTCGACCAGCGCCAGCGTCCGCACGTTCGCGGCCGCCGTGATCGCAAAGCCGATGAACCAGAACTGCGAGGCACCCGCGCCGATGGCGCCCGCCAGGAGAGAGGACCGCCATTCCCGCAGGCTGCCCAGGAAGGCGCTCCGGTCGAAAGCGAGGAGCCAAACGCCCAAGATGCAGGTCTGGACGAACAGGCTCCAGGCCAGGGCCGTCGAGGCGCGCGTGAGGAAGGACCCCGAATCCAGGTTGAGGATCGCACCCCGGAAGCCGACGGCCGATATGGCGAACATCCCCCCCGCCACGATGCCCAGGCAGATCGGGACAAGGCCGCCGCGGCGTGCCTCGCCGGCCGTCTTGGGTGTCCACGCGGTCATTACCACGCCTGCGGTCGCCACCACGATGGACACGAAGCCGGCTGCGGACAGGTGGTCCCCGAGGACCAGGAGACCGTAGACCGCGAGTTGCACGGCCTCGGTCTTCAGAAGCGCCGTGACCAGCGAGAACGACCGTTGCCGCATGGCGGCCAGCATCAGGCCCGTCGCGGCGATCTGCGCGACCGCACCCATGAGGAGAAAGGGCCAGAAGCCCGGGCCGGGGCCCGGCAGCCTGTCTCCGGTGGCCAGCAGCATGCCGGCGACGAAGAGGAGGGAGAACGGGAAGCCGTAAAGGAACCGGACCTGGGTCGCGCCGACCGTCCCGATGGTCTCGGTCAGACGGCGTTGCATCGTGTTCCGGGCGACCTGTCCGGCGCACGCCACCAGCGTCGCCGGAACCCAGATCAACGCGTTATCCATCGGTTTTCATGAGACAATCGTGCCTTGCTGTCGCCACGTATGACCCCATAAGCTTACCGCCTCAAGCCGTGCCCGCGCCGGGCACGGCGTCAGCCCCTATTGCTCGCCGCCTCCGTCGCGGCCGCGCCAACGTCGTCGGAGCGAACCGCATGGCGACCCGAGCCGTCTTCCTCGTCGCGGCCGCCCTCGTGGTGGCCGCGGCAAAGGGTGCCGTGGCCAGCACGCCCGCGCTCGTTGTCGACGCGGCATCCGGCAAGGTGCTGATGGCCGAGCGGGCGACGGATCCCTGGTTTCCCGCCTCCATCACCAAGCTGATGACGACCTATGTGGCGCTGGACCTCGTGCGCCAGGGGCGGTTCTCCATGAACTCGCTCCTGACGATGTCCCCCGAAGCGGCCGCGGAGCCCCCGTCCAAGATGGGCTTCAAGCCCGGAACGCAGCTCACGCTCGAGAACGCCCTCAAGATCATCCTGGTGAAATCGGCCAACGACGTATCCTGGATGATCGGGGAAAACCTGGGCGGCTCGATCGAAGGGTTCGCCGGGCTGATGAACGCCGCGTCCCGGAAGCTCGGGATGCACGACAGCCGCTGGGTCAACCCCAACGGCCTCCCGGATGATCGGCAGCAGACCACCGCGCGCGACATGGCGATCCTGGCCCGCGCGCTTCTGACCGAGTTCCCGGAGCAGGAGGACCTGTTCCATATCGGCGCCCTGAAGCTCGGCCGACAGGTCATCCGCAACCACAACGGGCTGCTGGGGCGCTATCCGGGCGCGGACGGGATGAAGACCGGCTTCATCTGTGCCGGCGGCTTCAACATCGTGGCCTCGGCCACGCAGAACGGGCGGCGCCTGATCACGGTGGTGATGGGCTATCCCTCGGCCCGGGAACGCGACCTGCGCACTGCCGACCTGTTCGACCTCGGTTTCTCCACGCTCGGCTGGGGAGCCGGCACCGTGTCGGAGCTGCCGCCCTCCGGAGCGCTGTCGCCGCCCAACATGCGGGCTTTCGTGTGCGGCGGGAACAAGCGCCAGCCCCAGGAGGACGACCAGACCTCGCTGGTCGCGTCCGGTGCTCCGTCTCAGAACGGCGACAACCCGATCGCGACCCTGTTCTCTCCGCTTACCTACGCGACGGCCTCCGTCGGCAGCGTTCCGGCGTTCCGGGGCCGCACTTCGCTCGGCCCCCGCGTCGCGTTCGAGCCGATCCCGATCTGGCTCGGGCCGTCGCCGGGCGCCGTCCCGGACGAGTCGGACAAGACCAAGGCGACCGGCGTGGCCATCGCCGCGAAACCGGTCCGCACGCGGCTCGTCGGCAAGCCCGAGGTACGCGGGACGCTGACGGCCTCGAGCCTGTCCGCGCCCGTGCCGCCCTCCGGACCCGACGAGGGCGAGCGGATCGAGACGGTGAAGACGAGTGCTCGCCCGGGCGGGCGCGAGGCCCTGTCGGCCAATCTCGGCGCCAAGCCCGCCGCGGAAACGCGGCCCAAGCTCGGCGCGGTCGGGTCCGGCGGGAGCCGTCCCGGAGGCGCCAAGCACGGCGCCATCGCGATCAAGCCCACCCTTCCCGTGGCGGCGCTGGAGACGGTCGAGCTGAAAGGCGTGAAGGCCGGGTCAGGCACCACGAAGCCGGGCGTCACCAAGCCCGGCACCGCGACGCGGGTCGCCGCGAAGCCCGCAGCCACGAAGGCGGCGTCCGCCCGGCCCGCCTCCCCCAAGCCGGCCTCGGCGACGGCGGCCGGAGGAGCCTCCGGCGCCGCAAAGGGCCGCGCCAAGCCGGAGAAGCGTGCGGCCG
>JAQGJJ010000079.1 GCA_028290695.1 Enterovirga sp. | reverse complement strand
GATCGAGCTCGGGCTCGGCCTTCAGCGCCGTGGCGCCCTCGACGGCGCCGAAGTCGCGGCCGCCTTGCAGGAGCTGGAAGCGGTCGGTCCGGCCGCGCACGAAGCCGGCCGAGACCGGAGCCGCCACGGCGCCCTCGCCCGCCCCGGCGCGGTCGCCCCCGGGGCCGCCCGGCATGGCGCGACCCTCGTTCTCGCCGGAGCCGAGCACGTCGTGGCCGATCTCCTCCGGGTTGACGTGGGCGAGGTCCGAGCGGCCGAGATAGGACACGGCCAGCTCGCGGAACACGTAATCCAGGATCGAGGTCGCGTTCTTGATGCGTTCGTTGCCCGACACGAAGCCCGCCGGCTCGAAGCGCGTGAAGGTGAAGGCCTCCACATACTCTTCCAGAGGCACGCCGTACTGCAGGCCGAGCGAGATCGCGATGGCGAAGTTGTTCATCATCGCCCGGAAGGCCGCGCCCTCCTTGTGCATGTCGATGAAGATCTCGCCGAGGCGCCCGTCCGTGTACTCGCCCGTGTGGATGTACACCTTGTGGCCGCCGACCACGGCCTTCTGGATGTAGCCGGTGCGGCGGTCCGGCATCTTCTCGCGCAGCCGCACCGGGACCTCGATGCGCTCCACGCGCTCGATCACCCGCTCGACGATGCGCTCGGCGATCTGGGCCGTGCGGGCGGCGTTCGGCTGCTGCAGCAGCGCGTCCACCGCATCCTCCACCTCGTCCTCGTCGTCGGCCACGAGCGCCGAATTCAGGGGCTGCGACAGCTTGGAGCCGTCCCGGTAGAGCGCGTTGGCCTTGAGCCCCAGCGTCCAGGACAGCCGGTAGGCGGATTTGCAATCCTCCACCGTCGCGTCGTTCGGCATGTTGATGGTCTTCGAGATCGCACCCGAGATGAAGGGCTGCGCCGCCGCCATCATCCGGATGTGGCTCTCGACCGAGAGGTAGCGCGTGCCGAGCCGGCCGCACGGATTGGCGCAATCGAACACCGCGTAATGCTCGGGCTTGAGGAAGGGCGCGCCCTCCAGCGTCATGGCCCCGCAGACATGGACGTTCGCGGCGTCGATGTCGGCCTTCGAGAAGCCGAGGAAGCGCAGCAGCTCGAAGGACGGATCGTCCAGCTTCTCGGCCGGCACCTTCAGGGTGTCGAGCAGGAAGTCGGCGCCGAGCGACCACTTGTTGAACACGAACTTGATGTCGAAGGCGCTCTTCAGCCCGCCCTCGATCGCCTCGATCTTATCGTCCGTGAAGCCCTTCGCCCGGAGCGAGCCCGGGTTGATGGCCGGGGCCTGCTTCATGGAGCCGTGGCCGACCGCATAGGCCTCCATCTCGGCGATCTCGTGCTCGCGGTAGCCGAGCGCCCGCAGCGCGTCCGGCGCCGCCCCGTTGATGATCTTGAAGTAGCCGCCGCCGGCCAGCTTCTTGAATTTCACCAGCGCGAAATCCGGCTCGATGCCGGTGGTGTCGCAATCCATCACGAGGCCGATCGTGCCGGTCGGCGCGATCACGGTCGCCTGGGCGTTGCGGAAGCCGTTCTCGCGACCGAGCACCAGTGCCCGGTCCCAGGCGGCGGCGGCGTGCTGGACGAGATCGTCCTGCGGGCAATGGGCGCGGTCGAGCGGCACGGGGTTCGTCTGCAGGAACTCGTAGCCGAGTTCCTCGCCATGCGCCGCCCGGCGATGGTTGCGGATCACCCGCAGCATCGACTCCGCGTTCTCGGCGTAGCGCGGGAACGGCCCGAGCTCCTTCGCCATTTCGGCCGAGGTCGCGTAGGAGACGCCCGTCATGATGGCGGTCAGCGCACCGCACAGCGAGCGCCCTTCGGGCGAGTCGTAGGCGAGGCCCATGGTCATGAGCAGCCCGCCGATATTGGCGTAGCCGAGGCCGAGCGTGCGGTACTCGTAGGAGAGCTGCGCGATCTCCTTCGAGGGGAATTGCGCCATCGTGACCGAGATCTCGAGCACCACCGTCCACAGGCGGCACAGGTGCTCGTAGCCGTCCACGTCGAAGCGGCGCGTGGCGCGGTCGTAGAACTGGAGCAGGTTCGCGGAGGCGAGGTTGCAGGCGGTGTCGTCGAGGAACATGTACTCGGAGCACGGGTTCGAGGCCCGGATCCGCCCGCCCGCCGGGCAGGTGTGCCAGTCGTTCATCGTCGTGTTGAAGTGGAGCCCGGGATCGGCCGAGGCCCAGGCCGCGTAGCCGATCTTCTCCCACAGGTCGCGCGCCTTCAGGGTCTTCACGACCTTGCCGGAGATGCGGCCCGTGAGCTTCCAGTCGGCGTCCTGGTCGACGGCCCGCAGGAAGTCGTCCGTGAGCGACACGGAGTTGTTGGAGTTCTGGCCGGCGACCGTGAGGTAGGCCTCCGAGTCCCAATCGGTGTCGAAGACCGGGAAGTCGTGCGCGGTCTGGCCCATCCTGGCCATCTGGATGACGCGGCGGATGTAGTTGTCCGGCACCTGCGAGCGGCGGGCGAGCTTGATCTCGCGCTTCAGCGCCGGGTTCTTCTCCGGGTCGTAGCAGCTGTCGCCCTCGCCCTCGCAGTTCATGCAGGCCTTCATGACGGCCTTCAGGTGCTTCTGCACGACCTTGGAGCCGGTCACGAGGGCGGCGACCTTCTGCTCCTCGCGCACCTTCCAGTCGATATAGGTCTCGATGTCCGGGTGATCGATGTCGACCACCACCATCTTGGCGGCCCGGCGGGTCGTGCCGCCGGACTTGATGGCGCCCGCCGCCCGGTCGCCGATCTTCAGGAAGGACATCAGGCCGGAGGAGCGCCCGCCGCCCGACAGCTTCTCGCCCTCACCGCGCAGGCGGGAGAAGTTGGAGCCGGTGCCGGAGCCGTACTTGAACAGGCGCGCCTCGCGGACCCACAGGTCCATGATGCCGCCCTCGTTCACGAGGTCGTCCTGCACGCCCTGGATGAAGCAGGCATGCGGCTGCGGGTGCTCGTAGGCGGAGGTCGAGGCGGTCAGCTTGCCGGTCTCGTGGTCCACGTAGAAGTGGCCCTGCCCCGGCCCGTCGATGCCGTAGGCCCAGTGCAGGCCGGTGTTGAACCATTGCGGCGAGTTCGGCGCGCACATCTGCCGGGCCAGCATGAAGCGGAGTTCGTCGAAGAAGGCGCGCGCGTCCTCCTCCGTCGAGAAGTAGCGGCCCTTCCAGCCCCAATAGGTCCAGCAGCCGGCCATGCGGTCGAACACCTGGCAGGCCGACACCTCCGACCCGAAGCGCTCGGCCTCCGGCAGCTCGACCAGCGCCTCCTCGTCCGGCACGGAGCGCCACAGCCAGGACGGAACCTGGTTTTCCTCGACCTTCTTCAGCCGGGCCGGGACGCCGGCCTTGCGGAAGTACTTCTGCGCCAGGACGTCGGCGGCGACCTGCGACCACGCCTCCGGCACCTCGATGCCGTCCAGCCGGAACACGACCGAGCCGTCCGGATTGCGGATCTCGCTCACGGTCTTGCGAAACGCGATCGCCGCGTAGGGCGAGGTGTTGGTCTGAGTGTGCCGCCGCTCGATCCGCATCAAAATCCCCGTGAAGACGCCCCGGTCAGATGGCCGCGGTCGCCGGTTCGGCTGTTGGTGATCCCCGACCCGGCGCGCACGCGACCGCGACCCGACAGAGCGATCGGGCTTGCGTTCGACGCGTACAGGTGAGGAGGTTGCGCAGGTCCTGTGGACGGCCCGCGTCAACGAGGACGGACGCTATGATGAGTCTCAAACCGAGGTCAATCACCATCGGACCGCTACTCGTTGTGCCGGGACGCCTTCGCACCCACGACATATGGGGATACCGAGTCTGTAAATGAAGACTTAACGAAGGCGCGCCAACGGCTTGCGGGGTCCCGTCCGGCGGCGTCGGCCTGTGGATGACGCCCGCCCGCCCGCCGCAGGTTGCAGGCGGGTGTTGCTCGCTTGCACGGCCGCCCCGATGGGAGCACCAAGGCCGGATGCATGACCATCACCACCACGGCACCGGCGCGCATCCGCGTGGGGGCGGGCACGCTCACGCGCACGCCCACGCGCCGGCGGATTTCGGTCGCGCCTTTGCGATCGGGATCGGGCTCAACACCGCCTTCGTGGTGGTGGAGGCTGGTTTCGGCCTCGCCTCGAACTCGGTGGCGTTGCTGGCGGATGCCGGCCACAACCTGTCGGACGTGCTCGGCCTCGTGGTCGCCTGGATCGGCACCGTCCTGTCGCGGCGGGGCCCGTCGCCGCGCTTCACCTACGGGCTGCGCGGGTCCTCCATCCTGGCGGCCCTGCTCAACGCGGCCTTTCTGCTGGTCGCGGTCGGGGCGATCGCGCTGGAAGCGATGGTGCGCCTGTTCGAGCCGCGCCCGGTGGCCGGCGCGACCGTCATGGCGGTCGCGGCCGTGGGCATCCTGATCAACGGCTTCACGGCCTGGCTGTTCGCCTCCGGGGCGAAGGGGGACATCAACATCCGGGGCGCCTACCTGCACATGGCGGCGGATGCCGCGGTCTCGGCTGGCGTCGTGGTGGCGGGCGGCGTCATCGTGGCGACCGGCTGGCACTGGCTCGACCCCGCAACGAGCCTCGCGATCGTCGCGGTGATCGTCTGGAGCGGCTGGGGCCTGTTGCGGGACTCGGTGTCGATGTCGCTGAACGCCGTGCCGCCCGGCATCGTGCTGGAGGAGGTCCGGGGGGCGCTGGCCGCCCGGCCGGGCGTCGCGTCCGTGCACGACCTTCACGTGTGGTCGATGAGCACCACCGAAACGGCGCTGACCGCCCATCTCGTGATGCCGGACGGGGACGGCGGCGACGTCTTCCTGGCCGACACCGCCGACGCGTTGCGGAGCCGCTTCGGCATCGCGCACGTGACGCTGCAGGTCGAGCGGGACGGCACGTCCTGCGCGCTCGCGCCGGAGCACGTGGTCTAGCGGGGTTCCCGGAAGGCCGTCCCGACCCGCCTTCGCGCAAGCCGCCGGGGGCAGCGGCCCAAGTCAGGAGGCGGGCGCGGGCGCGGGCGCGGCCGCGATGACCATCCCGAGCAGTTCCAGAAACTGGGCCATGCTGATCCCGTCCTGGCCGTGCGTGACGTCCAGCGTCTCGACCACCACGAGGTTGCGGGACGGAACCACGGCGACGGCCTGTCCGCCCTTGCCCAGGGCGAAGAACGCCCCCTCGCCGGCTCCGACCGACTGGGGCGGCTGCCACCACAGATAGCCGTATCCGGCCCCGGTCTCGGTGACCGAGTAGCTCCGGGTCGAGCGCGCGATCCACTCGGCCGGGAGCACCTGGCGGTCGCCCCAGCGCCCCTTCCGGAGCAGGAGCGTGCCGAACAGCGTCAGGTCGCGTGCCGAGAGCCGCATCACGTAGGCCGGATGGTCGGACTTGGCCTCGTGGATCAGCTCGCCGTCCGCCGCAGTGAAGCTCATCCCGATCGGCCCGGCGATCCGGCTGGCGACCGCGTCGAAGACGCTCTCGCCCATCAGCTTGCTGTAGATCGTGCCCAGCACGTTGAAATCGAAGTTGTTGTAGTACCAGAAGGTGCCGTGGGGATGGCTGCCACGGGCCGGGCGGTTGCGGCCGAGCACCCCGAGCTCGTAGGCCGCCGGGTGATACACGCCGGACCGCGCCGTCAGGAGATCCTCGATCGTCGCCTTCTTCTCCTCGGCGGTGAGCCGGGGCTCCTTGTCGTCGATGCCGAGATCCGCCAGCGTGCGGTCGAGCGCGATGCGACCCTCGTCCACCCCGATCCCGAACAGGGTCGACAGGATGCTCTTGCGGACGGAATAGACGTTGACCTTGCGGTCCCCGTCGCCCCATTCGGCCACGAGCTTCCCGTTCTGCGTGATGACGAGCGCGGTCGGCCGAAGATGCCTCAGCCGCCCCTCCACGGCCGAGAGCTTCTGCGTGTCCCAGCCCCGCGCGTGCACGTCGAGGTCGAGATCGGCCCAGTCTGCTCCCGGCAAAGGAAGCTTGTCCGCGAACAACGAGGTCGTCGCGAGCGCCAGAAGCGCGGCAAGGATGAGCGGGCGTTTCTTCATGGTGGAGGATCTCGGCTGACGATACGGACCGAGATGCCGAAAGGTTCGTTGCCGCGAGGCGTTCCGAAGCAGAAGACCGCGAACAAGGTTAGCGCGTGGCTAAAATCCCGCGCGGCAGAAAACGACAGTCGTCGAAATCCGGAAGTCGCATTCAACCGCGTGTTAAGGCGAGCATTCTAGGTCAGGAGGGATAATGCCGCCTCTTGGCCAAGACATACGACATGATGTCGATCTCGGCCGGCGCGAGGAGCGGCGTTTCGATCTCGACTGGATCCGGGTAGGCGCGTTTGCGCTTCTGATCCTCTATCATCTCGGCCTGTATTATGCGACGGCGCCGTGGTTGGCGAACAGCCCGCACGAGAACCGCGTCATGGACGCGCTGCTGCTCGCGACCCATCCCTGGCGCATGTGCCTCCTGTTTCTCGTCTCGGGCGCGGCCACCGCCTACATGGCGTCCAGGATCGGCCCGGCGGTTCTCTGCCGGAAGCGGTCCCTGCGCCTGCTGCTCCCGCTCGTCTTCGGGACGCTCGTCGTCGTGCCCCCCCAGATCTACTACATGATGCGGGGGCTGCTTCTCACGGACGAGACGTACCTCGCGTTCTGGATCAACCGCTACCTCCTGAATGCCGGGACGGTCACGGCGGGGGGCAAGACCTACGTCCTCATCAACTGCGTGCATCTGTGGTTCGTGGCCTATCTCTGGGTCTACACGATGCTGGTGGGGCTGATGCTCGCGCTCGGGACCGGCGCCCTCCCGGCGCTGCGGCGCGCGGCGGAGCGCCACCTGTCCGGGACCGGGCTCCTCTTCTGGCCGGTGGCGTATTTCGCGCTGACGCGGCTGACCGTGTTCCCGCTGTCGGGCGAAATGCCCGGAGCCGTGCTCGGGGACTGGTACGGCCATCTCGACTTCTTCGCCTGTTTCCTCCTGGGCTTCCTGGTGGCCCGCCCGGGGCCGATCACGGAGGAATGCGTGCGCCTGCGCCGCGTCGCGCTCGGCCTCGCCCTCGGGGCCTGGGCGCTGCAGGCGGGGCTGTTCTGGACCGAAGGGCCGGATGGCGGGAGCCTGGACGCGGGGCCGGGCCTGGTGCGGGTCATCCATTCGGTGGAACGCTGGACCGCCATTGTCGCGGCCCTCGGCTACGGACGCCTCTATCTCAACCGCGGAAGCGCAATCCTCACCTACCTGACCGGCGCGGTGTTCACCTATTACATCGTGCACCAGACGGTGATGGTGGTCGCGGCCCACCATCTCGAAAACGCCGACCTGCCGGTGCCCATCGAGGCCGCCGTTCTGCTCGCCGTGACGGTCGCGGCCTGCGGGCTCACCTACGAGGTCGTCCGGCGCATCCCGGCGCTGCGGCCCTTCTTCGGCATCAACGGCCGGGGGATCGGGCCCGCCCGATCCCGGCCCGAGCGGGCAACCGGACCGGCCGCCGCGCCGGCCGCAGCCGCTGCCGCCGGTTGAACTCGCCGCTCACCCCTCGCCGGAGCGGCGCCGCCGTTCGATGTGCTTGGCGAGCCGCAGGTGGCGCGAGATCGCGTAGTTCATTGCGGTGAGAAAGCCGTAGGTGCCGCGCACGAAGTGCCGGCGCCCGAAATAGGCTTTGAGAAAGGCCGCCGGCAGTTCCACGAAGATGCGCCAGGTCGGGATCATCACGCCGCGCGCGGCGAGGTCGTCAGCCTGCTGGTCCGAGTAGCGGTTCAGTTTGGCGACCTGGTCGCCGAGCGAGCGGACCGAGAAATGGTGGATCACCGCGCGCAGCCGGCCGCTCCGGACGCCGGGTGCGAGATCCACGCGATCGTGCACGGGGGACGGCGAGTAGCGGCCGCGGCTGCGGCGATACAGCCGAACCGGGTGGAGCGTGTAGGCGAGCCGGTGCGGCGCCCCCTCCCCCGGGAAGGTCTCCGCGATGCCGATCCTGTAGGCGTCGCGCTCGGGCCCGCCCGGGCGTGCGAAGAGCCGGCCGATCTCCGCCGCCAGCGCGGGCGGCACCACCTCGTCGGCGTCGACGTTGAGCAGCCAATCGTGCCGGCAGAGCTCCTCGGCGAAGCGCTTCTGCGGCCCGTAGCCGGACCATTGATTGTAGACGACGCGGGCGCCCTCGGCCTCCGCGACCGCGACCGTGCCGTCCGTCGAGCCCGAATCCACGACCAGGACCTCGTCCGCGAAGGCCGCGACGGCGCGAACGGTCGCACCGATGCGGTCGGCCTCGTTGCGGGCGATGATGAAGGCGGAAACCGGCAGTCGCGCCGTGCTCATGGCGCCTGCGAGCCTGTGTGGGGCAAGCGGCAGCTCAGGCGGGGCGCAGGCCCAGGGCCGCGCGGGCCTCGGCCGGGGTAGCGACCCGCCGGCCGTGCCGGGCGATCTGCTCCGCCGCCAGGGTGACGAGTTCGGCGTTGCTGGCCGCGAGCCGGTCCTTCGAGGCCCGGACGTTGTCCTCGAGCCCGGTCCGGACGGCATCGGCGCCGCGCGCCAGCGCCCAATCCATCACAACGGACTGGTTGCGGCCGATCCCGGCGGCCGTCCAGGTGGCGTTCGGCAGGGCGCGCCGCGTCTCGGACAGCAGGATGTCGAGCAGGTGCTCCTCGGCCGGCATGGCGTTCTTTACGCCCATCACGAACTGCACGTGCGGACGATCGCTCATGAGGCCGGCATCCACGAGCCGGCGTGCGGCATGGATGTGCGACAGGTCGAAGATCTCGATCTCCGGCAGGATTCCGCCGTCCCGCATCTTGGTGGCGAGATCCTCCACGAGGCTCGGGTGGTTCTCGTAGATGATGGTCGGGAAGTTGACCGAGCCGGTCGAGAGCGAGGCCATGTCCGGCTTCAGGGACAGGGAGGAGCCGCGCGCCGCCTGGTCGCGCCCACGCCCGCCCGTCGAGAACTGGATGATCATGCCGGGACATTGCCTGGCGATGCCCTCCTGCACGGCCGCGAAGCGCGCGGGATCGGAGGACGGGCTCTCGTCGTCGTTGCGGACGTGGATGTGAACCAGGGACGCGCCCGCCTCGAAGGCGGCACGCGTCGACTCGATCTGCTCCGCCGGCGTCGTCGGGACGGCCGGGTTGTCCTTCTTGCGGGGAACGGAGCCGGTGATCGCGACGGCGACGACGACGGGGTTCATCCTACCTCCTGGAAAGACGCGGGAGCACCGGCCGACCGGTCCGACGCGAGGGCCGGGACCCGGCACGGCACGCCGCCGCCAGATCGCATCCCGGCGGGCAACAAGCAACCGGCGGCCCTCCCCGGGCGGCGCTCCGCCGCGGCGGAGCGGGCCGCTCAGGCGATCCGGGCGCCGTGCCGGGCGAAATCCGCCATGCGCCTGATCGCCTCCTCGAGCGGGGTCCAGACGTCGAGCCCGAGCTCGCGGCGGGCGCGATCGATGGACGGCACGTAGCGGTTGCGGGCCGCGTTGCGATCCAGTTCGCCCCGGACGGACACGTC
>JAQGJJ010000041.1 GCA_028290695.1 Enterovirga sp. | reverse complement strand
GCCCGCCTGATTCCGCGCTCCCTCGAACGGGGCGGCAGTCGCGCCCAGGCCCGCGCAGCAAGGGGCATGCACCGGGCGCGGCGAGGTCGGCGACAAGGTCGCCGGAATCGCCGAACGCCGCCGCCTCAGGTGCAGCCGGCGGACCGAGGCGGGGCCGCATCACCCGCCCGGAGCGGGCTCCCCTGCACGGTCGTGCGACGGCGGCGGGTCGCAGCGTCCGCTGCGCAGACCCCAACCCCGAGGACTTTCCGGGTCGATCCGCTTCGCTTTCGCGGCGGCAGCCCTGTTCTGTGCTGCCCATTTGCGAACATGAAGATGATCGCGGAATCCGAGGGCCTTCTACGCGCTCAAGAAGGGCTGACACGTCGATCGGCGCCGCGAGGCGCCGATCGTTCTCATGCGTAAGGTGGCTGTCGCCCCTCTCAGGCCGCCATTGCAGTCTTCAGGTTCTCGTCGACCTTGTCGAGGAAGCCGGTGGTCGAGAGCCACTTCTGGTCGGCGCCGACCAGCAGGGCCAGATCCTTCGTCATGTAGCCCTGCTCGACCGTGTCGACGCAGACCTTCTCGAGCGTGTCGGCGAAGCGCTTCAGCGCGTCGTTGCCGTCGAGCTTGGCCCGGTGCGCGAGGCCGCGAGTCCAGGCGAAGATGGAGGCGATCGAGTTGGTCGAGGTCTCCTTGCCCTTTTGGTGCTCGCGGTAGTGGCGCGTGACGGTGCCGTGCGCCGCTTCCGATTCCACGACGCTGCCGTCCGGCGTCATCAGCACGGAGGTCATCAGGCCGAGCGAGCCGAAGCCCTGGGCCACGATGTCCGACTGCACGTCCCCGTCGTAGTTCTTGCAGGCCCACACATAGCCGCCCGACCACTTGAGCGCAGAGGCGACCATGTCGTCGATCAGGCGGTGCTCGTAGGTGATGCCGAGCGTCTTGAACTTCGAGGCGAACTCGGCGTCGAACACCTCCTGGAAGATGTCCTTGAAGCGCCCGTCATAGGCCTTGAGGATGGTGTTCTTGGTCGAGAGGTAGACCGGGTACTTGCGGTTCAGCCCGTAGTTCAGCGAGGCGCGGGCGAAATCGCGGATCGACTCGTCGAGGTTGTACATGGCCATCGCGACGCCGGCGCCCGGGAACTTGAACACCTCCTTCTCGATGACGGTGCCGTCCTCGCCCTCGAACTTGATGGTCATCCGGCCCTTGCCGGGGACCTTGAAGTCCGTCGCGCGGTATTGGTCGCCGAAGGCATGGCGGCCGACCACGATGGGCTGCGTCCAGCCCGGCACGAGGCGCGGCACGTTCTTGCAGATGATCGGCTCGCGGAAGATCACGCCGCCGAGGATGTTGCGGATAGTGCCGTTCGGCGACTTCCACATCTCCTTGAGCTTGAACTCCTCCACGCGCTGCTCGTCCGGGGTGATGGTGGCGCATTTCACGCCGACGCCGTGCCGCTTGATCGCCTCGGCCGCCTCCACCGTCACCTTGTCGTTGGTGGCGTCGCGGTGTTCGACACCGAGGTCGTAATATTCGAGGTTCAGGTCGAGGTAGGGGTGGATCAGCTTGTCCTTGATGAGCTGCCAGATGATCCGGGTCATCTCGTCGCCGTCGAGCTCGACGACGGGGTTGGCCACCTTGATCTTCTGCATCGTGCTCACCTTGGCTTGACGGGCCTTCTCGGCCCGGCGGACTGAACGCCGCCCGCTCATACCGCGCCGCGGCGAAGGCGGGAAGGAGCCCCCGCCGCACGATCCTCTCCCGGGCCCGCCTCGTCGCCGGGCGACGGCTGCGCCGCGGCGCTCCCCCGCCAGTGTCATCTTCCGAACGGGAACGCCTGCGAGCCCTCGCGGTTGGGATCTGTAAATCGGGAGATCAGGATGAAAGCGCTCGTCTGGCGCGGCACTCAGGACATCCGGTGCGAGACCGTTCCGGATCCGGAGATCGAGGACGCACGCGACGTCGTCATCAAGGTCACGAGTTGCGCGATCTGCGGATCGGACCTGCACCTCTACGACCACTTCATGCCCGGGATGAAGTCGGGCGACATCATGGGCCACGAAACCATGGGCGAGGTGGTCGAGGTCGGCTCGGCTGCCAAGAGCAAGCTGAAGGTCGGCGACCGCATCGTCGTGCCGTTCACGATCATCTGCGGTGAGTGCGACCAGTGCCGGCGCGGCAACTTCTCCGTGTGCGAGCGCTCCAACCGCAACAAGCCGCTCGGCGACGCCGCCTTCGGCCACACCACGGCGGGGCTCTTCGGCTACACGCACCTGACGGGCGGCTATGCGGGCGGCCAGGCCGAATACCTGCGGGAGCCGTTCTCGGATGCGACGCACATCAAGGTCCCACAGGGCATCGACGACGACAAGCTGCTCTTCCTGACCGACATCTTCCCGACCGGGTGGCAGGCGGCCGTGCAATGCGACATCCAGCCGACCGACACGGTCGTGAACTGGGGCTGCGGCCCGGTCGGCCAGATGGCGATCCGCTCGGCCATCCTGCTCGGCGCGAAACGGGTGATCGCGATCGACCGCGTGCCGGAGCGCTTGGCGATGGCGGAAGCCGGCGGCGCCGAGGTCATCAATTACGACGAGGAGCCGAACATCGTCGCCCGGCTGAACGACATGACGGACGGCAAGGGGCCGGAGAAGTGCATCGATTCCGTCGGACTCGAGGCCCATGCGACGGGGGCGGTGGACGCCATCTACGACCGCGTCCAGCAGGCGACCCTGATGGCCACGGACCGGATCCACGTGCTGCGGCAGATGATCATGGTGTGCCGTCCGGCCGGCGTGCTCTCGATCCCGGGCGTCTATGGCGGCATCGCCGACAAGTTCCCGATCGGTGCCCTGATGAACAAGGGCCTGACGGTCCGGACCGGTCAGACGCACGTGAATCGCTGGACCGACGATCTTCTGCGCCGCATCGAGGAGGGCCAGATCGACCCCTCCTTCGTCATCACCCACACAGTGGGCCTCGAGGACGGACCTGAGATGTACAAGACGTTCCGCGACAAGCAGGACGGGTGCATCAAGGTCGTCATCAAGCCCTGAGAGATCGCGCCATGAGCCATTCGACGAAGGGTGCCCGAGGGATCGGGGCCCACAGCACCAACGAGAAGATCGCCCGCGGGCTCGGGTGGTTCTCGATCGGCCTCGGCATCGCCGAACTGTTCGCCACGCGACCCTTGACGCGTGCGATCGGCCTCGAGGGCAAGGAGACGATCGTGCGGGCCTACGGGGCGCGGGAGATCGCGACGGGCGTCGCCATCTTGATGAGCCACGACCCGACACCCTGGATCTGGGGCCGGGTGGGCGGCGACGCGCTGGATCTCGCGACGCTGGCGACGGGGCTCGAGGGCAATGCCGGGCGGAGGACGAATCTCGGCCTCGCCATGGCGGCCGTCACGGGTGTGACGATGCTGGACCTGGCCGTCGCGCGCGGGCTGACCGCCGAGAAGAGCCTCGCGGACGAGCCCGTCGCCGATTACAGCGACAGGACCGGGTTTCCGCGCGGCATCGAGGCCTCCCGGGGCGCGGCGCGCGACCTCGACGTACCGGCGGATTTCCGCATCCCGGGCCCGCTTCGTCCCTACGGGACCTAGGCGGGCCGCCCGGTCACCGCGGGAGGCCGGCCAGCCCGGCTTCCAGGCCTCGCTGGAGGAGCGTGACGTCGAAACCGAGCGCGAGCAGACGGTAGCCGCGCTCCACCATGGCGGTCGCCTGACCGGGCAGGCGGGCGGCGCCGCCGAGCGGGATACCGCTCCTCAGAATGCCGGCTTCCGCCTTCGCGACGAGGTCGCGAACCTCCGGATGGTCGAGCTGCCCCTTCAGGCCGACGCTGGTTGCGAGGTCGCCGATGCCGATCACCGCGCAATCGATCCCCGGCACCGCCATGATCTCGTCGATCCGGGCAACCGCGTCCGCGTGCTCGATCGTGATCATGCAGATGGCCTGCTCGTCGGCAGCCGCCATGTAGTCCGGCATGGATCGGCTCCAGGCGGAAGGTGCGTGGAACGGTCCCCAGAGCCGGTCACCGTGCGGCGGGTAGCGAAGCGCCCGTGCGGCCCGTTCCGCCCCGGCCGCGTCGCTGATCATGGGGAAGTTGATGCCCTGCGCGCCGTAATCGAGCGGGGCCTTGGCCATCCAGCCCTCGTTCGCCGCGACCCGCACCAGCGGCGTGCAACCGGTCCCGGACAGCGCCAGGATCATGGCGTGCGCGCTCGGGTGGTCGATCGGCCCGTGTTCGAGATCGACGATCAGCCAGTCGAGCCCACCGGTCGCCAGGAGGCGGGCGACCGCCGGGCTCGGGATGGTGGCAATGACGCCGAAAGCCGTCCGGCCCTCGGCCCACAACCGGCGCAGCCGCAGGGCCTGCCTCTCCGTGCCGCTCATCGACGTTCGTCCCCCCCCGCGCCGGGGTCCACCCCGCGAGTCCGCGGCCAGCTTAGGGCCGGCCCGCCCTATTGGAAGTTGACGGACACCTTGGGCGTGCCCGGAAGTCCGTCGTACCGCACGGTGATCGTCTGACCGGGCTTGACGGGCGTGAGCGGTGAGAACGAGCCGACGCTGATCAGATTGCCGGCCGCCGCGTTGGGCCGTCGGCAGGTCGTGGCGAAGCGGTTTGGGGGATCAATCGCACCAGAAGAGCGACCGGACATCCGGCGCGAGCAAACGCGGGTTCGCGAACGTGTCGTCGACGATTATCTCAGGAATTCCGCCGGTCTGGTTGGGGGCATGGATGGTGAAGGTCTGCTCGTCCCTGACATAGATGAGGGTCGACCCGACCTGCTCGGCGAACTTGAAGCCGAGATTTTGCAGATGCCGGTCGACGTCGTGGAACGCGACGCAGTAGATCACCCTCAGGCCGCGTCGGCGAGCTCGATCGTGTCGATGATGGGCTTGCTGTCGCCGTGCATCGCCGCAATGCGGTCTACGACAGCGATGGCTTCCCTCTGCGTCTCAGCGTAGTTCTCGCCAGACACGTGGAAGCCCGACAGGTCGGGCGAGGTGAACACGTGAAAACGTTCACCCAGGGTTTTATGCTCGAGGCGGATCCGCGAAGGCACGTGAAACCTGCGACCGGCGGTGCGGTGATGCACCGTCCATCATGTGCGTGCTACCGGTTGAATGTCAATTCCCGAGCGCACCGCATTCCGCTCCATCCGATTGGTGCGACTGCGTTTCTCTGCGGAGTCGACCGCAGTTGGCGACTGCGCGTTCCCGACGGAAACGAGATCATCCCGCGAAGTCCCGCTCCCCAGCGCCGCCTGGCCGGCCCGCCTTATTGGAAGGTGACGGACACCTTGGGCGTGCCCGGAAGGCCGTCGTACCGCACGGTGATCGTCTGCCCCGGCTTGGGGGGCGTGAGCGGTGAGAACGAGCCGACGCTGATCAGATCGCCGGCCTTCAGCCTGCGGCCCGACTTGGCCAGGTCCTCGGCCAGCCAGACCACGGAGTTCAGTGGATTGCCGAGCGTCGCCGAGCCGACGCCCTCGGCCAGGGCCGCGCCGGAGGCGTCCGTCATCACGACCTTCACGTCGGCGAGCGCCTTCACGGTCGCGGCGTCGGCGCTCAGCGGCACCTCGGTCCCGACGACACCCAGGCGGGCAGCCCCGTTGATCGCCGCGAGCTGCAGGCCTTCCAGCTTCTCGCCCGCCGCCAAAGCGAGGTCAGGCAGCTCGATGAAGGGCCGCATGGCCGAGATGTGGGCGAGGGCCTCCTCGGGGGTCTTCGCACCGTTCACGCCGTCGTCCTTCACGACCAGCACCATGTCGGCCTCGAACACCGGCCGCGCACCATACGCAGCCGGCACGGTCGCGCCGTCCTTCACGATCATGGATTCCAGAAGGACGCCGGCGACCGGCTCCCGGGCGTTGAAGCGTTCCTGCACGGCCTTGGCGGTCAGCGCGGCCTTGTAGCCGACGACCTTGCCGCCGCTCTTCTCCAGACCCGCCACGAGCTTGTCGCGCATGCACAGCGCATCCGCCATGGTCTCGACCGGCGGGCTCTTGGCCGCCTTTCTGCCCAGCCAGTCGGCCGCATAGGCGGCGACCGCCTCGTCCGACGGGCAGGCGGCCGAGGCGGCCGCGCAGGATGCGAACGACAGGGCAACGGCCATGATGGTGACGCGCATGCGATAACCTCCCGTGTGTTGTTGGCCGGCATCATAGCGCAGGGGAACTCGGTCGTGGCAAACCGGCGCCGCCCCCACACGAGCACCGACGGCATGTCCTCTCCCGCGATCATCCTGGTCGAGCCCCAGCTGGGCGAGAACATCGGCATGGCGGCCCGGGCCATGGCCAATTTCGGGCTGACGGAGATGCGCCTTGTCGCGCCCCGGGACGGCTGGCCCAATCCCGCCGCGGACGCCGC
>JAQGJJ010000075.1 GCA_028290695.1 Enterovirga sp. | reverse complement strand
GCCGCGCCGATCTACTTCCCGCTCGCGGAGGTGCGCTCGAGCCTCTACGTGGACGGCGCCATCTTCGCGTCCGCGCCCGACCTGATCGGCGTGCACGAGGCGCAGCACTACCTGCGCCAGCCGTCCGAAGGGCTGGAGGTCCTGTCCATCGGCACCACCACGGGGAGCTTCTCGCTGCCCTACAGCGCCGGCAAGGATTACGGGGCGACCCGCTGGCTGCGCGGCGCCCGCCTGTTCTCCACCATCATGTCGGCGCAGCAGCAGCTCACCAACGTGTTCCTGCGCCACCAGCTCGGGGACCGCTACCACCGCCTGGACAGCCTGCGGGCGTCGGGACTCGAGGCCGACCTCACCTTCGACGGCGCGACCGAGAACGGCATCAAGACCGTGTTCGGGCTTGCCGATCACGCCTACGAGGAGGCCATGAAGGACCGCGGCGTGGTCGAGATCCTGCGGGCCAACGCGCCGAGCCCGGCCTTCTATTCCGGCGCCCCGGGTCTCGGCCCGGATCCCGCGCGGGAGAGCAACGTCCTCAGCATGGGGCGCAGCTGAGCGCGGCCGCCCGCGACCCCGCGCATCGATCGGATCGGGACGCGGAACAAACTTGGCCGTTCGGCGCTACGTGATCCGCGATCGCGACTGATCGCCCGGAATCGACCATGAACCTCATCCTGATCATCATCCTCCTGATCGTCCTGTTCGGCGGCGGCGGCGCCTATCTGGGACCGGGGATCGGGTATTACGGCGGCGGCGGCCTGTCGCTGCTGCTGATCATCGTGCTGATCGTGCTGCTCGTCCGGCGCTAGCCCGCGGCTGCCGGGTCCCGAGGCGGGTGCCGCCTCGGGAGGCCGGGCCTCAGAGGTAGTCGACCAGCGAGAGCTTCTGCAGGGTCGCGGTCGTCTGGTAGCTGGCCTGCAGCCGCGTCTGGGCGGCCATCAGCTTCGCGGCCGTCTCGGTCGGATCGGCGTTCTCGATCTCGCCGAGCGCGTCCTCCAGGTGGGCCCGCACCTGGCTGTGGTTCTTCGACGTCTGCGTCATCACCCCGGACGCGGCGGAGAAATCCGCCGCGATGTCCGCCACCGACTGGCCGTCCGGAAAGCCGAGCGTGTTGGCGATCCTGTCCACCAGCGCGCCGTAGCGGCCCTGGGCGGTCGCATCGGCGGTCGGAAAGCTCTCCGTCGCCATCGCGCCGAAGCTCGCGAGCATCGCCCGGAAAGCCGGCTCGTCCGCCTGGGCTCCGATGCCGATCGTGCGCGTGTCGCTGATCCGCAGGGCGGCGGTGTCCCGGGGCGCCGCGGAGGTTCCGCCGGCATACCAGATCACCGTGTTCGCGGCCGTGCCGGCGACCTGCGCGGTCGCCGTGTCGTAGGGCGGCCCGGCCACCCGCAGCGGCGGGTTCGCGGCGTCGGCTGCGAAGAAGTCGGACGAGGCGCTCATCGCGGACGCGGAGGGAAGCTCCGTCGCCACGACCTTGCCGACGGCGCCGGCGAGGGCGGCCGAGATATTGGCGGCGGTCTCGTCCGTCGTGGCGCCGATCGCGAAGCCGGTCGCCCCGCTGCCGGCCGAGGCGGTGCCGGCCACCAGCGCGATCTTGCTTTCGCTTCCGTCCGGCAGCGTGAGCGTCAGGCCGATCGTGTCGCCGGGCACCGGCTGGCTGCCGACGGTCACTGTCGCGGCCGCGGGCGGGCCGGCTGCCAGCGTGGCCACGAGACCGGTTCCGGTCGCCTCCGCGCCGGCGAGCTTGAGGCCGAACGGGAGGCCCCCGGCCTCCTCGGCGATCGTCACCGCGGACCCGGACGCCGCGACGCTCGTGCGGCCCATCCCGTCCGGGCCGGCATCCGCGGCCTTGCGCTCGGCGATCAGCGTCTTGAGGCCCGCCCGGCCCGCATCGCCGTTCAGGATGAGATCGGAGGCGGCGACAGGCTCCGTGCCGCTCTCGCGTCCTGCGAACAGGTAGCGGCCGCCGGTCTGCATGTTGAGGACGTCTACGATCATGTCGAAGCCCTGGCGGGCGGACGTGATGGCGTCCGTGGTCGCGACGGCGGGCTGGGCGACGGAGCCCGTGAGCTTCGTCGGGAACTGGGTCGCGAGCGTGTTCAGCTGCGCCAGGCCCGCCGCCATCAGATTCACCCGCAGCGTGCCGTCCGCGATCGCCGTGCCGTAGCTGCCGAGCGTCGCGAGCTTGGAGCGCAGCGTCAGGCTCGCGGCCGCCCCGGCGCTGCCGAGGCCCGCATGCGTGGTCGCGACCGCGCCCGTCGAGAGCTGCGCCTGGACGGTGGCGAAGTCGGACTTGATGCTGCGGAAGAGCTCGGTCGACTGCGCGGCCGCAAACGCCGCCGTGCCGTAGGCGCCGATGGTCACAGGCTGATCCTCATCAGCATGTCGAGCATCTCCTTGGCGGCGGACATGACGCGGGCATTGGCCCCGTAGGCGGTCTGGAGCTGGATGAGCTGCGTCATCTCCTGGTCGATGTTCACGCCGGACTGCTCGGACATCCGGCTCGTCATCGCGTTCAGAACCACCTTCTGGCCGCTGTCGAGGTTCGCGGCCGAGATCGCGTTGCCGGCCTGGGTCGCGACGATCTGGGTCGCGAAATCGGCGATCGTCCCGGTGAAGCGCCCGGACGATCCGCCGATGCCGGCCGCGCCCGTGAAGGACAGGACCTTGTCGGCGAGCGCCGCCTGGATGTGCTCCGGCCGTGCCGTGTCGCCGGACGGAGTGGTGCCGGAATAGGCGACGAGCGTGCCGAAATCGGCCGCCACGGCGGGGTTGAGCGCGATGCGGGACGCGAAGCCGGCGAATTGCGAGCCCGTCTCGAACGAGCCCGTATAGGCGGAGCCGCCGTCGGTGAAGAGCGCGAGTTCGGGGCTGCCGGAGGCCAGGCCGGAGACGGTCGCGCTGCCCGCGAGGCCGGTCACGTCGGTGGTTCCGGCCGCGCCGTCGTCCACGATGCGCAGCGTCGAGCCGGACGGGGTCGAGACCGTGAAGCCGGAGCCGAGCCTCGCCCCGATCTGGGTCGCGACGGACGCCATGCCGCCGGAGAAATCGATCCCGACGGCGCCGTCGCTGCCGGCGGTCGCGGCCGCGGCGGCCGAGGCGCTGCCCGTCTTGACGAAGGTCGCCGTCCGGGTGGCGCCGCCGCTGACATAGGTCAGCGTGAACGTGTTGCCGTTCTGGAGGGAGGCGAGATCGATGTCGCGGCCGGCGGCGGCGCCCGCGCTCGCGGGCGTGCTGGCGACCGGTCGGTCGGACAGGGCGGACGCCATGCCGGCCGCGAGCGCATCGAGCTGCGTCTGCGCCTGCGGCAGCACCTCGTCGCGCATCTCCAGGTAGCCGGCGAGCTCGCCCGACCGGATGCCCCCCATGGCGATCACGTCGACCGCCCGGCCGGCCCCGTCCAGGGCGGTGATGGTACCGACGCTGCGCTTGAGCGGATCTGCGTTCCAGGCGGAGTTCGGCCCCACCGCGGCGCGGCCGTCGAAGGAGAGCGTCGTCGCGCTGACGCCGTCGAAGAGCTGCAGGCCACCGGTCGTCGCGATCGTGATGGCGCCGTTGGTCCGGTCCGTCACCTTCACGTCCATGAGCTGCGAAAGCTGGTTGATCAGCCCGTCGCGCTGGTCGAGCAGGCCCGGGCTCGTGCCGATCGCAGGATCCGTACGGATGCGGTCGCTGATCCCGGCGATCTGGGTCAGGAGCTCGTTCGCCTTGCCGACGGACAGCCCGATCGCATCCTCGGCGGATTGGCGGAGCGACTGCACGTCCCCGGACAGGCCGTTCAACGAGGCGGCGAGGTCCCGGGCGGCCGACACCACGCCGGAACGGTTCGCATAGGAGCCCGGGTTGCCGACCAGCGTCGACACCGCGGTCGAGAACGCCGACACGAGGTTCGGCAACGTGCCGGTCGCGCCCGGCGCGTCGAACATGGCGTCGATGGAGGCGTGATACGTCGCCTTGATGCCCGTATAGCCGGCCCCGGCCGCTTCGAGCCGGAGCTGCTTCTGCACCAGCGTGTCGAGGACCCGCTGCGCGCCGACGACGTGGACACCGCCCGATTGCGTCCCCGAGACCTGCTGCTCGGTGACGAGAACGCGGCGCGTGTAGCCGACCGTTCCGGAATTCGAGACGTTGCCGGCCACCACCTCCATGCCGGCCTGCGCGGCCCGCAGCCCGGAGACGGAGTTGTTGAGGGCCGCCGACAGGCTCACGGCGCGCTATCCCGGCCGCGGCTCAGCGGATCACGTTGATGACGTCCTGCAGCATCTGCTGCGCGGTCGACATCACGCGGGTGTTCGCCGAATACGCCTGCTGGGTCACGATCATCTTGGAGAACTCGTCCGAGATGTCGGTGTTGGATTCCTCGACCGAGCCGCCCGACAGCAGCGTGCCGTTGAGGCCGTAGGTCGGCGCTCCGGATGCCGTGGTGGCCGAGAACGTGCCGCCGTCCTCGCGCTTCAGCGCGTCGTTGGCGGCAAAATGCGCGACCGTGACCTGGGCCAGCTTCGAGGTCTGGCCGTTCGAGTAGTTGCCGGTGATGATGCCGTCGCTCGAGATCGCGATCGTCGTGAGCTTGCCGGACGTGTAGCCGTTCTGGTCGAGCGTGGTCGTGGCCTGGCCGTTGGCGTCGCCGGTCTGCGTCAGGCCGCGCGAGAAGTTGAGGCCGACATTGCCGATGGACGTGCCGTCGATCGACAGGTTGTTGACGGTGAGGCTGCTCGACGAGGTCAGTTGCCCGGCATTGTTGAAGGTCACCGTGGACCCGACGCTCTTCCAGGCCACGTCGCTCGCGCCGGGCGTGGAATCGGTCTGGTAGAACAGCATCCAGCTGTTGCCGCTCGCGGATTCGGCCGTCTTGGCCCAGCGGAGCTGCGCCGTCGCGTCCGTGCCGGAGGAGTTGAACAGGGTGATCTCGCCGCCCGCGATGGACTGGTTGAGGAAGGTCGTCTCGTCCGCGCCGAGAACCGTTCCGGTGCTGACGGGATCGGTGGAGAAGTCGGTCGGGTCGAGCCGGTCGGAACCCGCGCTCGCCGTGTCGTAGGTGTTGGGCTTCGGGATGGTCGGCAGATTGCCGGCGAGCGTGATTTCGGTCGAGGCCTTCGGCGGAAGCGGCGTGCTCGGCAGCTTGATCGGAGTGGTCGACGAGCCGGTCACGGCGCCCGTGGCCGGATTGTAGCTCGTTCCGACCAGGTAGCGGTTCGAGCCGTTCACCAGGTAGCCGTTGGCATCGGTCTTGAAGTCGCCCCGGCGGGTGTACTGATTCTCGCCCCGGAAGGTCGGGCTGGCGGCCGACCCGTCGTTCTTGGCCACCGCGAAGTAGCCGTCGCCCGACAGCGCCATGTTGGTCGCGACGCCCGTCGAGCGCAGCGTGCCCTGGAGCGTGTTCGACAGTGCGGAGAACGACACGACGGAGCCGGAGATCTCCTTCCCGGCCGGAGCGTCCGGGATCAGGTCGACGAAGCTCGTGTCGACCCGCTTGAAGCCGACCGTCTGCGAATTGGCGATGTTGCCCGAGATGTTCTCGAGCGCGTAGGACTGCGCCGAAAGGCCGGACACAGCAGTCGACAGAGCACCCAGGATACCCATACGCGAACCCTCTCGCGGCCACGGCGGAGAGGTTTCCGCGGGCTCACACGGGCCTTGTCCAGCAACCGATGTGCCAGGGCTAAGTTCTTGATATAACTGCACCGAGCCGGGTGCGCTGGGCTGAAACGGCCCCTCCGGACCGCCCGTCCCGGCAAGAACTGCCGGGTGCGCCGGTCAGAGCGTGCCGCGCGTGGCCGCCGGGTCGTCGCCGCGCGACAGGAGCTCGCCCGCGACGTCCCCGATGCGGGGCGGCTCCTCGCGAATAAACGGCAGGGGGCGGCACACCTCCAGGGCCGCGAGGCCGAAGCGGGCCGTCATCAGCCCGTTCAGCACGCCTTCGCCGAGCTTGGCCGATACCCGCGCCGCGATGCCGAGGCCGAGCGCCTGCTGGATCAGACTGTCCCCGACCGCGACGCTGCCGGTGACGGCCAGGTGGTTCAGGGCGGCCCTCGCCAGGCGCAGGCCGCCGATCAGCCCCGGCCTGCCGCCATAGATGCGGGCGACCCGCCGCAGGAGTTTTGCGGCTGCGTAGATCACGAACACGACGTCCACGATCGCCCGCGGCGACAGCGCGGTGACGCCCGCGACCTGCTTGGCGGTCGCGGCGATGGCCCGCTTCGC
>JAQGJJ010000221.1 GCA_028290695.1 Enterovirga sp. | reverse complement strand
GGGCCGCCGGCACTCGTTCCGCCCGGCGTCTGCTGAGCGGCCGCCGGCACGGCAAATACACCGATCGCGGCTGCGATCATCACCATCGACATTCTCATGAGCGCTCTCTCCTCCCGTTCGCAGGACGTACCTGCGGTGGGAATTCCCATTCGGCCGCCCGCCAGCGCCAACGTGGACGTCCGACGAGGGTTTCTGTGCGGCGTCGTACGCGGCGCGGCAGAACAGGAGGCAAGGCAAGGGGCGGTCCGCCTTGCCTTTGCCCGGGCGATCTCACAAAAGGCGCGCTGAGACGGATGCTGGACCTCACGATGCTGGATTTCGCGCAAGCGCGGCGGACCATGGTGGACTGCCAGTTGCGGACCTTCGACGTGACCGACCGGGCGATCCTGGCCGCCATGGGCTCGGTCCCGCGCGAGTCCTTCATGCCGCCGGGACGTGCCGCCCTGGCGTATGTCGATCAGAACGTCACGGTCGGAGACGCTGAGCCGGGGCAGCGGGTGATCCTGCAGCCGATGGTGCTCGGACGGCTGATTCAGGCGCTCGAGATCGAGGTCGGCACGCGCGTTCTCGATGTCGCGCCCGGCTTGGGCTACTCGTCTGCGCTCCTCGCGGCGCTCGGGGCGAGCGTAGTGGCGCTCGATTCTAAGAAGTGCGGCGACGCGATTCGTGCCTCCGTCGTTGCGGCCGGATACGGCTCGGCCGTGGAGACGAGGACCGGCCCTCTGGCGGCCGGCTGCGCCGAGTTCGCGCCCTTCGAGGCCGTTCTCATCAACGGCGCCGTCGAGGCTCCGCCATCGGCGCTGCTCGATCAGTTGGCGCCCGGCGGGCGCCTCGCCTGCCTGCACCGCGAGCAGGGAGCGACCCACGGCAGGCTGTTCATCCGGGCAGCCGGCGGGGTATCCAGCCGCGTGTTGTTCGAGGCCAGCGCGCCGGTGCTGGAGGAATTCCGCGCCGCACCCGGGTTCACCTTCTAGCGGCGCCGGTGTCGCATTTTTGTGGCACCGACCCGGCAAAGGCGACCTGCGACGGTCCGGCCATTTTGCGCCGTTGCCGGGCCCGTTACACTCCTTTGGCCTGGATTCGGGATCCGGGCGCGACATGATGGGGACCGAGCTCTCGGAGCCGGTGGAACAGCAGGCGTGGCATCATCACGGTCAATCAGCGGCCGGAGGAGCGCGGCCGCGGCGAGCATCGTAGCCGCCATGCTCCTCGGGCCGGGTTCGGCGTGGGCCGAAACCCTGGAGAGCGCCCTGTCGCGCGCTTATCTCGGAAATCCCAGCCTCGACGCACAACGTGCTGCGGTGCGGGCGACGGACGAGAACGTTCCGCGCGCCTTGTCCGGCTACCGCCCGTCGATCGGCGCGACCGCGACCGCGGGGGCGGCGTATTCGACCGGCGAGACCTCGAATGGGCTCGGCGGGCTCGGGAATTTCCGCAGGGACCTCTTTCCGCGAACCGTCGGACTGAACATCTCGCAGAACCTGTTCAACGGGTTTCGCACCGAGAACACCACGCGGCAGGCCGAAAGCCAGATTTTCGGAGCGCGCGAGACGCTGCGGAACACGGAGCAGTCGACCCTGTTCGGCGGCGCGCAGTCCTACATGAACGTGCTACGCGACACGGCGATCCTGGATCTCCAGCGCAACAACGTCGAGGTGCTCGAGGAGCAGCTGCGACAGACGCGCGACCGCTTCAACGTCGGCGAGGTGACGCGAACGGATGTGGCGCAGGCGGAGTCGCGGCTGGCCGCATCCCGCTCGCAGGTGAGCGTCGCGGAGGCGAACCTGCAGGCTTCTATCGCCACCTTCCGGCAGATCGTCGGCGTGGAACCGAGACAGCTTGCCCCGGGGCGCCCGATCGATCGGCTCGTGCCGCGCTCTCTCGCGGCGGCCGTGCAGGTCGGCTTGGAGGAGCATCCGGCCGTGATCTCCGCGCTGCACGCCGTCGATGCCGCGGAGCTGCAGGTCAAGGTGACGGAAGGGGAGCTCGCTCCCAGCCTCAACATCGTCGGCAGTCTCGGACAGGGCTATTCGCAGCAGTTTTCCGGCGACCAGACGCTGTCGGCGCAGATCGTGGGCCAGCTCACCGTGCCGATCTACCAGGGCGGCGAGGTTTATGCCCGGGTTCGGCAGGCGAAGGAAACCGCAGGCCAGCGGCGCATCGAAGCCGAAGCCACCCGGGATCAGGTTCGCGCAGCGGTGATCTCGTCCTGGGGAAGCCTCGAAGCCTCGAAGGCCAACGTCCAGGCCGCGCAGGCGCAGGTCAACGCGGCCGAGGTTGCTCTGACCGGCGTGCGCGAGGAGGCGCGGGTTGGCCAGCGGACGACGCTCGACGTGCTGAACCAGCAGCAGGAGTTGCTGAACGCGCGCGTGAGCCTGATCACCGCCCAGCGCGACCGGGTCGTCGCGTCCTTCTCGGTCGTGCAATCCATCGGACGTTTGTCCGCCAAGAGCATGGGCCTGAACGTGACCCTGTACAGCCCGAAGAAGCACTTCGACCAGGTCAAGGACCTGCCCTGGGGCTTGCAGACGCCCGACGGGCGCTAGTCCCGGTCCGATCGCTCCGGGATAGGCGGCTGCGCCGCCTTGCTCGGGCGATTCGGGGCAAGGATACTCTCTGCACCGAGCCGCCGATTCTCCTGCGGTCGACCGGAATCGTACCTCGATGAGTGCCGCGAGCGCCAAGACGCAAGAACCGTCGATGGAGGAGATCCTCGCCTCCATCCGGCGCATCATCGCGGACGATCAGGACAGCCCGAAATCCGAATCCACCGGCGACCGGCCGGTCCCGCGCGGTCATGACGTCCATGGCGACGACGAGCACGGCCATGCGGCGCTGGGGGGGGGCGGCGAAGCCGCGCCGGAGCCCGCGCCCTCGCGGGGGCCACTGGCCGAAATCGTAGCGGCCGGCCGAGTTTCGCCGGAACTCGAGGTCGACGTGCCCGACGACATCTCGTTTCCGGAGACGATCGACCGCACGCCACCGCCGGAGGAGCCGGCTGTCGACAGGCGGGAGCCGAGCGCGGCCGTCGCCCCGCATCCGAAGCAGCGCCCGGTCGAGCCGCCGAAACCCACCCCGCCTGGGCCCGAGTCGCTGATCTCCCACGAGGCGACCGCCTCGGTCGGCGAGGCCTTCGACATGCTCTCCCACACCGTCCTCAGCCGGAATGCGCGCACGCTCGAGGACCTGGTGAAAGAGCTGCTCAAGCCGATGCTGAAGACATGGCTCGACGACAACCTGCCTCCGCTGGTGGAGCGGCTCGTCCGGGCCGAGATCGAACGCGTCGCGCGCGGCCGGCACTGATCCGGCTCGTGCGGCCCGTTCGTCGGGGGAGGCCGGCCGGGCGCCCTGCCGCCTTGCCGGCTCGTGCTCCAAGCGCCATGTGGCGCGGGTGAACGTCGCCCGAAGGGCAGCGAGGCCATGGTCCGAGCCGAGTGATGATCCGCCCCGAGCGCCACGGCCTGCTGCCGCCGGACGCGATACGCTTCTCCGTCGCACCGATGATGGATTGGACGGACCGCCACTGCCGGGCGTTCCATCGCGTGCTGTCACGGCGGGCGCGGCTCTACACCGAGATGGTGACGGCGGCCGCCGTCATCCACGGGCGGCGCGAGCGCCTCGTCGGCTTTTCGCCCGAGGAGCATCCGGTGGCCGTGCAGCTCGGCGGCTCCGAGCCTGCGCAGCTGGCCGAGGCGGCCCGGATCTGCGTCGATTTCGGCTACGACGAGGTGAACCTCAATGTCGGCTGCCCGTCCGACCGCGTCCAGGATGGGCGGTTCGGCGCCTGCCTGATGCGGGAGCCGGCGCTCGTCGGGGAATGCGTCCTCGCCATGAAGGCGGCCGTCGCCGCACCGGTCACGGTGAAGTGCCGGCTTGGCGTCGACGAGCAGGAGACCGGGCCCGCACTCGACGCCATGGCGGACGCTGTGTTCGCGGCCGGCGGCGACGCGCTCGTGGTGCATGCCCGCAAGGCCTGGCTCCAGGGGCTGTCACCGAAGGAGAACCGCGACGTGCCGCCGTTGGATTACGGCCGGGTCCATGCCCTGAAGCTCCGGTTTCCGGACAAGCCGATCGCGATCAACGGAGGGGTGCGGGACGTCGCGGAGGCGGCGGCTCAGCTCGACCATGTCGATGGCGCGATGCTCGGTCGGGCCGCCTACCAGGATCCGGCGATCCTCCTCGAGGTGGATCGCGCGCTCTTCGCGGAGGAACCGCCCGCGGCCGACGGGTTCGAGGCGATCGAGCGCTACGAACCCTATGTCGCGGCTCGGCTCGCCGAAGGGCTGAGGCTCCATGCCATGACGCGCCACATGCTGGGGTTGTTCAACGGCCGGCCGGGCGCGCGCGCCTTCCGCCGCCATCTCGCCACGGCGGGCACCCAGCCCGATGCTGGGGTGAAGGTCCTGCGGGAGGCCGTCGCCCTCGTGTCGCGCGAAGCGGAGGGCCTCGTGCGGGCGGCCTGAGGGGGCCGTTGGGCGCGAGATCAGCGCCGTTCGTACAGAAGCCTGGCCCGGATGGTGCCCTCGAGAGCCCTGATCTCCTCGAGGATGGCGCCGGCTTCCTCGCGTTCCGTGGCGTCCGATTCCACCACCACGTACCCGATCTCGCCGTCGGTCTGATAATACTGGGCGGCGATGTTGATGCCGCGCTTGGCGAACACCTCGTTCAGGCGCCCGAGCATGCCGGGCAGGTTGCGCTGCACCTGCATGAAGCGCGTGCCGAGCGGGCGCGGCGGCAGCTGCACCTGCGGGAAGTTCACGGCACCGACCGTCGAGCCGATATCCGAATAGTCGACGAGCTTCTTCGCTACTTCCGCGCCGATGCGCTCCTGCGCTTCCTCGGTGGAGCCGCCGACATGCGGCGTCAGGATGACGTTCTCCAGCCCCTGGAGGGGCGTGACGAAGGTCTCGCTGTTGGATGCGGGCTCGGCCGGGAAGACGTCGATCGCGGCCCCGCGCAGATGCCCGTCCCGGAGCGCGGCGGCGAGCGCGTCGAGATCGACCACCGTGCCGCGGGAGTTGTTGATGAGGTACGCACCCTTCTTCATGGCGCGGATCTCGGCCTCGCCGATCATGCCGTGCGTGGCGGGCGTCTCGGGAACGTGCAGGCTGACCACGTCGCTCGTCGCCAGAAGCTCCGGGAGGGTGCCGACCGGCTCGGTGTTGCCGTGCCGCAGCCTGTCGGTGCTGTCGAAATAGATGACCCGCATGCCCATCGCCTCGGCGAGGTTCGAGAGCTGCGAGCCGATATTGCCGTAGCCAACGATTCCGAGCGTCTTCCCGCGCACCTCGTGCGAGTCGTTGGCCGACTTGTCCCAGCGGCCCTCATGCGCGGCGCGCGAGCGGGGCGCGATACGCCGCAGCAGCATGACGATCTCGCCGATCACAAGCTCGGCGACGCTGCGCGTGTTCGAGAAGGGTGCGTTGAAGACCGGAATGCCGCGGCGGTTCGCGGCCGTGAGATCCACCTGGTTCGTTCCGACCGAGAAGCACCCGACCGCCATCAGTCGGCCGGCCGCCGCGAACACGTCCTCGGTGAGGTGCGTCCGGGAGCGGATACCCAGGATGTGCACGCCCTTGAGCTGCGCCTTCAGGGTTTCCGGGTCGAGCGCCCGGGCCGTGCGGACAATGTTGGTGTAGCCGGCCGACCGCATGATCTCGACGGCCGAATCGTTCACGCCCTCGAGGAGGAGCACGTGAATGCGGTCCTTTGGCAGGGACAGGCGGTCGGTCATGGACGGTGCGGTGCGGCGGCAGGAACGGGTTGTGGCCCTTAGACCCGCATGCCCGTCGGGTCCAGTTTGGAGCCGTGCGGGTCATCTCGAGGCGAGCGGCCACACGAACAGGATCAGCGGCACCCCGATGGCGAGAACCAGGATGGAGAGCGGCAGCCCGAGCCGGGCATAATCTCCGAACTTGTAGCCGCCCGGGCCCATCACCAGCGTGTTGCACTGGTGGCCGATGGGCGTGAGGAAGTCGCAGGCCGCCCCGACCGCCACCGCCATGAGAAACGCGTCAGGCCGGTAGCCGAGCCCCTTGGCGAAGCCGGCCGCGATGGGCGCCATGACGAGCACGGTTGCGGCGTTGTTCAGGAAGGGTGTCACGGCCATCGCCGCCACCATGATGAGCGCGAGCGCCCCCCAGGGCGGCAGCGCGCCGGCGACGACCGCCAGCCAGTGTGCCAGGATGTCGGTGGTTCCGGTGGTGCGGAGCGCATCGCTGACCGGGATCAGGGCGGCCAGCATCACCAGGATCGGCCAGTCGATCGCGTCGTAGGCTTCGCGGGTCGGAACGGCCTTCAACAGCACCAGCAGCAGTGCCGCCGCGAAGAACCCGAACGCGACCGGAACCACGCCCAGCGCCACCAGCACGATCGCGAGCGCCAGGATGGAGATCGCGAGCCATCCTCGCCGCACGCTGCCGAACTGGAGGCTGCGCTGAACCAGCGGCAGCAGGCCGAGGTCGGACACCCGCTCGGCCATCAGCGCGAGGTTGCCCTGCACCACGACCACGTCGCCTGCCCGAAGCTTGATGTCGCGCAGCCGCTCGGTGAAGCGTTTGCTGGACCGGCTAACCGCGATGATGTTCACGCCGTAGCGTTCATGGAGCGCGACCTCGCTCGCCGTCCGGCCGATGAGCATGGAGGTTGGGCCGACCACCGCCTCGATGACACCGATCTCCTGGGTGGCGTCCTGGACCTCCAGCGTCCGATCCTCGCCCTCGAGCTCCAGGTCCGCGCGGGCGACGGCGCGTTCGAGCGCCTCCGGCTCCCCCTCGAGGAGGACGATGTCGCCTTCGCGCAGCTTTGCGTCCGGGAGGGGCGACAGCGTGCGGGTCTTGTCCCGGACGACGGCCGTGACCGCAACCTCGTCCGCCATGTGCTTCAGATCCGAGACGGTCTGCCCGATCAGGGGCGAGCCCTCCCGAAGGCGGGCCTCCGTGACGTAGTCCTTGATGTCGAGGGCCTCGTCGAGCGTTGCGGCACCACGACGGTCCTTCGGCAGCAGCCTGTAGCCGACCGCCAGGAAGGTGACGCCCGCCGCCGCCAGGACCACGCCGACGGGCGTGAAGTCGAACATCCCGAACGGTTCGCCGGTGATCTCGCTCCTGACCCTCGCCACGATGATGTTCGGCGAGGTGCCAACCAGTGTCGTCAACCCGCCGAGCAGCGCACCGAAGGCCATCGGCATAAGGAACACGGAGGGCGAGCGGTTGTTCTTGCGCGCGAGCTGGAACGCGATCGGCATCAGCATCGCGAGGGCGCCGATGTTCTTGATGAGGGCGGACAGGACGGTCACGGCCCCGACAAGGACGATCACCTGCATCTGGGTCGTGGTCGCGTAGGGCGAGACGTATTGCAGTCCGCGTTCCATCATGCCGGACCGGCCGATCGCCGCGCTCACGACGAGCGCGCTCGCGACGATGATGACGATGTCGTCGCTGAACCCGGAGAATGCTTCCTTGGCCGGCACGATGCCGACCGCCACCGCGCTGACGAGCGCGAGCCCGGCGACGATGTCGTAACGTAGGCGTCCCCACAGAAAGAGGCCCATCATCAGCACGATGATGAGGACGGCCAGGATCTGCGGGTTGCTCATGTGACTCTGGAGTGGCGAGCGGCCGGGAGGCGCCCCGCCCGACAACGCATCAGGTGCGCTGCGGATCGGCCCCTGCCGAGCTTTTCCGCTGCGGGCGCCGAGCGGTGGCTAGACGTGCACGTTGCCGTGCGCGAGCTCCCCGCTTCGCGCGTAGGGCCTGAGCGTCGCGTAGAGCAGCCAGAGGTAGAAGGCGAGGACCGCAGCGAGCACACTCCAACCGGGAAGCGGCCCGAGCGCGGCGTTCTCGATCGTGTCCGGCACCGAGAAGGCGAACTCCGCCATGCCGGCGCCTGGCTGAAGCTTCGCCGACGTGATCTTGATGACCCATGCGAGCAGCAGGATCAGAAACATCCAGCCGTAGTTACGCCGCAGGCGGCGGGCCATCGCATCCTGGACCGTGATGAGGAAGATGGGGCGCCTGAGATCCTCGCCCAGGGCACGGGTCCAGCCCTCCTCCTGCTGGTCGGTCGGCGCGAAGATCTGGGCGTAGTAGTTGCGCTCGAGACGCCGCACGCGGGCCCGGTAGACGTCGAAGAACCGGTAGCGCCGCGCTTCGATCCGGAGCAGCAGCAACACCAGCACCATCGCGAAGAGAAGCACGCCCTGGTGCGCGGTGGGCGTCGACAGCGAGACGGACAGCATGCCGGCCACGACCGTGATGGCCCAGTTCGTGGTGCGGTCGATCCGGTCCCGCCAGCCGGCCATGCGGGCGATCTCGGCCCGGTGGTAATGGGCCAGAACCGTGATGAACTCGCCGGGGCTCGCCGGGAAGGCCGGTCCGGCCATGCCGGCGAGGCGAGGCGGTACGGCGCCCGGGTCGATCGCGGTGGTCATCCGGCATTCCTCACCCGTGGCGGGCCGGTCCGCGGGATCAGCCCGCCGCCGATCCTGGACTAATCGTCAGCCAGGATGAAGTTCCGTCGGAGCGGACAGGTCCGTATCTCCCGTCCGGCGGGATCGTCGTGCCCGTCGGGGCGGATCGGCTGCAGCGCAGCGGCAGCCGATCCTGTGCGCCGCCTCAGCCCTTGCGGCTCGCCAGGTAGTAGTTGGCGTTCCGCCCGAACAGGGCTCCGCGGATGAAGTTGCGCAGCCGTTCGCTGCGGCGGAGGGGCTCGAGCGGCGCCCGCAGCGCCGTGTAGGCGGCCGCCTTTGCGCCATCGAGAACCGGGCTGACGCCGAGCGGCTTCTGCGGAAAGCCCCATTTGCGCAGCATGCCGTTCATGAACAGCACCTTGTTGGAGCGGCGCACGGCCGGCGACTTCCAGGTCATCGCCATGGAGATCGAGTAGGTCTCGCCGGTACGCACCCAATGGGGCCAGAGGTAGGGGACAAAGCAGCCGTCGCCTGCCTTCATCTCGAACACCGTCGCCCGCGCCTCGAACTCGGCCCGGTAGGGCAGGTTGCGGTGCATCGCCGGGGTGACCTCGAACGCCTCGCCGGGCACGACGGAATGGTCGCTGTTGTCGATCACGTGGAAGAACTTGTCCCCGTGGATCTGGACAAAGAAGTTGTCCTCCGGATCCGAGTGGAAGGGCGTGGTCGCGTTCGGGGACGAGACGAACACGAAGCCTTCCAGGTTGGTGAACCCGGCATCGGCGGCATCCCGGTGGCCCATGTCGCGGGCCACGCCGTCGAGCACCTCCTGAAGCAGCGCCCGGTAGGCCGTCACGCGCTCCACACGCTTCAGGACCATCCAGGCATTCGCTTCGCGGATGCGCCGGACAACCTCGACCGGCTCCAGATCGATGAGAGGGGTCTCCTCCGGCTTCTGGTCGATGCCGACCTTGCCAGAGTTGTATTCGATCGCGTCCGTCGGCATCTCGGATGCGAGCGCGACGAGCCGTTCCAACGTGAAGAGCGGGTGGTCGGCGAGCTTGTGCCGCAGCGCGAAGGGACGCTTCGGGAACGCCGTGCGAGCCTCGCCGGCAAACTCGATCAGTGACGTCATGGTTCTCTGCCTCCTGCTCGGCGTTGCCCGCCTCGCGTTCTGGCATCGGAGATAGAGACCTCCCGTGGCGGAACCGCTTACACGGGCGCTTCCGCCGTGCCTTTCTTCGGCTCCTGGTTATTGCGAGCTTTGCGCGATCGCTCGAAATCCGCGCGAAGGCGCTTCAAGCGCTCGATCGCCCGCTCCCGCAGGCGCTCGACCATGCCGGCGGCGCGAAACAGGGAGCCGCCGCCCGGCCGGGTGGAAACGAGAACCGATGTCACCGGGAAGCGCTCGGACCAGACCCGGTCGATCATCGGGTGGTCGGCGATGGCGATCGAATCCGCATCGTCGACGGTCGGGTCGGCGAGGAGGTGCCGCGTCAGGTCCAGCGTGAGCAGAAGGCCGGGCGAGAACCGGGCGAAGGACTCGTCATAGGCGGTCTTCAGGTAGAAGGCGCGCCGTCCCGCGATTCCGACGAGCCCGGCGGCGATCACGCGCCCGTCGAGGGTCAGCGTGCCCACACGGAAGCGCCCGGCAGCCGCGAGATCGGCCGCCGCAATCCTGAAGAAGGCAGCCGCTCCGGGTGCGCGTGCAAGCGCCGTCCCGGCACGCCCCTTCCAGCCCGCGTCCTCCAGGACGAAGAAGCTTTCGAGCGCGGCCGCGACTTCGAACGGGGTCGTCAGGACCGAAAAGACGAGCGTCCCTTCGTCGGCCAGGCGCCTGCGCTGCCGGTCGAACTCCTTGCGGCGCCGACTCTCCAGCGTCGCTCGCAGGTACTCCTCCGGACCGAGATCGCTCCGCAGCATGGCGCGGCGGTGAGCCCCGAGCGTCTCGACGATCAGGCCGTCGCGGCTGCAAACCTCATCCAGCGCGGCCGCAACCGGTCCGGCCGGGTGAAGAAACGGCAACGAGATTCCGCAATAGCCATGCTGCGCCAGAACCTGCAGCATCTCCCGGAGCGTCGAGGAAGGATCGTCCGGGTCGAGGAGCGGGGTGGACAGGGTCGAATAGAACTCGGCAGCCCGCATGATCGGGAAAGGGTTCAGGTGCCTTTTCCCGGGACGGGAGACCGGCAGGATTCCGACGAGCCGGCGCCCCGGGCCCTCCTGCCTGAAGATCGCAACGACGCGGCCTCCGGCACCGCCCGGCAGGTTGCGGAGCCCGGCCAGCGCCGTCTCGGGCCGGTAGAACAGGTTCGGCTCGAGGGCGCGCTCGGAGAGCTGCTGCCACTCCGCAAGGTAGCCTCCGGCCTGGCCGCCGGTCAGGAACTCTCCCGTGAGGAGGCCTCCTGGTGCGTGCAGGGCGGCTGCCTTCCCTGGGGCCGCGTGGGATCCGCCAAAGACAATCATGTCGAGTCCGAGCCTTTGGCGCGCCGTGACGAAGAGAAGGGCGGCGCGCGCCGCCGTTGCGAGCGCCGTCGCAAGCGCCGCGCCCGGCAGGCCGAGCAGCGGGATCAAGGCCAGGGCGAGCGCCAGGTTGGCCGCGAAGCTCAATCCGTAGATCCAGGCCACCACCCGACCGTGATCCGCCATGGCGAGCGCCCGGTCTGCCGGGCCCACCGCCGCCCCGGCCACGAGGCCGAGCCCGAGGATAGCGACAACCGGGTAGCCGTCGGCGAAGCTCGGGCCGAACAACGAGAGAAGCGGGCCTGCGAGCACGGCGAGCGCACCCGCGACCGCCAAGGTCGGCCAGAACGTCCACCGAACCGTCTCCGCGGCCAGCGCCGCCATGCCGGCTCGGTCCCCGCGCGCCATCTGCTCGGAGAAGCGATGTGCGCTCGTGTTCGACACGCCGTACGAGACGAAGGACGCGATCGCGATGATCTTCGTCGCCGCAAAGTAGAGCGCGATGTCCTCCGGTCCGGCGAACAGCTTCAGCACCAGGATGTCGGTCGCGCCGAGAAGAAGGGTGAACGCGGTGACCGTGAGCAAGGGCCAGGACACGGCGGCCCAGCGCCGCAGGTCGAGGCGCCGCGGCCCCGCCGGCACCCGCCTGGAAAGCCGCGCCTGAAGCAACGTGCCCTGCACGAGCGCGGTCACGGCCATGGCCGCGAGGGTCGCGGTCATGATGTTGACGGCCGTACCGCCGGCGCCCGCGACGAACACGGACACTGAGAAGACGAGCAGCAGGAGCGGGCGCAGCAGGTAGTCGGCCGCGAGGCCGAGATCCATGTCGTCGTAGGCGCGCGCAATCCCGGTCTGGATGTCCGTCAGGACGTACATCGGCAGGATCACAAGGGCGACGAGGGCGACCGGGGCGTAGTCCGACGGGACGCCGCGGCCGAAGGCCCAGACGGCTCCGGCGGCCGCGGAGGAGGCGAGGAGGCTCGGCAGCAAGCCGAGCGTGCGGGAAGCGTCGAGGAAGCCACGGAGGCCGGAGGCGTCGCCACGGACCGAGTAGTCCGGCACAAGCTTCAGCGCCGCCACCGGAAGGCCGAGCGATCCGACGCCCCCGGCGACCAGCAGCCACACCCAGACATAGGCGTAAACGCCGTATTCCCGCTCACCCATCCAGCGGGCCAGCAGGATCTGAGTCGCGAACCCCAACCCGGCATTGAACACGCGTGCCACGAAGGCGAAGGCGGCGAGCCTGCGGGTCCGGCCGGCCTCGCTCCGGTCCGTGGCCATCGCAAGCAGGCGTCGCGGGACGGATCGGCTCGGCACGTCGCCCAGCCCCTCGATGCTGTCGCTGATCCCGCTCATGGAGGGGACAGATACGGCCCGAAGCTGAAGATTCGGTTGGAGCGAGCCGAGAGGGTGCGGCTACGAAGCCGGAGGCGGCGGGGTCTTCGCGGGGAAGCGGCACAGATCCGCGATGAGGCATCGCGGGCAGTCCGGCGTGCGAGCCTTGCAGACGTAGCGGCCGTGCAGGATCAGCCAATGATGAGCATGCCGCAGGAAGCGAGGCGGGATGCGGCGCTCGAGCCCGACCTGCACCTCGTCCGGCGTCCTGCCGGTCACGATGGGGATCCGGTGCGAGACGCGGAAGACGTGCGTGTCGACCGCGATGGTGGCTTCCCCGAAGGCGGAGTTCATCACGACGGAAGCCGTCTTGCGGCCGACGCCCGGAAGGCTCTCCAGAACGGCCCGGGAGGGCGGCACGGCGCCGCCATGCTCCTCCACCAGCCGGCGTGACAGCTCCACCACGTTCCTGGCCTTGGTCCGGAACAGCCCGATCGTCCGGATGTAGTGCTCGACCTGCTCGACGCCGAGCGCTGCCATCGCGGTGGGTGTGCTCGCGGCCTTGAACAGCGCGCGGGTCGCGATGTTGACGCTCTTGTCCGTGGCCTGCGCGGAAAGCACCACGGCGACGAGCAGCGTGAAGGGATCGGCGTGCTCGAGCTCGCCCTGAGGGTCCGGCTCCCTGGCGGCGAACCGGCTGAAGATTTCGTCGACGGTCGCGTCGTCGACCGGACGCGGCGACGGAAGCGGCTTCGGGGGCGCGAGCTTCGGGCGGCCGTAGCCCGGGCCGCGGATCTTAGGGGTCGTCGAAGGCTTCCGGTCGGCCATTCGGGCGTTATATTGTCGGGATGGAGAGCAGCAAGATCTTCGCGCCCCAGGATCTTGACCGGACGATCTTCGCGGCGACGATCCGCCCGCACCGCTCGCTCGGACCGCTGGGCTTTCGTGTCATGATGGCGATCTGCGCGGGCGTTGCGGCCGTCGGGGCGCTGCGCTTCATCGCCCTCGGCTTCTGGCCCGTCAGCGGCTTTCTCGGGATCGACCTGCTCGGGCTCTACATCGCGTTCCGGGTCAGCAACAGCCGCGCGCGCGCGTTCGAGGAGGTCGTCCTCACGCGCCTCGTGCTGTTCTGCCGCAAGGTGACGCACCGTGGCGAAGCCCGGGAATGGCGCTTCAATCCGCTTTGGACCCGCCTCGACCGGGATCTGCACGAGGAGTTCGGCTTGCAGCGGCTCGCGCTGGTCTCGCGCGGGCAGCATATCGTGATCGCGGGGGCGCTCTCTCCGCCCGAGCGCGAGCACCTGGCCGACGAGCTCGGCCAGGCGTTGGCGCAGGTCAAACGCGGCGGTTGAGCCGGACCGGCGTTCAGCTCTCGAGCGTGGTGCGAAGCCGGCGCGCCTCATCGACCGTGCGGGCGTACTGCTCCCAGGCGGACTTCACCCAAAGGAAGTCGGCGAACAGGGAGATCGCGACCTTCTCCAGCTCGTCGAGCGCGCGGCCGTTGAGCATGAACAGCCGGTGCATCCGGGCCGGATCCTCGTCGATCTTGCGCGCGTCCATCGCCTCGCGAAGCGCCTGCGCGGTTTCCTGAACGACCGGGACCACGCGGGCGAGCTTCTCGTAGGCGGCGTCGCGCTCCTTCTCGGCGCTCTGAAGCTGTTGCCGGTGCTGCTCCAGCAGACGCACCATCGTCGCGGATTGACGGCTCCGCCGCTCGAGCTCCTCGCCGATCGCGGCGAACATCTCGATCTCGTCGTCGTCCGTGCTCAGGTCGTCGTCGCTGCGGTCCTCGAACAGCTTGCCGGGCGCGAACGGGTCGTCGGATTCACCGGACGGCTCCGCGGCGTCCGCCTCGCGGGCGACGTTTCCCTCGCCGGCCGGCTCCACCGGGCGCGGCTTCTTGCGCTTCGGCCGCAGCAGCGGCCGCAGCGCATCAAGCACCGAGTTCTCCATCTCGGCCCGCGGATTGTTCGACGAGAGATCGGACAGCGTCACGGGACCGGAGCTCTCGGTCTCCGAAGGCATCGAGCTTCCGTAGAGCTCAGCGTTCATCATTGTTCTCCTGCTACCTTTCCGGACACTTGCCACCGAGGTGCAAAAGTTCAACCAACGACCCGAGTTACGGTAAAAGAGCGTCGTAGATTTTCTTGCTTAATGACCGGGTCCGAGAGGGTTCCGATTAGCCGCGTGTTCAGGAACCGACCCGCGGGGCCATCCGTTTGGCGACCTCTTCCAGCATCACCTCGGTCGCGCCGCCGCCGATAGCCTGGACGCGCGCGTCGCGTGCCATCCGCTCGATGGTGGACTCGCGCATGAAGCCCAAGCCGCCATGGTATTGCAGGCATGAATGCATGACTTCGTTGACGAGATCTCCGCAATACGCCTTGACCATGGAGACCTCACGCGTGGCGTCGGCGCCCTGAGCGTCGAGCCAGGCCGCGTGGTATACGAGCTGGCGCCCCGCCTCGACCTTCGTCTGCAGCATGGCCAGCTTCTGCCGGATCGCCTGCTTGTCCCAAAGGGTCGCGCCGAACGCCTGGCGGCTCATCACCCATTCGAGCGTGAGGTCTAGGGCGGCCTGCGCCTCACCCATGGCCATGGCGCCGATCACCGTGCGCTCGTTCTGAAAGTTGCGCATGATGGCGTAGAAGCCCTGGCCCTCGCCGCCGAGCAGGCTCGAGGCGGGGACGCGGCAATCCTCGAAGAACAGCTCGGCCGTGTCCGAGGACCGCCAACCGTGCTTGTCGAGGGCGCGGCCGACCCGCAGCCCCGGGTTGCCCTTCTCGACCAGAAACATCGAGACGCTGCGGGAGGGGCGCTCCCCTTCGCCGCCCGTCTTTGCAGCCACGCAATACAGGTCGCCCAGCACGCCGTTGGTGATGAAGATCTTGGAGCCGTTGATCACGTAGTCGTCGCCGTCGCGACGCGCGCGTGTGCGGATGCCTTTCACGTCCGAGCCCGCGCCGGGTTCGGTGATGGCCACGGCGCAGATCTTTCGGCCGCCGACGATGTCAGCCATGTGGGACTGCTTCTGCTCGGGCGAGCCGGCATTGGCGACGTGCACGGATGCCATGTCCGTGTGAACCAGGACGGTGATCGCAAAGCCGGAGAAGGTCGAGCGTCCGAGCTCCTCCGCGAGCACGACCGTTGCCATCGTGTCGAGCTCGGAACCGCCGAACTCCGCCGGGTAGCGGATACCGAGAAAGCCGAGGTCGCCCATGCGGACGAGGACTTCGCGCGGAACGAAGCCCTGCTCTTCCCAAACCTGGCCGTGCGGTTTGACCTCCTGCTCGACGAAGCGGCGGATCTGCTCGCGCAGCATCCCGTGCTCTTCGGAAAAATACGGGCTTTCCGGCCTCCCGTTCGTGGCTGCTGCGATCCTGGATTGCGCGGTCATGAGTGCCTTCTCGGGGGAGTAGCTACCGTCTCGTGGCGAGCCTCAGGGTGTCTGGAGCGGCTGCCCCGCGTGGAACACGCGCTTGCGGGTGCCGAGCGCCATCCCGATGACGCCGTAGCGGTCGCGCACGGTTTCGAGAAAGGCCCGCACGGTCGGCTCCTGCCAGGCGAGCGGCCGCGTCGGGTCCAGGACCACGGCGAAGCCTTTCGGCCCGCCTTCCTTCTCTTCCGCCTCGACCATGATGACGCGCGACTTATCGGGTCGCATTCCCTCCGGCCCGACGCCGCGCAACCACAGGCAGTCGAAGCTGCGGCAGGATTGGGGGCGCGTCTCGTAGATCGCGCACATCCGATTGCTCTTCACGTGTCTGCACCAGACGCCGTTCGGCTTGTCGATCTCCCAGACTGACATCGTCTTGCAGCACAGCGTGCAGGATCCGCATTCGCGGGTCGCAAGCGCTGGCGTGGCCGGCGCGTCGGCATCGCGGGCCGGCATCTCGGCTGTCAGCGACATGAGGCGGTCTCGTTCACGTCAGTCACTTTACCCTCTTCGTCAGCGGCGGCCGATCGTGTCAACCTGCTGTGTCTGCTTAAGCCTTCCGCAAAAGGCAGGGGCTATTGCTGCCGCATGTCGCGTTCCCGATCGCCGCGCCCAGACGCCTCCGCACAGGTTGCGCTGGTCGCCGCCGAGAGTCTGCACGACCGCAGACGGCTCCGGGACGCGCTCCGTCGCACCGGAATACGGCGGATCTACGAGGCCGCGAACGGAGCCGAGGCCGCCGGCATGCTGGATGCGGTCGCTCCCGATCTTGTGGTGCTGGACTGGGACCTGACCGTGATCGGCGCGCCCGAGATCGTCCGGCTGCTCCAGGACTCGCACGTCGACCGCCGCACTCCGCCGGTCGTCGTCACGATGGCCCGGCCCCGCCGGAGCGAGGTCGAACGGGCCGTGGCCCTCGGCCTCAGCAATGTCGTCGCGAAGCCTTTCTCAGCAAAATCCCTGCACACTCACCTGTCGGCCGCATGCTTGACGGCTTTCTGAAGGCGAAACTGGGCCGGAGTTTCGACTTGGCACGGCGCTCCCGGCGTTGTTAATGTCTTGCAAGAGTTGCGCGTGGACGTTCCGTCTGTGCGCCTAAGGACGCAACCGTGCAGGAGAGAGGCGAAAAGCTCGCCCACCCCGGTGCCAGCGAGCGTGGGACGGTCCCCCAGGAGCGGGAATCGGCTCGGCGCCACAGCTTCCGTCCGTCGTCCCGTCGCCCCGGAAAAAGCACCACCAAAGCTTACGCGGCGCTTGATCTCGGCACGAACAATTGCCGGCTTCTCATCGCGGAGCCGTCCTACCACGAGTTCCGCGTCGTAGACGCGTTTTCCAGGATCGTCCGGTTGGGGGAAGGCCTGGGGATGGGCGACCGGCTGTGCGACCAGGCCATCGACCGCACCATCGCGGCCCTGCGGGTGTGCAAGGCGAAGGTCGAGGCCCGCAACGTCGTCCGGGCCCGGTTCATCGCGACCGAGGCCTGCCGTCTCGCGTCCAACGGCGCCGACTTCATCGGACGTGTGCAGGACGAGGTCGGCCTCGACATAGAGGTGGTGGACCGCAAGACCGAGGCGGCGCTCGCCGTCATGGGATGCGCCTCTCTCGCGCATCCGAAGGCCGGCTCGGTCATCATCTTCGACATCGGCGGTGGCTCGACGGAGGTGGCGTGGCTGGACGGTGACACCGGCGCCAGCGTGCATTGCCCGAGCGAGCGCATCCGGGCCTGGGATTCGCTGCCGGTCGGGGTCGTGACGCTCGCCGAACGCCATGGCGGCGCGCGCGTGACCCCGCAGGCCTTCGAGGCCATGGTGGCCGAGGTCTCGGGCCGGCTTCTGCCGTTCGCCTTGAAGGCGGGGGCGGCTGCCGGGGCGGCGAACTTCCACCTCCTCGGCACGTCCGGCACCGTCACGACCGTCGGCGGCATTCATCTCGGCCTCGAGCGCTACGACCGTCGCCGCGTGGATGGCATGTGGATGCGGGACGAGGAGATCACCGATGTGATCGAAAGACTGCTCGAGACGAACCTCGACCAGCGGGCGCAGAACCCTTGCATAGGGCGCGATCGGGCCGATCTCGTGCTCGCGGGCTGTGCTATTCTAGAGGCCATAAGGCGGGCCTTTCCGGCCTCGCACCTGCGCATCGCCGATCGGGGCCTGCGCGAGGGAATTTTGATGAGCATGATGCGCGAGGACAAGGTCTGGGTGCGCCGGGGGGGCGCTTGAGCGAAGCCGGCAAGGGTGCGCGGCCTGGTCGGCAGACGGTAAGACGGGGCGGCAACCGAACTCCGTCGTCCCGTGCCTGGCTCCAGCGGCAGCTCAACGACCCGTTCGTGGCCCAGGCCAAGCGGGACGGGTATCGCTCCAGGGCCACCTACAAGCTGATCGAGATCGACGACAAGTTCCGGCTGTTCAGGCCGGGAGGACGCGTGGTCGATCTGGGGGCGGCACCCGGCGGCTGGTCGCAGGTCGCAGCGCGACGGGTCGGCCGAGAGGCCGACCGCGGCAGGGTCGTGGCCATCGACCTCCTCGAGATCGATCCGATCCCGGGGGTCGATTTCGCGCAGCTGGACTTCATGGACGAGAGCGCGCCCGAGCGCCTGACCGCCATGCTGGGCGGCCGGGCGGACGTCGTGTTGTCGGATATGGCCGCGAACGCCACCGGCCATCGCCCGACCGACCACCTGAAGATCATGGGGCTCGCCGAGGCCGCGGCTGAGTTCGCCCGGGCCGTGCTGGATCCCGGCGGCGCCTTCCTTGCGAAGGTGCTGAAGGGCGGAACCGAGAACACGCTCCTTGCCGACCTGAAGCGCGACTTCGCACAGGTCCGGCATCTCAAGCCCGCGGCCAGCCGCCCGGATTCGGCCGAGCTCTACGTCCTGGCGACGGGGTTCCGGGGCGGGACCGAGGCCCCGTCCGAGGCTCCCGCGGAGGCCTGAACGGCCCGGAAGCCCGCCAGGCGGATCGTCCAGATCGCGGCCGCACCGATGGTCGCGATCCACCAGCCCTGCCAGGCGCCGTGGGCCACGAGCATGATCGCGGCCGCGCAGGCGATCGCCGCCAGGCCCGGGACGGCGGCCCGACGGTCGGCGGCCGCGCTCGTACGCAGCAGAAGCGCCAGGACCAGCCCGGCCACAAGCGCACCGACTGTGCCGAGCTCCGTCCAGATCTGCAGGTAGCCGTTATGCGGGTGCCCGACGGCCAGCATCAGCCGACGATCCGGCCGGATCTCCGCGAGCACCGGATCGCGCCCGAGCGCCGGGCTCGTCCCGAAGCCGGTCCCGAGAACCGGTCTGGCCCGGACGACCTCGCCGAAACTCTGCCAGATCAGGATTCGGTCGCGGGCCTGCGATTCGTGCAGCGCGTCCAGAACGGAGGGTGGAAGAAAGCGGCCGGCAAGGTCGCCGGTGACCGGCGCCAGCGCCAAGGCGAGAAGAAGGGCGAGGCCGAGCGCCGCCTGGGTCGCCTTCCGGAACAGCGCGGCACCGCCCACGACCATCACGCCCGCAAGAAGCCCGAGAAGCGCGGCCGCGGCGTGCGACCAAAGGATGGAGGCGAGAAGAAGAGCCCCGATGGCGAGAACGGCCGCTCGCTGTCCCGCCCTCCAGAGACAATAAGCCAGCGGCCAGAACACGATCAGGATCGCGGTGGCCGATCGCTTGAAGATGAAGGATTCCGAGCGGAAGCCGAGCGCGGCCCGCAAAGCGCTGTCGGTCGCGAGTTCGACCAGGATCCAGAGGCAGCCTGCGCCGGCGAGCGACGCGGCTGCGATCAGCGCCCAGCGCGGAACGGCACGGGGCAGGCTCCCATGCAGCAGCAGGGCCGCGCCCGCCGCGATCCCTAGCTCGACGAGGCCGCGAAGGGTGAGCGGCCCGTGGCGGCTCCACCCGAGGGATGTGATCGCGACGGCCAGGAACGCGAGGCACGCGAGCGCAAGACCGGGCCGCAACGCGGCCCGCAGCGCCGCGCGGACCTGCCGCAACTCCCCGCCCGCGCCGCGCCCGGCGAGGGCGGCGAGCGCAGCCCCGGCGAGAAGCGCCGGCGCCGACCGGTTCGCGATCGCCATCGCGAGTGGAAGCGATGCGAGCAGGAGCCAGGCCAGCGCCTGGAGCCGGCCAGCCGCGCCCGTCCTCATGCGCTGTCCGCGACAGGCTTAGCGCGGATCACCGCCCGCCCGGCCATCTCGGCCCCGGCATCCGGGTGGAGGCGGGCGAAGAACAGCGCGGAGGTAGCCGAGACGAGCGCCACAGCGAGAAAGGCCGGCCAGAAATCGCCCGCGGCCAGCCTCTCGGCTCCGCCGAACCCACTCGTGGCCTCGAGCACGAGGGCCCCGAGCGCGATTCCGGACCCGACCGAGATCTGCTGCGTGACGCTGACGAGCCCCGTTGCGGCGCTCATCCGCTCCGACGGGACGTCGGCATAGACGATCGTGTTGAGGCTCGTGAATTCGAGGGACCGGAAGCAGCCGCCGAGGAGAAGGATGCCCAGGATGAGGAGCGCCGGCGTGGTCGGCGTGAAGAGCCCGTTCGCGGCGATCGAGGCAGACGCGATGAGGGCGTTCCAGACCAGGACCTGCCGAAAGCCGAATGTCCGCAGGATGCGGGCTGCGAGGCCCTTCATCACGAGGGCCCCGGCCGCCGACGCGAAGGTGAGGAGGCCCGATTGCAGCGGGTTCAAGCCGAATCCGAGCTGCAGCATCAGCGGCAGGAGAAACGGGATAGCCCCGACTCCCACTCGGAACAGGACTCCTCCGAGGAGCCCGTGCCGCAGAGTAGGGAGGCGCAGCAGCGACAGGTCGATCAGCGGATGCGCCGTGCGCTTCGCGTGGGCGACGTAGACGAAGAGGAGACCGAGCCCCGCGACGAAGCACCCAACGGAGGCTTCGATCGGGATGAGGTGCCGGCCCCCAGTCGAGGCACCGAGCATGAGAAGCGCCAGCCCGAAGCCGGACAGGAGGAAGCCGATCCAGTCCAGCGGCTTGCGCTCCGGCTCTCGGATGTTCTCGATGTAGAGCGTCGTCAGCACGATCCCGACTAGGCAGACCGGAAGGTTCACGGCGAAGATCCAGCGCCAGTCGAAATAGGTCGTGATGAAGCCGCCGAGCGGCGGGCCGATCACCGGCCCGACCAGCGCCGGCATGGTCAGCCAGGCCATCGCTCCGATGAGATCGCGCCGGGGAATGCTGCGGAGAAGGACCAGCCGGCCGACCGGAACCATCATGGCCCCGCCCGCGCCCTGGAAGAAGCGGGCCGCGACGAAGCCCTCGAGCGTGCCGGCCCCCGCGCAGGCGAGCGACCCGGCCATGAACACGCCGAGCGCGGCCCGGAACACGGTCCGGGCGCCGAACCGATCCGCCATCCAGCCGGAGATCGGGATGAACACCGCGAGGCTGACGAGATAGGCGGTCAGGGCGAGCTTGAGCGCGATCGGGTCCTGGTTCAGGTCCGCTGCGATCGCGGGAAGCGAGGTGGAGAGCACCGTTGAATCGGTGTTCTCCATGAACAATCCGGTCGCGATAATGAGAGGGATGAGGCGCTCTCGGCGCATGCGGATCTGTTTCGGTGGCGGGCGCAGACGAGGCGGCCGCCCGGTCTAGCGGTCGGGCGGACGGACGCGCAAGCCGCGGCCGGGCAGCTCTGGCGCGCGCGCGGGTGTCACTGCTGCGTGAAGAACGTCAGCAGCACCTTGCCCTTGTCGCCGATGAGGCACACGAATCGGTACGGCTTTTCGCTCTTGTTGCGCTCAAGATAGGCCTCGCCCATGACGACGGTCCGGACGGGCGTGTCCTCCACCTTCGTGTCCGCCTTGGCGACCACGGCGGAATCGGGGTCGATCGCGACATCGGTGATGGAAGGGCTCTTCTCCTTCAGGGCGAGCAGGCCGGTCGTGGCGCATGCCTCGAGTTCCGGGCTTGGCGCCTTGCTGGGCACCTGTTGCGCCTGAGCGGCTCCCCCGGCGAGCGAGACCAGAGCTACGAGGGCGATCGCCGGCTTCATGGTGGATGTCCCGTGTTTGCACGTGGGACAAGCGTCGCGCCGGTGAAGCGTTCCGGGCTGGATCGACTGGCGAGGCGGCCAGCACCGTGCTACGGACCCGCGCCAACCCGTCGCGATGGTGCGCTGCAAGAGCAGCCCGAGCGGACGCGGTGACGAGGTTGGCGATGATCCACGGAAACGGCTCCGATAAATTGATCGAGGGGCTCACCTTCGACGACGTGCTGCTCCGTCCCGGGCGCTCCGAGGTGCTGCCGGCGGATGCCGACATACGCACCCGCCTGACCCGCTCGATCTCGCTCAACATGCCGATCATCGCGTCCGCCATGGACACAGTGACGGAAGCCGAGATGGCCATCGCCATGGCGCAGAACGGCGGTCTCGGGGTGATTCACCGCAATCTCGATCCGGTGCTGCAGGCCGAGCACGTGCGGCGCGTGAAGAAATACGAGTCCGGGATGGTGATGAACCCGATCACCATCCATCCGGACGAGACCTTGGCGGACGCTCTCACCATGATGGAGCGGCACCGCATCTCGGGCATTCCGGTCGTGGAGCGCGGGCCCAACAGCTCGAAGGGTCGGCTGGTCGGCATCCTGACAAATCGCGACGTGCGCTTTGCCACCTCGCGCGGGCAGCCTGTGGCCGAGCTGATGACCAAGGACCGCCTCGTCACCGTCCGGGAGGGAGTGACCCAGGAGGAGGCGAAGCGCCTGCTGCACCAGTTCCGCATCGAGAAGCTTCTCGTCGTGGACGACCATTACCGATGCATCGGCCTGATCACGGTGAAGGACATCGAGAAGCAGGTCGCCTATCCGAACGCCGCGAAGGACAGCCAGGGCCGGCTCCGGGTCGCGGCTGCGACGACCACCGGGGAGGGGGGCTACGAGCGCTCGGAGCGTCTGATCGACGCGGGCTGCGACCTCATCGTGGTGGACACGGCCCACGGCCACTCGGTCTCGGTGCTCGAGAGCGTCACCCGGGTGAAGAAGCTCTCGAACTCGGTCCAGGTGATTGCCGGCAACGTCGCGACCGGCGAGGGAACGCGGGCGCTGATCGACGCGGGCGCCGATGCGGTGAAGGTCGGGATCGGGCCGGGCTCGATCTGCACCACCCGAATCGTGGCCGGCGTGGGCGTACCGCAGCTGACCGCCATCCTGGAGGCCGTGGAGGCGGCCGCGGCCGCCGACGTCCCGGTCATCGCCGACGGCGGCATCAAGTATTCGGGCGATCTGGCGAAGGCGCTGGCGGCCGGGGCCTCCTGCGCCATGATCGGTTCGCTGCTCGCCGGGACGGACGAGGCCCCCGGCGAAACCTTCCTGTACCAGGGGCGCTCCTTCAAATCGTATCGCGGCATGGGGTCTGTCGGCGCGATGGCGAGAGGGTCGGCGGACCGGTATTTCCAGGCGGAGGTGCGGGACGCGCTCAAGCTCGTGCCGGAGGGCATCGAGGGGCAGGTCGCCTACAAGGGCCCGGTCGCGGGCGTCCTGCACCAGCTCGCCGGCGGCCTGCGGGCGGCCATGGGCTATGTCGGCGCCGCGGATCTCGCGGCGTTCCGCGAGAAGGCGCGCTTTATCCGGATCACGAATGCCGGCCTGCGCGAAAGCCATGCCCACGACGTGACCATCACGCGCGAAAGCCCCAACTACCCGACGCGCGGCTAGGCAGCGGCCTTAGTCGCTGTTCTTCTTCAGCAGGCCGGCGGCCTTCAGCGCCTCCTTCACGCGGACCTGTTCGTCCCGCATGAAGGCGCCGAACTCGTCCGGCCCGAGATAGGCGCTGCGCCACTTCTTGCGGTCGAGCATCTGCAGCCAGGCCGGCGAACGGATCGCGTCCTGAACCGCGAGGGCGAGCCGGACCTGGGCGGCGCGGTCCAGGCCCGGCCTGCCCACCACCCCACGCCAATTCATGAGCTCGAGCTTGATCCCGCTGTCCCGGAAGGTCGGCGCGTCGATTCCTTCGATCCGCTCGGAGGCGCTTGTGCCGAGGAGGCGGACCCGGCCCGCGGAAAGATCGCCCTGAAGCTCGCCGAGGGCGGTGACGGCGGCGCTTACCTTCTCGTCGGCCACCGCAGATGCGGCCTCGGCGCTGGTCAAAAACGGCACGTAGTTCAGCCGCCCGGGCTCGATGTCGAGACCTCGCGCCAGCAGCATGGCGGCGAGGTGGTCGATGCCGCCGAAGGGGCCTCCGGCCCAGCTCAGCTTTCCCGTGTCGGCGTGGATCGCCGCCCTGAGGTCCGCAAGCGATTTGAGGGGAGAGGCCGCCGGTACCGCGATGGCGAAGGGCTCGGCCGCAAGACGGGCGACCGGTGTCAGGCGGTCCACCTCGACGGGTGCGCGGTTCATCACGCCCGCGGTGATCATCGTGAGCCCGGTCACCAGCATCTCGCCGTCCTGGCCGCTCGCCAGGAAATGGGCCAGGCCGACGGTTCCGCCGCCGCCGGGAACATTGACCACCTCGACCCCCAGCGGGCCCATCGGCTCGGTGAGCCCGAGCGCCAGCGCCTTCGCGAGCTGGTCCCAGCCGCTGCCGGGCGCCGATGGGGCGATGATCTTGATCTCGGCGGCCATCGCGGCGGCCATGCCCAGCACGAGGGCGGGCAGGCAGGCCAGTAGCGACAGCTGTCTTCGTCTCATACCATCGGTCGCCGCGCCGGATCCCGGACCACCACTCCTATCGCACATGCCGGGCGAGGCAAACATGGCTGTTCGGGCGCGGAAAAACCGGTCTTCCGCGCCCGATCGGGCGGTTGCCGCTCTTGTTCGATCGATCCTCCCGCTTTATAGCTCCGCGCCTCCCCGCGCCCATCGTCTAGCGGTCCAGGACGTCGCCCTTTCACGGCGAAAACACGGGTTCGATTCCCGTTGGGGTCACCATCTGCTGCACTTAATTTCCTCCATTCAATGGTTTAGCGGCAGGACTGTCTAACCCAGCGTCAGGGTTAGACATTTCGGAGCGCATCAGCCGAGCGCCGGCTTGATCCGAAAGCGAAACTTGATCGGCATCGCGCGTGTAGAGCGCGACTTCGGAACCTCCCTTGTGACCGGTCCAGGCTTTGATGAGCTGGTTGGAGCAACCGGCCTCAGCCAGCCGCCGCGATGCAGCCTTACGCAGCCCGTGGGCGGAGCACTGTGGAAGCCCTGCCTCATCGCACCGATGACGGAACCAGTTGCCGAAGACCGCAGGCGTGAAAGGCTTGCCGTAAGCAGTCACCAGAAAGGTCATGTTGTCGGAGTGCATAGCTGCGATCGCAGCTGCAGGGGCGGCAGGATCGGCAGGGACAGCGCCGTGTCGGTCTTTTGCTGGCGCACGCGCAGGCGGCCCTTGGCGACGTGCTGGCGGCCCATGCGAATGGCCTCGCTGCGACGCTGCCCGGTCCAAAGCATCAGCGCCAGCGCGAGCCGTGCCTTCGTGCCGAGCGGATGCCGCGTCTCGAACGCTGCGATCTCATCCTCGGTCCAAGTATGGAAGCCATTGGTCTTGATGCGATAAGGCTTAGTCACTCGCACCGGGTTGTCGGTGCGGATGCGCAGCGTGATCGCGTAATCCATAAGGCGGAGAAGCTGCTTGCGCAGCATATTGGCGGCGCTAGGCGTCTCGGCCCGCTTGCCCAGCAGAGCGGACACATTCACCGGCTCCAGATGCGCGACCATGCGGTGTCCATGCTCGGTTCGGAAGTGCTCGATCACTCGCCGCCGGTTCGATCGCGTGGCGTCGGCGGGGCTCAGCCATTCTGGCGTTCGGTAATAAAGTGCGATCAGC
>JAQGJJ010000214.1 GCA_028290695.1 Enterovirga sp. | reverse complement strand
TACCGGGCCGTCGGGCACGCGATCGATCCCTCCATCGGGCCGGAGCGGCGCTGGGTCGTGTATAACGGCGACGTCGACGCCTCGCGGGTGCCGCCCGGCTGGCGCGGCTGGCTCGCCCACACCTATGCGTCCCCGCCGAGCGAGGAGGACCACGCCGCGCATGCGTGGGAAAAGCCCTACCTGCCGAACATGACCGGAACGCCGCGCGCCTACCGGCCGCAGGGCTCGACCGAGGCCGCGGGCATGCGGCCGGCCGCCACCGGGGACTACGTCGCCTGGTCGCCGGACGGCTGGTCCCCGAGCGGACGCGACGCCGACGGCCTCTCGCCGGACGGCCGCGACACACCCCGTCCCGAGGCGCATCCCGGCACGCACGGCGTCGGACTGCGCCAGGCCAATGCAGGCTGAGCCATGAGCGCGCGTCCCAAGGCGGAGCCCACGACCCTGATCGACAACGACCAGGTCGCGGTCACGAAATGGAGCTTCGCCGAGGGCGCGGAGACGGGCTGGCACCGGCACGGCCACGATTACGTGGTGGTGCCGCTCGGCAACGGCACGCTGATCCTCGAGGAGCCGGGCGGCGCCGTGCGCGAGGCGCCGCTGCGGGACGGCGAGCCTTACTTTCGACAGGAGGGCGTGGAACACAACGTGGTGAACGGGACGGGCGCGCCCTACGCCTTCCTGGAGATCGAGATCAAGCGGTAGGCGACCGGCCCGGCACGATGCGGCATATGCGATTCGCGAGCGCGGGCAGCGCGGCCCTGGCGGCCCTTCTGCTCGGCGCCGTCCCGGCCTCGGCCGACAAGATCAGGAACCCTGTCGCGGCCTTCAACGGCCTCGACAAGATCACCGGGCGGATCATCTCGTTCGAGGTGGCGGTGGACGAGACCGTGCAGTTCGGCGCGCTGCAGATCACCCCGCGCGTGTGCTACTCGCGCCCGCCGACGGAGAGCCCGCAGACCGACGGCTTCATCGAGGTCGACGAGGTCACGCTCGACAACAAGTACCGCCGCATCTTCACCGGCTGGATGTTCGCCGCGAGCCCGGGCCTGCACGGGATCGAGCACGCGGTCTACGACGTGTGGCTGACCGACTGCAAAGGCGGCACCGCCATCATCGCCGAGCCGAAGGAGAACGAGGACGCCCCCGTCGTCGCCTCCCGGCCGGAGCGCGAGCGCCGCCGCGGCGAGGCCGTGCGCGAAACGCGGCGCACCAACGCCTCCGGGCAGATCGACGTCGCCGAGCCGCAGGGCCGCGAGGTCCGGCCCGCGCAGGCCCCGAGCCGCCGCTTCTACCCGACGAACCAGCAGGGCGCGGCTCCGGGCGTGTTCCCGGGCTACGGCGGCTTCAACCCGGCGCGCTGAGCGGCCGGGCCGGCCGTCGGAACCGAAGCTTAAGCCCTGCCGTGCTTCGTCGACCCCGACCATTTTCGGCGGGGCGGCGGCGGCACTCATGGATCGGGGCATCGAGGAACCGTCGGCCTCCGGTCCGGCGCTGGGCGACCTGACGCTGTCCGAGCTCCTGGGCGCGCTCAGCCACGCGCTCGACATGACGGAGGGGCAGCCGGAAGGGCATTGCGTCCGCTGCTGCTGGATCGGCATGGCGCTGGGGCGCGAGATCGGCCTGCCCGAGACCGAGCTCTGGGAGCTGTACTACACCCTGCTGCTGAAGGATCTCGGCTGCTCCAGCAACGCCGCCCGGATCTGCGCGCTGTACCTGACGGACGATCTCTCCTTCAAGCGCGACTTCAAGACGGTCGGCGGCCGCCTCCCGGAGGTGCTGCGCTTCGTTCTGTCCCACACGGGGCTCAAGGCGGGCTTGGCCGAGCGTTTCCGCGCCATCTTGAACATCGTGCAGCACGGGGCCGAGATCAGCCGCGAGCTCATCGAAACGCGCTGTCAGCGCGGCGCCGCGATCGCCCGCCAGCTCCGCTTCTCCGAGGGCGTGGCCCAGGGCATCCAGTGCCTGGACGAGCACTGGGACGGCGGCGGCAAGCCGTCCGGCCTCGCCGGTGCGGCCATCCCGATCTACGCCCAGATCGCCCTCCTGGCCCAGGTGGTCGACGTGTTCCAGACGGGCGGGGGCCGGGACGCGGCCGGCGGGGAGATCGCGGCCCGCGCCGGCACCTGGTTCGACCCGGCCCTCGCAGCCGCCTTCGGCAGGATCGCGACGGACGAGGCCTTCTGGACTGGGCTCGGCTCGGCGACGCTGCAGCGGGACATCTTCGCCCTCGAGCCCGCCCGGAATGTCCAGATGCTGGACGACGACTATCTCGACGACATCGCGGCCGCCTTCGCCCAGGTGGTCGATTCGAAGAGCCCCTACACCAGCGGGCACTCGACCCGGGTGGCGTTCTTCACCGACATGATCGCGCAGGCGATGCACGTGCCGCCGGAGCATCGCCGCTGGCTGAAGCGCGGCGCCCTGCTGCACGATATCGGCAAGCTCGGCGTCTCGAACACCATTCTCGACAAGCCGGGGAAGCTCGACGATGCCGAGTTCGCCGTGGTGCGCCAGCACCCCGCCGCGACGGAGGTCATCCTGTCGCGGATCGCCGCCTTCCGCGAACTCGCCGCCATGGCGGGGGCTCATCACGAGCGGCTGGACGGCCGCGGCTACCCGAAGGGCCTCGTGGCGGAACAGATCTCGCGCGATACCCGCATCATCACCACCGCCGACATCTTCGACGCCCTGACCGCCGAGCGGCCGTACCGGGCCGCCATGCCGGTCGAACGGGCGCTCGACATCATGCGGGCGGATCTCGGCACGGCAATCGATCCCGCGTGTTTCGCCGGGCTGGAAGCGGCCCTCGCGGCGCTCGACGGGGCCGGCCCGCCGGCCGTTGCCCCCAGGGCGGAGGGCAGCATTACGCAGGCGGCCTGACGCGTCCCCCGCGTCAGCGGGCGAGAGCCGCGAGCGCCTCGGCGCCGCGCACGATCTGCCCGCGCGGCCAGACCCACCATTCCGCGCTTCCCGAAACGGCCTGCTCCAGCCGGGCCTTGTAGGCGCGGCGGGAGACCTCGACGGCACCGAGGGTCGCGAGATGGTCGGTCCTGAACTGTGCGTCGAGCAGGGTGAAGCCGCCGGCCCGGAGCCGCGCCGCGAGATGAACGAACGCTACCTTGGAGGCGTCGGTCTGGCGGTGGAACATCGATTCGCCGAAGAAGGCGGAGCCGAGGGAAATCCCGTACAGGCCTCCCACCAGCCGCCCATGCGACCAAGCCTCCACCGTGTGACAATGGCCGAGGTCGAACAGGTCCCCGTAGAGCCGGCGGATGCGCAGGTTGATCCAGGTCCTGTCGCGATCATGGCCCGGAGCCGCGCAGCCGCCGATCACGCCCTCGAAATCCGTGTCGACCCGGATCTCGAAGGTGTCGCGCCGGATCGTCCTGGCGAGCGAGCGCGAGACATGGACCCCGTCCAGCGGGATGATGCCGCGGGCCCGGGGCTCGACCCAGAAGAGGCTCGGATCCTCGGCGTCCTCCGCCATGGGGAAGATGCCGGCCGCATAGGCGCGCAGCAGGATGTCGGGCGTGATCTCGGCGCGGGGTGAGCCGGCCACGGCTCAGCCCTGCCGCGCTCGCGCCGACGCGACCGGTGGCCTGACGATGTCGGAGCGCTCACGCATGGCGAGCACCATCATGCCTCAGCTTGCGTCGGTTCCGCCACTCGCGAGGAACTCCTCGAGCCAGTGAATGTCGTAGCTGCCGTTCTGGATATCCGGGTTGCGGACCAGGGTGCGGAATAAGGGCAGCGTAGTCTCGACCCCGTCGACGACGAACTCGTCCAGCGAGCGACGCAGCCGCATCAGGCATTCGTTCCGGGTGCGTCCCTGCACGATCAGCTTGCCGATCAGCGAATCATAGTTTGGTGGGATCCGGTAGCCCTGATAGGCGGCCGAATCGACCCGCACGCCGAGCCCGCCCGGCGGGTGGAAGTACGTGATCAGCCCCGGAGAGGGGCGGAAGGTGGCGGGGTTCTCGGCGTTGATGCGGCACTCGATGGCGTGACCTGAGAAGCGCACCTCATCCTGGGTAACCGAGAGCTCGTGA
>JAQGJJ010000197.1 GCA_028290695.1 Enterovirga sp. | reverse complement strand
CGATCTTCAGCCCGTAATCGCCGGGGTGCTGCAGGTAGTGGAACACCTCGGCCGAGCGCAGCAGCGCCTTGGTCGGGATGCAGCCCCAGTTCAGGCAGATGCCGCCCAGGTGCTCGCGGTCCACCACGGCCGTCTTGAAGCCGAGCTGGGCGGAGCGGATGGCCGCCACGTAACCGCCGGGGCCGGCCCCGATGATGATGACGTCGTACTCACCAGCCATGACGCTTCCTGCGATGGGCAGCCTCGCGCCGCCTTGGCCCGCATCAAAGCCCGGCCATGCGGCGGGTCAAGGGCCGGAGGGGCCGCCCTGCCCCGCTGCGTCGGGCGGCAAGTCCCGCCCGGCGGGCTGCAGGTCCCGCGCGGCGGGCCGGGCCGGCTCCGGGTTCAACCCTGCGGAACCACGGGCCGGACCATCAGGCCGTTTCCGCCCGGCCGGAACCCTTCCGCATCGAGCATCGCCCGCAGGGCCGGATCGAGGGCGCGGGGGTCGATCGTGACGGAGGCGAGACCGTCATCCGCCGCGAGCGCGTCCGCCACGGCCAGGATGCGCGGCCCGAGATCCGCCACGCGCTCGTTCGCGACCGCGAGCGCGTCCACCCGCCAGGTCTCGCCGGAGGGGCGGCCGTCCAGCACCGCAGCCACCGTGCCGCCCTCCTCCGCCACCACGGCCTCGGCGGGGTCGGGGCCGGCGCGCTCGCCGAGCAGGGCCCGAACCGTGTCGAGATCGCCCTCGGTGGCGCGGCGAAAGGGCGGGTGCAGGTTCAGCATGGATGCATGTCTCCGTTCAGGCGGAAACGTCCTTCGCGGCCGCCTGTTCGGAAAAGGCCTGCGCGAAGCGCGTCATGGTCGGCTCGTCCGTCAGGTCGAGGCGGAGCGGCGTGACCGAGATCCGGCCCTCGGCGAGCGCCTTCAGGTCGGTGCCGTTGCCGGGCGTGTAGGGCCCCCGCGAGAAGCCGATCCAGAAATACGGATTGCCGCGGCCGTCCTGGCGCTCCTCGACCCCGAGCAGCTCCTTGTCGCGCTTTCCCTGCGCGGTGACGGCGACGCCCTGGACGTCCTCCGGCTCGCAATCGGGGAAGTTCACGTTGATCAGCGTGCCCTTCGGGATGCCCTCGTCCAGGATCATCCGGATGGTGCGTGCCCCGTGGTGCTCGCCGCACTGCCAGCGGATATTCTCCCGCCCGCTCTTGCCGTAGGCCTGGGACATGGCGATGGCCGGGATGCCGAGGATCGTGCCCTCCATGGCGGCCGCGATCGTGCCCGAATAGGTCACGTCCTCGGCCGCGTTCTGGCCCCGGTTGATGCCGGACAGCACGAGGTCCGGCCGCCGGTCCTTCATCACGTGCCGGGTCGCCAGGATGACGCAATCGGTGGGCGTGCCCTTCACGGCGAAGCGCCGCTCCGAGATGCGCCGGAGCCGCAGCGGATCGGACAGCGACAGGGAATGCGAGACGCCGGACTGGTCGAATTCCGGCGCAGCGACCCAGACCTCGTCGGACAGCTGCGCCGCGACCCTCTCCAGGATTTCGAGCCCCGGAGAGTGGATGCCGTCGTCGTTCGTGACCAAAATTCTCATGTCGTCCTAGTGGCTCACTGCCGCCATGGTGTCGTTGTAGTCGCCCAGGGCATCCATGATGTCCCAGGCGGCGAAGAACACGGGCGCGGCCGTGCCGAGCGCCCGTGCGCCCTTGAGGAGCTGTCCGGACTTCCCCATCCGGGCCGTCTCGCTCGCGATCTTGCCCTGGGCGCCCGTGATGATGCTGGTCGCCTTGGCGGCCGTCTTCTTCCGGACCTTGCCCTCGAGCACCTTGGAATACTTGGTGATCTGCCCCTGGGCGGATGCGATGATCTGCTGCGAATGCGCAGTCTCTGTCAGGGCCTTGGTCATGCCGTGTCCCGCCACGTGCCCGGCCGCCTCGCCGCCCCCGTACTTGCCGGCATCCATGGAGATCGCCGCGACCTTGGCGCCCGTGCCGCCTTCCCAGGTCTTGATCATGCTGTTGGTCATGGAGAAGCCGGCGCCCGTGGCCCCGAATGTGAACCCGCCGGCCCCGGCCTCCACCCCGGCGATCATCAGCCCGGCGCCCCCCGCCGAGCCGGCGGCTGCGGCCGACACGAAGGCGATTCCGGCACCCGCCCCGATGACCGCCACGCCGACGGTTGCGGCCAGCCGGATGCGGGCCAGCGCCACGATCGCGTCCTGCGTGTCGCGGGCGATCTCCGCGTTGATCTGCCGGGCGTCCCGGAAGGTGCTCTCGATCGCGCCGCGGGCGCTTTCCCGCACGCTCATCATCTGGGCCGTATAGCTGTTGCCGGCACCCGGCCCGCCGCCATGCACCTTCTCGACCCAGGTCATGAGGTAATGCGCATGCAGCCGGTTCGTCTCGGCCTCGATCTGCTGGCGCGAGCCCGTGTTCACCTCGACCGAGCCCGGCGGGCCCTTCCAGAACATCACGGAGTAGATGACGTTGAGGGTCGTGCTGTCCTTGTAGTCCTTCCACTCGACGGACATGTATTTCTGCATGGCGACGGCCAGCGCGACGGAGCGGAAGAAGCGGCTGACAGTCGGCAGGTCGTAGCAGATCGTCGGGACGGACTGGGTCTTCATCGCGTGACTCCCCATTGCGGCGCAGGCTCGTGCGGCCGCTGCCGGAGCGACCTTAACCGATCCTCGCGATGCCGCCCATATAGGGCGCGAGCGCTGCCGGCACGGCGACGGAGCCGTCCGGCTGCTGGTAGTTCTCGAGCACCGCGATCAGGGCCCGACCGACCGCGACGCCCGAGCCGTTCAGCGTGTGCACGAAGCGCGGCGCCTTCTCGCCCTTGGCGCGAGTGCGCGCGCCCATGCGCCGGGCCTGGAAATCGGTGCAGACCGAGCACGAGGAGATCTCGCGGAACGTCCCCTGCCCCGGCACCCAGACCTCGATGTCGTAGGTCTTGGCGGCCGCGAACCCCATGTCGCCGGTGCACAGCGTCACCACCCGGTAGGGCAGTTCGAGCCGCTGCAGCACCGCCTCGGCGCAGGCCAGCATGCGCTCGTGCTCTTCGGCCGACTTCTCCGGCGCCACGATCGAGACGAGCTCGCATTTGGAGAACTGGTGCTGGCGCAGCATGCCGCGCGTATCCCGCCCCGCAGCGCCCGCCTCCGCGCGAAAGCAGGGGGTGAGCGCCGTGAAGCGCAGCGGCAGCTCCTCCTCGGCCAGGATGCTGTCCCGCACGAGGTTCGTCAGCGGGACTTCCGCGGTCGGGATGAGCCAAAGCGGCACAGGGATGTCTATCGGCTCGTTCGGGTCCCTCTCCGCTAGCCTGAGGTCGAGGTTCAGATATTCCTCTATTGCTTTGAACGTGTTCAGAACCGACTGCTGCCGGATCTCTTCGCTGTCAGGAAGCAGGCCATCTTTCGAGCGTTTCGGATGGTTCTGGATGAACTCCCGTTGAGCTCTAGCGATGATGGGAGTCAGGTCCCCGATTTCGGCCGACCTCGAAGTCGCGAATTGGTCGTCGCGAAACTTGGGCAACTGGGCCGTGCCGAACATCGCCTCGTCCCGCACCATCAGCGGCGGGGACACCTCGGTATAGCCGTGCTCGGTGGTGTGCAGGTCGAGCATGAACTGGCCGAGCG
>JAQGJJ010000194.1 GCA_028290695.1 Enterovirga sp. | reverse complement strand
TCGGCGTGCTCTCGGCCTTTGTTCGCAGCGGCTGGGCGCTGCCGGCGGTCTTTCTCACGGCCGGTGCGGCCGGAACTGCGCTGCATCTCGGCGCGCATGCCCTCCCGGCCGGCGAGTTGCTGGTGGCGGTCTCCGTCCTGCTGATGGGCGCCGCACTGCTCGCACGCCGGGGAACGCCCCTGGTTCTCCTGTCGGGACTGTGCGGGTTCGGCGGTCTGGTGCACGGCTACGCGCTGGCGGAGAGCATCGTCGGCGCACAGGCGGCCCCGCTCTGGTCCTATCTGTTCGGCGTCGCCGTGGTCCAGCTCGTCCTGAGCCTCGCGATCCGGGAGGGGATGCGGGTCTGGCTCGCCCGCAGCCGGCGGACCGCCGACGGCGCGATCGTGGCGGCCTCGCTCTGCATCCTGGCGGTCGGAACGGCCATGCCGCTGCTGGCCGCCTGAGCTAGAGCGCGGCCGACCGTTCGGCGGCGAGCTGCTCGGCACGCTTCCGGTCCGGCTCCGGAAGCGCCTTCAGGGTCTCGTCCAGCCACGAATCCGGCAGGCCCTGGCGTGCCGCGGTGAGATGCCAGGCGGCCGCCTCGACCAGGTTCTTCTGGCCGCCGCGGCCGGTCACGTAGATCCGTGCCAGCCGGTTCTGGGCGATGGCGTTGCCGCGCAGCGCCGCACGTCGAAACAGCCGCGTGGCCGCCGCTTCGTCCTTCGGCACGCCGTCGCCGTTATAGAGCACGATGGCGAGCTCCACCTCGCCCCCCACCGAGCCGTTCTTCGCAGCTTTCAGGTAGAGCCCCGCCGCTGCCGCCGGGTCCTTCGGCACGCCCTGACCGCGCGCGTACATGACGCCGAGATCGTGCTGCGCATCGCCGATCTCGGCATCCGCCGCGATCCTGAGAAGCGCCGCGGCCCGCGAGAGCTCGGCAGGCGAGCCGGAGGCGAGCAGAAGCAGGGCGAGGTTGTAGGCGGCGGTCGGCTCGCGCAGGGAGGCGGCCTTTTCGAGCCAGCTCCGGGCCTGGTCGAGGTCCCGGGCGGTGCCGCGCCCGTCGGACGCCATGAGGCCGAGCGAGGCCATGGCGTGAGCGTCGCCGCGCGCCGCGGCAAGCCGATACCAGCGGCCCGCTTCCGCCGAATCCTGTCGGACCCCGAGGCCCTGGTTGTAGAGCTCGCCCAGCAGCGTCATCGCGGGCGTGTCGCCGCCGTCGCGCTCGAGGCGGGCGGTCGCCTCCATGAAGGCCGTCATGTACAGCCCCCGCTGGTAGGCCCCGTAGGCGATGTCGGCCGCGGGCCCGGGCGCCGCGGCTGCCGCGGGCTTCGCGGGAGCGGCCGCGGCCGGCTTCTTCGAAGCGGCCGGGCTGGGAGGCTGCGGCGCCGCCGTTGCCGGCCCGGCCAGCAGCACCGCGAGTGCGGCGAGAGCGAGCCTGGTCATGCGGATACGTGGCTCGCCGCGGCGCTCACGGACCGCAGGGCCGCCTCGACCGCCGCGGCCGGCCCGCCCTCGTGGGTCCACAGCCAGTCGCCGAGGGCGATGAAATCGGCGCCCGTGCGGGCCAGTGCCGGAACGGTGGCGAGGTTCGGCGCGACGACGACGCAGGGCGTCTGGAAGATCTCCGCCCACCAGGCGGCGCGCTCCTCGACCAGGTCGAAGGGCGGCACGCTCCCGTCCGGCTGGCGTTCGCCGAACATGACGTAGTCGACGCCGAGTTCGCCAGCCACCATGGCGTCGTGTTTCATGGCAAGGCCGCCCGCCCCGACGTTGCGGCCGTCCTTTAGGCGCTGGCACAGGTCGTGGAGACGCTCGGGCGTGCTCGCATGCGCACCGTCCGCTCCCCCGCGCGTCGCGATCGTCACGAGGTCCACGCCGGAGGCCGGGTCGGCCACGATGGCGGCCGCGCCGAACCGCTGCACGGACGGCGCGAGCGCCTTCACGCGGCTGATCAGCGTGCGCTCGTCCGCGGGGGCGAGCCGCAGCAGCACCGCGACCACCTGGCCGCCCGAGCACGCCTGCTCGAGAGCGGGACGGAAGGCGTCCACGTCGTCCACGAGCGGCGTGAGGAGATAGAGGCGGGGCTGGACCTGGCTCATGCGTGTACGCTGTGCGTCCGCGGGGCGGGCTGCATCATCCCGTCCCCATGGCTCCGGATTGCGGCGAAAGCCGGGACCTGACCGGCCGGGCTACTCGGCGGCGGCGCGCGTCAGCGAACCGATCTTCGGATCGAGCTCGCCCCGGGCGTAGCGGGCGGCCATCTCGGCCGGGGTCGCCACGCGCTTGATCTTGGAAGCCTGGCCGGCGGTGTTGAACTCCTGCAGGCGCTGCTTGCAGAGGGCGGTCATCGCGGTCATGGCCGGCTTCAGGTACTTGCGCGGGTCGAACTCGGACGGGTTCTCCTGCAGCACCTTCCGGATCTGGCCGGTCATGGCCATGCGGTTGTCCGTGTCGATGTTGATCTTGCGCACGCCGTGCTTGATGCCGCGCTGGATCTCCTCGACCGGTACGCCCCAGGTCGGCTTCATCTGGCCGCCGTACTGGTTGATGATGTCCTGAAGGTCCTGCGGCACGGACGAGGAGCCGTGCATCACGAGGTGCGTGTCGGGCAGCTTGCGGTGGATCTCCTCGATGACGTTCATGGCGAGAACCGCGCCGTCCGGCTTGCGGGTGAACTTGTACGCGCCGTGCGAGGTGCCCATGGCGATGGCGAGCGCATCGACGCCGGTCCGCCGCACGAACTCGACGGCCTGGTCGGGATCGGTCAGGAGTTGGTCGTGGCTGAGCACGCC
>JAQGJJ010000166.1 GCA_028290695.1 Enterovirga sp. | reverse complement strand
CGCGGACGCCCCAGCCGTCAGTCCCACCCGTCCCGCACCTTCGAGCCAGGCCGGATCGTCCTCGCTGCCGTCCGCCACGAGATCAGAGGGTACGCCCGCCTCCTCGCCGACGTCGCGCAGCCGGTTGGAATTCGACGAGTTGCGCGCGCCCACGACCAGGAGCACGTCCACGATGCGGATGAGGTCGCGCACCGCCGCCTGCCGGTTCTGGGTGGCGTAGCAGATGTCCCGCGTGTCGGGACCGATCACGTCGGAGAACCGCGCCTTCAGGGCCTCGATGATGTGGCGCGTGTCGTCCACGGACAGCGTCGTCTGCGTGATGTAGGCGAGCGGGGTGTCCAGCGGCAGCGGCAGCGTCTGCACCTCGGCGGCGGTCTGCACCAGATGCACGGGACCGTCGATCTGGCCCAGCGTGCCGACCACCTCGGGGTGCCCCGCATGGCCGACGAGCACGAGCGTGCGGCCCTGGGTGACATAGCGTCGCCCCTGGTTGTGGACCTTCGTGACGAGCGGGCAGGTGGCGTCCAGGACCGGCAGCTTGCGGGCCTCGGCGTCCTTCTGCACAGAGCGCGCGACACCGTGCGCGGAGAAGACCGTCACGGCCCCGGTCGGGACCTCGGACAGCTCCTTCACGAACACGGCGCCCTTCGCCTTCAGCGTCTCGACCACGTGGCGATTGTGCACGATCTCGTGGCGCACGTAGATCGGGGCGCCATATTTCGTGAGAGCGCGCTCGACGATGTCGATCGCGCGAACAACGCCCGCGCAGAAACCGCGCGGCTGCGCTAGGACGACCTTCATGCCCCCACCAGTCTCCTGAGAACGACGCCCGAAGGGCCGACGCTCGCCCGCGCGAACCACATCGGATCGATCACGATCTCTATTATGCCCTCTTCGGCGCCTCTCGTCGAGAAGCAGGTCCGAAGCGCCCTCAACGCCGTCTCCCACGGTCGTGTCGTCCATTCCCGCCGCGCCGGATCCGTCGGCCGAGGGCGGGTGCGTTGATCGCCCCGCGTTCGACCGCTAGGAGGAGCCTCTCCCCGCTCCTTGCTGAAATGATGGCACACGCCGCACGTCCTCATGCGACCCGTTGAAGCGATCGTCCACGTTTCCGTGAGGCGTCCCTGGATCGTGATCGCGGTCGCCCTGCTTCTGACCGCGGTCGGATTGTGGGCCACCGTTACCCGCTTCGCCATCAACACGGACACGGCCAGCCTGATCTCGCCCTCCGTCGAGTGGCGGCAGATCGAGATCGCCTTCGACCGCGCCTTTCCGCAGCGGACCGAGCTCGTGGTCGCAGTTCTGGACGGCGCGAGCCCGGAGCAGGCGGAGGACGCGGCCGAACGCCTAGCGGACGCGCTGCGCAAACGCCCGGACGCGTTCCGAAGCGTGGAGCGGCCGGATGGCGGGCCCTTCTTCGCGCAGAACGGGCTGCTGTTTCTCCCGGAAGCGGAGCTGAGAGGCACGCTGGCGACACTGGCCGAGCAGGCGCCGCTGCTGTCGGTCATGGCGGGCGACCCCAGCCTGCGCGGCTTCGCCCAGACGGTCGGCGCCACCCTCGCGGGCATCCGGTCGGGCGCGGTGACGCTCGCCGAGCTTGCACCCCGCTATGACATGTTTTCACGCGCGATCGAGACGGTGCTGGCCGGCGGCAGGGCGCGCCTGTCGTGGCGCACCCTCCTGGCCGGCGGCGACGGAGCCGCCCGCGCGGACCTGCGCAAGATCGTGCTGGTCCGGCCCGTGATGGATTACTCGGCGCTGCAGCCGGGCGCCGCCGGGACGGAGACCCTGCGCCGGGTGGCTGCGGAGCTCGGGCTCGTGCCGGATAACGGGGTGACGATGCGTCTCACCGGCCCGGTGCCGCTGGCCGACGAGGAGTTCGCGACCGTCGCCGAGAACATGGAGCTGAATGTCGGGCTGACGCTGCTGGCCGTGGCGCTGATTCTGTTCGCGGCACTGCGATCGCCGAAGCTCATCCTGGCCGTGCTGATCACCCTTGTGTCCGGGCTGGTGATCACGTCCGGGCTCGGCCTGCTCGCCATCGGGCAGCTGAACCTGATCTCGGTCGCCTTCTTCGTGCTCTTCATCGGGCTCGGGGTGGATTTCGGCATCCAGTACGCGGTGCGCTACCGGGCGGATCGTTTCGACCACGACGACCTCGAGCAGGCGCTGCGCAGCGCGGCGCGGGGTCTCGGCTTCCCGCTCACGCTTGCGGCGCTGTCCCTGGTTGCGGGCTTCCTGTCCTTCCTGCCGACCGAGTTTCGCGGCGTGTCGGAGCTCGGGCTGATCGCCGGCATGGGCATGATCGTAGCCTGGGCCATGAGCTTCACGCTGCTGCCGGCGCTCATCGCCGTGCTGCGGCCCGCCGCCGAGCGGGCACCGCTCGAGACGGCCTCGCTCGTCGCCCTCGACCATTGGATCGCCCGCAACCGCCGGCTCGTGCTCGGAGCGACCGCGCTCCTCGTCCTGGCCGGCACCCCGGCCCTTCTGGCGCTGCGCTTCGACTCGGATCCGATGAACCTGCGGGATCCGCAGGTCGAGTCGGTGTCGACCTACCGGGACTTGGCGACCAGGCCCGAGACCAGCCCGACCTCGATCGACGTGCTCGCCCCCTCGCTCGCGGAGGCCCGGATCCTGGCCGCCCGGCTGGAGGCGCTGCCCGCCGTGCTGCGCGCCGTGACCCTCGACACCTTCGTGCCGGACGACCAGGAGCCCAAGCTCGCCCAGCTCCGGGCGGCGGACGCGGCGCTCGGCGCGGTGCTGCGGCCGGACCGGGTGCCGGCGCCCACTCCGGACGACGTCGCCGCCGCCCTCCGGCAAACCGCCGAACGGCTGCGCAAGGCCGCGGCGGGTGCCGATGCCGGAGCGGCAGCCGCGGCGTCCCGCCTCGCCGAGGCGCTCGAAAGGGTCGCCGCAGCTCCGGCCGCGCGACAGGATGGTGCCAAGGAGGCGGTGCTGATGGATTTCGAGCGCCTGCTCGCCCAGCTTCGGACGTCCTTCGCGGCGCAGCCGGTCACGCGCGAAACCCTGCCTGCGGATCTCGTCGCCAGCTGGGTCGCGGCCGACGGTCGCGCCCGAATCGAGGTAGCCCCGCGGCTCGACGTCTCCGATCCGGCGGCGAACGCCCGCTTCGTGGAGGCGGTTCGCGGCGTCGCGCCCCAGATCTCCGGCGCGCCCGTGACGATCATCGAATCCGGCGCCACGATCGTGCGCGCCTTTGTTCAGGCCGGCCTGTACGCGCTGATCGCCATCACGGCGATCCTGTGGGTGGCGATGCGGCGGCTGTTGGACGTGGTGCTGGCCATCGGCCCGCTGGTCCTGGCCGGGATCTTGACCCTCCAGGCGGCGCATCTGGTCGGGCTCGACCTGAACTTCGCCAACATCATCGCCCTGCCCCTGATGTTCGGGGTCGGCGTCGCCTTCCACATCTACTACCTGATCGCCTGGCGGACGGGCGTGGCCGACGTGCTCGCCTCGAGCCTGACGCGCGCGATCTTCTTCTCGGCGCTCACGACCGGCACGGCTTTCGGCTCGCTGTGGGCGTCGAGCCATCCGGGCACCGCCTCGATGGGCGAGCTGCTGGCGATCTCGCTCGTCTTCACCCTGCTGGCCGCCTTCTTCGTCGTCCCGGCCTTTCTCGGGCCGCCGCGTCCGGCAGGCGACTCCCGGTCAGCCTGAGGCGAGCGCCTCCGCGGCGGCGCGCCGGACGGCGGGGTCCGTCAAAGCGGCGAATTCCTCGGCATAGCGGTAACCCGGCGCGGCCCCGTCGAAGCCGCCCGCAAGCGCCGGATGGGTGTAGATCTCGGTCCGGCCGGGCGGCAGAAGCCGCAGCAGGCCGGCGACCCGGGCCGGGGTCATGGCGCCGGACCACGCGAGCCCGAAGACCTGATCGGCCACGGCGAGCCCCGCCCGGCGCGCCCGCGCCCGCAGCAGCTTCGCATAGGGGCCGGCGATGCGGGCCTCCAGCCCACGCGCCACGGGCTCGACGCGGGCAAGCATCTCGGCCGGCTCGACCGGCACCCGCAACGTCGTCGTCCCGAACCCGCGGCCGATCGCCAGGACGAGGCCGGCGATCGTGGGATGCAGATGGTAGTGCTTGTGGGCGTCCACATGGCCGAGCGGCAGCCCGGTCCGCCGATACGCCTCGAACTGGGCCCGGATCTCGGCCGCCATCTGCCGCTTCACCCCGGGCCGGAAGAAGATCGCCGCCCCGTAGCGGGCGAGGTCCGTGCGAAGCCGGCCGTCGGGCCCGATCAGGTCGGGGATCTCCGAGCGGGGCAACACCGCCCTCCCCTCGACCAGCGTCAGGTGAAGGCCGACCCGAAGGCCGGGAAGCCGACGCGCCCGCTCCACCGCATCGGCCGCCCAGGGCTCGGCCACCATGAGGCTCGCAGCCGACAGGATGCCGTCGCGATGCGAGATCTCGACGGCCTCGTTGACCTCGCGCGAGAGGCCGAAATCGTCCGCCGTGACGACGAGGGAGCGCTGCTGATCGAGACGCGGTGTCATGAAGAAGGGCCGAATGCCACGACTGCTCTCGGGCCGCTCAGCGCTGCCGGGCAGCATGGCGGACACGGTGGACGATCGCCTCGCCAGCCTGCTCCTCGTAGAGCAGGAGGTAGGGGTACGGGAGCGTGAGCATGGCGCGGAGGTGCGGATCCTGCGTCGGCGATCCAAGCTTCGGGAAACGGCTGATATGGCGGTCCACCTGCTTGATCATCAGCAGGATCTTCCGGGCGCCCTGGGGAGAGCGCTTCGGAGATGGAGTCGAGCAGGTCCGCCAACTCAGCCGCAGCCGGGGCTGAATACCTGACCGTCACAGCCCATGCTTCGCCCAGATCGCGCGGATCTGCTCATCGCTCGCGAACTCGCCCATGGCGCAAGCCTCGCGCGAGCGCGCGACGGCTTGTTGGTCCTCGGCTGTCAGATCGAAACTCGGAAGCTCTTGCCCGAGATAGGACAGGACCGCCCGGGCTGCCTCGTCCTGCACGTCGTCCGGCAGGGCACTCGCGGCGGCCAAAGCTCGCTCCAGCAAGGCGGTCATCAGACGAACTCCTGAGCGAGAGGATATGCCACTTGGGCGGCCTTCGCGAGGAACGCCGGAGCAACCTACCGTCGACCAGTCCGGGGCCCGCCACCGGCAGGCGAGCCGAACCCAGGCCTGAGCGCGGGAGCTCGCGCGTGGGTTCCGGACTGCGCCTCGCGCGTCCGGATCGACGCCGAGCTTACGCGGCTTGCGCGACGCCCCGGCGCTCCTTGAGGAAGCGGAAGAACTCGACGCCTTCGCGCAGCCGGCGCTTCAGCATGTCCGGCTCGGTCACCATCTCGCCGACGATCGAGGCGATCTTCGGAATCCGGAAGTAGAACTTCCGGTAGAAATCCTCGACCGAGGTGAAGATCTCGGTGTGGCTCAGGCCCGGATAGTGCAGCGGCGCGATCTGGATGCCGTTGTCGTTGATGAGCTCGGCATTGTCGACGTCCAGCCAGCCGTTCTCCATCGCCTGCTTGTACAGGAAGGTGCCCGGATAGGGCGCGGCCAGCGAAACCTGGATCGTGTGCGGGTTGATGCGGGTCGCGAACTTGATGGTTTCGCGGATCGTCTCCTGGGACTCGCCCGGGAGGCCGAGGATGAAGGTGCCGTGGATCTTGATGCCGAGCTCGTGGCAGTTCTTCGTGAACTCCTCCGCAACCTCGACGCGCATGCCCTTCTTGATGTTGTGCAGGATCTGCTGGTTGCCGCTCTCGTAGCCGACGAGCAGCAGCCGCAGGCCGTTGTCCTTCAGCACCTTCAAGGTATCGCGCGGAACGTTGGCCTTGGCGTTGCACGACCAGGTGACGCCGAGCTTGCCGAGCTCCCGGGCGATCTCCTCCGCGCGCGGCAGGTCGTCCGTGAAGGTGTCGTCGTCGAACATCAGCTCCTTCATCTGCGGGAACGCCGAGAGGATGTACTTCACCTCGTCGATGACGTGCCCGACGGAGCGGGTGCGGTAGCGGTGCCCGCCGACGGTCTGCGGCCATAGGCAAAAGGTGCAGCGGCTCTTGCAGCCCCGTCCCGTGTAGAACGAGATGTAGGGATGCTTCAGGTAGCCGATGAAGTAGTTCTCCATCACGAGATCGCGCTTGTAGACCGGCGTCACAAAGGGCAGCGAGTCCATGTCGTGCATGACCGGACGGTCCTCGTTGTGCACGATGACGCCCTGGCTGTTGCGGTACGACAGGCCCTTGATGTTGCCCCAGGCCACGCCGTCGGCGACATCCTTGACCGTGAAGTCGAACTCGTTGCGGGCCACGAAGTCCACGACCGGCGCGTCCTTCAGGCTCTCGTCCGACTGGACCGCGACCTTGGCGCCGATGAGCCCGACCTTCAGGTTCGGGTTCGTGGCCTTCATGGCCTCGATCACCTTCACGTCCGAATCGAAGGAGGGCGTCGACGTGTGCAGCACGGCGAGATCGTAATCCTGCACCTGGCCGAGCACGTCCTGGAGGCTGGTCTTGTGGGGCGGCGCGTCGATGAGCTTGGAGTTCTCGACCAGCGCGGCGGGCTGCGCCAGCCAAGTCGGGTACCAGTAGGACTGGATCTCGCGGCGGGCCTGGTATCGGGAGCCGGCGCCGCCGTCGAAACCGTCGAACGAGGGAGCCTGCAGGAAGAGCGTACGCATCATGTCGGGGTTCAATGCCTCGTCTTCGCGGTGAGGACGCCGTTCGCCGCTACGTCGTAGGCCTGACCGCGCCAGCTCACCGCCCGGCCGAAGAAGCTGGCGACCAGCATGCCGAACGACAAGAGATCGCGCGCGGGCACGAGCCTGTAAGCCTGTGGCTTTACGCCGAATGCCCGCTCCACCGCAAGGCACACGCCGAGCCGCAGGCCGATCGCCGCAAGGGCGAGCCCTGCCGGCAACAGCCCCGGCCCTAGGATCAGGGCCAAGAGAGCCAGGGGGAGCGGGTGCGACAGCAGCGACCCGGCATGTCCGGCCGGATCGATCTGGCGGATCGTGCGGACCCAGCGGAGCTCCTGGCGAACGAGGTCCTGGAGGCTCCGCTCGGAGCAGACATGCCCGATGGCGAAGCTCGTCGCCGCCACCTCCAGCCCGAGCGCCCGGACCCGGGCACCCAGCACGTAATCGTCCGCGAGGTCGTCCGCGATCGACCGGAAGCCGCCGAGGGCCTCCAGCGTTCCGCGCCGCAACGCGATGGTCGAGCCGAAGCAGGGCTTGGCGAGCCCGAGTCCTAGCCCGACGGCGACGCTCGGCAGGAAATGGCTGTCGATCGCCAGGGCCGACAGGCGCGACCACAGGCCCGCGGCCGGCACGCCGTGGTACAGGCAGGTCACGGCCCCGACGCCGGGGCGCGCCAGCTCGGCGGCAAGGCGCCGCAGGTAGTCGGGCCCGACAATCATATCGCTGTCGGCGAGCACGACCAGATCGTGCCGGAGCCCCTCGCTCATGTTGACGAGGTTCGAGACCTTGCGGTTCGCCCCGTGCAGGCGGGCGTCCACCACGAGCTGCAGGTTGGCAGCCGGAAACGCGCTCTGCAGCGCCCGCACGAC
>JAQGJJ010000149.1 GCA_028290695.1 Enterovirga sp. | reverse complement strand
CCCCGGACCGTTGACCTTCCAACCGTCGGAAGGTCCACCACATATGGTGGGAACGGAAGGGTTTGCCATGATCAGCCAGCATCGGCACGGCTCCGCGGGCACCGAGTCCGCCGCGGGCCCGGCCCCGGCGGCGCATGCCTGCTGCGGCGGGCACAAGCACCACGGTCACGCTCACCATGGCCATGGCGCCCACGGCGAAGCACAGCCGGCGGGCTCCGGATCTCGGGCCGCCAAGGACCCGGTCTGCGGCATGTCGGTGGACCCGGCCACCGCGAAGCACCGGGCGGAGCACGGGGGCGAGAGCTTCTTCTTCTGCTCGGCGGGCTGCCGGACGAAGTTCGTCGCCGATCCCGCGACCTATCTGTCGCCGCTTCCGAGGGTGGCCGAGCCCATGCCGGACGGCACGGTCTATACCTGCCCGATGCACCCGGAGGTGCGGCAGGTCGGGCCGGGCGATTGCCCGATCTGCGGCATGGCGCTCGAACCCGCCACGATCACGGCCGAGGCGCCGCCGAACCACGAACTCGCCGACATGACGCGGCGCTTCTGGATCGCGTTCGCGCTCACCCTGCCGGTCTTCGTTCTCGAGATGGGCGGCCACCTGTTCGGCCTCACCGACCGCATCGGGCCGCGCACCGCCAACTGGGTCGGGCTCGTCCTGGCGACCCCGGTGGTGCTGTGGGCCGGGTGGCCGTTCTTTGTCCGCTTCTGGCGCTCGCTCGCCACCCGCAACCTCAACATGTTCACGCTGATCGCCATCGGAACCGGGACGGCCTGGCTGTACAGCGTCGTCGCGACGCTCGCCCCGGACCTGTTTCCGCCCGGCATGCGGTCGCACCACGACGGCGCGGTCCCGGTGTATTTCGAGGCCGCGGCGGTGATCACCGTGCTGGTGCTGCTCGGCCAGGTGCTGGAGCTGAAGGCGCGCGACAGCACGGGCGGGGCCATCCGGGCCCTGCTCGACCTGACCCCTAAGACCGCGCGCCGGCTGCGGGCGGACGGGGGCGAGGACGAGGTCGGGCTGGACGAGGTCGCGGTCGGGGACAGGCTGCGGATCAGGCCCGGCGAGCGCATCCCGGTGGACGGGGCCGTGCTGGAAGGCCGCTCGGCCGTGGACGAGTCGATGGTCACGGGCGAGTCCATGCCGGTCGCCAAGGATGTCGGCGCAGCCGTGATCGGCGGAACCGTGAACCAGAGCGGCGGGCTCGTGATGCGGGCCGGAAAGGTCGGACGCGACACGCTGCTGGCCCGGATCGTCCAGCTCGTGGCGGACGCGCAGCGCTCGCGCGCCCCGATCCAGCGCCTCGCCGACCGGGTCTCGGGCTGGTTCGTGCCGGCCGTGATCGCGACCGCGCTTGTCGCCTTCGCGAGCTGGATGGCGGTCGGGCCGGAGCCGCGGTTCGCCTCGGCCATGCTGGCCGCGGTCGCGGTCCTGATCATCGCCTGCCCGTGCGCGCTGGGGCTCGCGACGCCGATGTCCATCATGGTGGGCGTCGGACGCGGCGCATCCGCGGGCGTGCTCGTGCAGAACGCCGAGGCGCTGGAGCGGATGGAGGCCGTCGACACGATCGTGCTCGACAAGACCGGCACCCTGACCGAGGGCCGGCCAGCCGTGACCGCGATCGTTCCGGCCGAGGGCATGGCCGAGGCCGAGCTGCTTCGTCTCGCAGCCGCGCTGGAGCACGGCAGCGAGCACCCGCTCGCCCGCGCCGTGGTGGCGGCCGCGACCGAACGGGGGCTCGCGCTGCCGCCGGTCGCCGGCTTCGACGCGCCCCCCGGCCGGGGCGTCAGCGGGGTCGTGGAGGGCCGGCGCGTCGTGATCGGCAGCGCGGCGTTCCTCGCGGAGGGCGGGGCGGATGCCGCCCCACTCGGCGAGGCGGCCGAACGGCTCCGCCAGGAAGGGGCGACGGTCGTGTTCGTGGCGGCCGGCCCGACGGTGCTGGGCGCGCTCGGCATCTCCGATCCGGTCAAGGCGTCGACGCCCGAAGCCCTGCGCCAGCTCGGCCAGGCGGGCTTCCGGGTCGTGATGCTGACGGGCGACAACCGCACCACGGCGCTGGCGGTGGCCCGCCGGCTCGGCATCGACGCGGTCGAGGCGGATGTGCTGCCGGACGGCAAGGCCGCGGTGATCCGGCGTCTCCAGGCGGAGGGCCGCGTGGTCGCCATGGTCGGGGACGGGGTGAACGACGCCCCCGCGCTGGCGGCCGCCGATGTCGGCATTGCCATGGGCACCGGAACCGACATCGCGATGCAGAGCGCCGGGATCACGCTGGTGCGGGGCGACCTCACCGGCATCCTGCAGGCGCGGCGCCTGTCCGGGGCCGTGATGGCCAACATCCGCCAGAACCTCGTCTTCGCGTTCGGGTACAACGCGGCCGGCGTGCCGATCGCGGCCGGGCTGCTGTACCCGGTTTTCGGGCTGCTCCTGTCGCCCATGATCGCGGCCGCCGCGATGGCGCTGTCTTCGGTCAGCGTGATTGGCAACGCGCTTCGGCTGCGCTCCGTCCGCCTGTGACGGCGGCCGTGCCGCGCCGGATCCGTTGGCCTCGCCCGCCCTCGTGAACTCCGTCCGGGACGGGACCGGGGGCGCCGTCCCGGAACTGTCCCGACACCGTGCCGTTGGCCCGCAACCTCTCTTGGTGCGGAGCAGCACATTGCCCCAACGACCCCTCGCGATCGTCACGGGCGCCTCCACGGGCATCGGCTACCACCTGGCGGAGATCGCCGCGAAGAACGGCTACGATCTCGTGGTGTGCGCGGACGAGCCCAAGATCCACGAGGCGGCGGCGGAGTTCCGCAAGCACGGCGCCAAGG
>JAQGJJ010000136.1 GCA_028290695.1 Enterovirga sp. | reverse complement strand
CGTCCAACCCCCACCCCGGTTGGCTTCGCCGTCCGACCCTCTCCCACACGGGAGAGGGTGGCGCGCGCTGGTTTTACGCTGGCGCGTGGCGACGTTGCGATGAGGCGCAGGCCGTCCCGCCGCGCACCCTCTCCCGGGTGGGAGAGGGTCGGGGTGAGGGCAGGACCTCGCAGAATAGAGCGCCGAGGCCCGGACCTCGCCTGAGCTTCACCTCCCGGCGCCCAACCCTCACCCCGGGCCGCTTCGCCGTCCGACCCTCTCCCACCCGGGAGAGGGTGGCGCGCGCTGGTTTTCGGATTTCGGCGTGGGGCAGACCGTCCCACTGCGCACCCTCTCCCGTGTGGGAGAGGGACGGGGTGAGGGCAGGACGGCTCAGAACGAGGCGCCGAACTGCCGACCGCGCCTGAGCTTCACTTATCAGCGTCCGACCCTCACCCCGGCGGCTTCGCCGTCCGACCCTCTCCCACACGGGAGAGGGTGGTGCGCGTTGGTTTCGCGTCGGGGGCGGAAAGGTCGTCTGGTGCGCCTTCGAGGCGGCGGTTCGCGCCGCCTCGGGATGAGCAGAGGGACTGCCCCCCTCCCTTACGGGGTCATGATGGTAGCGCCGGTTGTTTCCCGGCCTTCCAGGGCGCGGTGGACCTCGACCGCGTCGGCCAGCTTGGCGCGCCTGTGGATCGGGATCTTGACCTCGCCCGATCCGACCACCCGGAACAGGTTGCCGGCGATCTCCTCCAGCCACTCGCGCTTGGCCGTGAAGGTGTTCAGCGTCGGCCGCGTCACGTAGAGCGAGCCCTTCGGCGCCAGCAGGCCGAGGTTGAAATTCTCGACGCCGCCCGAGGCGGAGCCGAAATTCACCAGCGTGCCCAGGGGCTTCAGGCAGTCGAGCGACTGCACGACCGTGTCCTTGCCGATGCCGTCGTAGACGACCTCGCACTTCCCTCCCCCGGTGATCTCCCGGACCCGGTCGACGAAGTTCTCGGTCCGGTACAGGATCACATGATCACAGCCCGCCTCGCGGGCGAGCTTGGCCTTCTCCTCCGAGCCGACCGTGCCGATCACGGTGGCCCCGAGCAGCTTCGCCCATTGCGACAGGATGAGCCCGATGCCGCCGGCTGCGGCGTGAACCAGGATCGTGTCGCCGCTCTTCACCTTGTAGGACCGGTGCAGCAGGTACTCGACCGTCATGCCCTTCAGCATCATCGCAGCGGCGACCTCGTCGGTGACGCCGTCCGGCAGCTTCACGGTGATGGCCGCCGGCACGTTCCGTTCCGCGGCGTAGCAGCCGAGCGCGGCGACATAGGCGACCCGGTCTCCGGCCGCGAAGCCGGTGACGCCCTCCCCGATCGCGGTCACGGTTCCGGCCGCCTCGTTGCCGGCGGTGAAGGGCAGCGACGGAGCCTGGTAGTGACCGGACCGGAAGTAGGTATCGATGTAGTTGACGCCGATCGCGGTCTGCCGGACGCGGAGCTCGCCCGCTCCGGGCGGAGGCAGCTCGACCTCCTCGTAGGTGAGGACCTCGGGACCGCCGTATTGATGAACCCGGACTGCCGCGACCATTCATTCGCTCCCTAACTCGACCCTCAGGCATTAAGAGCGCGCGAGGGGATCGGCAACCGCCGGCCCCGGTGGGGGGCGCGATGAACGGGCGGCATGTCGACGTTGCGGTCGTGGGCGCCGGTGCCGTCGGGCTCGCGGCCGCGCTCGCCCTCGCCCGCGCGGGCTGCGCGACGGCGCTCGTCGGGCCCGCACCGGAGGGGTCCGACGGCCGCAGCGCGGCACTTCTCGCGGGGTCGCTGCGCTTTCTCGCCTCGCTCGGGGTCGGGCCGGCGATCGCAGACGTCTCGGCGCCCCTCGCGAGCATGCGGATCGTCGACGACACCGGCAGCCTGTTCCGCCCGCCCCCGGTCGTGTTCGGAGCGGGCGAGCTCGGCCTGTCGGCGTTCGGGCGCAACATCGAGAACGCGGCCCTGGTGCGCGTGCTGGCCGAGGCCGCGCGAGCGCAGCCGGGCCTGACCTGGACCGAGCAGGTCGCGACCGGCCTCGGGCCGCAGGGAGCGGTGCTGCTGGCGGACGGCGGCTCCGTCGCGGCCACGCTGGTCGTCGCGGCCGACGGGCGGCGATCGCGCATGCGCGAAGCCGCCGGCATCACGGCGCGCCACAATGCCTATCCGCAGGCGGCCCTGACCCTCGTGCTCGCCCACGAGCGCCCGCACGGCGACACCTCGACCGAGTTCCACACCCGCTCCGGACCCTTCACGCTCGTTCCCCTCCCGGGCCATCGCTCAAGCCTCGTCTGGGTCGGCCGGCCGGAGGAGAGCGAGCGCCTGCACGGGCTGGACGACGCGGCGCTGGAACGGGCGGTCTGGCGCGCCTCGCACGGCCTGCTCGGGCGCGTGCGGATCGACGGCCCGCGCGGGCTGGTGCCGCTGTCCCTGCTGAGCGTCGACCGGCTCGGCGCCGGCCGGGTCGTGCTGGTGGGCGAGGCCGCGCACGCGCTGCCGCCCATCGGGGCGCAGGGCCTCAATCTCGGCCTGGCCGACGTGGCCTCGCTCGCCCGTATCGTGGCGGACGCTACAGGCGGCGCCGGCCTCGAACCCGCGGCCGTGCTGCAGCGCTACGGGCGCGACCGCATGCGCGACGTGCGGCTGCGCAGCGTGGCCGTCGACGGGCTGAACCGGGCGCTGCTGTCGGGGCTTCTCCCGGCCGATGCGATGCGGGGCCTCGGCCTGGGGCTCCTGGCCCGGATCGGCCCGCTGCGCCGGGCCGTGATGCGGGCGGGCCTCGCCTCGGGCGGGCTGCCGCGCGGGCTGCCTATCGGAACGGATTGAGCGGCAGCGCCCCGCTCTGCGTCAGGAGAATGAACGCGGTCAGGGTGGCGATGGACGCCACCGTCCCGACCAGGACGCAGGCCGAGGCGCGCTCGATCCCGGCCCCGTATTGCCGGGCGAGCACGAAGATGTTCAGCGCCGGCGGAAGCGCCGCCATGACGATCGCGGCCTCGATCCAGACCGGATCAAAGCCCCCGAGCCCCGCCAAAACGAGCCACACGACGAGCGGGTGCACCACGAGCTTGATCGCAACCAGGATGGCGACGTCGCGCGGCACCCGGCCGACGGGCCGGAGCGCCACCGTGACGCCGAGCAGAAACAGCGCGCAGGGGGCGGAAGCGCCCGACAGCCAGCCGATCATCGTGTCGAGCGCCACCGGCGGACGCAGCCGGTAGGTGCTGGCCAGGATCGCGACGATCGTCGCGATCACGAACGGGTGGGTCAGGATCTTGCGCCCGACATCGCCGGCCGTGGCCAGGACGCTCCGGCGCTCGACCCCGGCCAGCGCCATCAGGCCCGGCGTCGCCGAGAACAGGAACACGGTGTCGAAGATGAAGATCAGAGCGACCGGCGTGCTGGCGGCCGGGCCGAGCAGCCCGAGCACCATCGGGGGCCCCATGTAGCCGACGTTCGAATAGGAGCCGGCGACGGCGCCCAGCACCGTTTCGGAGGGCCGAAGGCCGCTCAGCCGCCCGGTCAGGAAGGACAGTCCGAACGCGATCGCGGTGGACAGCGTCGTGGCCGCGATGAAGCGCCAGTTGGCGAGCTCGTCGATCGGCTTGTCCCCGATCAGGCGGAAGAACAGGCAGGGCAGCGCCACGTAGATCAGGAAGAGCTGCATCCAGGCGAGCCCGCCCTCCGGCACCTTGGCGATCCGCGCGAAGCCGAAGCCGAGCGCGATCACGCCGAAGAACGGGAACAGGAGGTTGAAGAGGCCGACGGGGTCGGTCATCGGGGCTCGCGCGGGTCGGCCCGGCTTGTCGCAAGCCGGGATAGCCGCGGCAAGCCGCCCGGCAGCATGCCTGGACGGCGACCCGGTTGACGGGCCTGCGCGGCGCTCGGCAAAGAGCGTCCGATCTCAGCCGCCGAGGGCCCCATGAAGCTACCGCGACGTTTCTTCCAGCCGCTCGCGGTCGGAGCCCCGCAGCCCCTGCGCGAGCTGCCCGTCCGGCTCGAGCGGATGATCCATTTCGTGCCGCCCCATGTGGAGAAGATGCGGGCCAAGGCGGCCGAGCTCGCCTCCCAGGTGGACGTGGTGCTGGGCAACCTGGAGGACGCGATCCCGATCGAGATGAAGCTCGAGGCGCGGCGCGGCTTCATCCGCATGGCGCAGGAGAGCGATTTCGGCGCCACGGGCCTGTGGATCCGCATGAACGCCCTGAACTCGCCCTGGGCGCTGGACGACCTCGTCGAGATCGTCGGGGCGGTCGGCGACCGGCTCGACGTCGTGATGGTGCCCAAGGTCGAGGGCCCGTGGGACATCCATTACGTCGACCAGCTCCTCGCCCAGCTCGAGGCCCGCCACGGGATCGCCAAGCCGATCCTGGTTCACGCCATCCTGGAAACTGCCGAGGGGGTGAAGAACGTGGACGACATCGCGGCCGCCTCGCCGCGTCTGCACGGCATGAGCCTCGGCCCGGCCGACCTCGCGGCGTCGCGCGGGATGAAGACGACGCGGGTCGGCGGCGGGCACCCCGATTACCGCGTGCTCGGGGATACGGCGGCGGCCGGGTCCGAGCGCGCGAGCGCCCAGCAGGACCTGTGGCACTACACGGTCGCCCGCATGGTGGATGCCTGCCTGGCGAACGGCATCAAGCCCTTCTACGGGCCGTTCGGCGACTTCTCCGACCCGCTCGCCTGCGAGGCGCAGTTCCGCAACGCCTTTCTGATGGGCTGCGTCGGGGCGTGGTCGCTGCATCCGAGCCAGATCGGCATCGCCAAGCGCGTGTTCTCGCCGGATCCGGGCGAGGTCGCGTTCGCCCGCAGGATCATCGCGGCCATGCCGGACGGCTCCGGGGCCGTGATGATCGACGGCAAGATGCAGGACGACGCGACCTGGAAACAGGCGCGGGTGATCGCCGACCTCGCCGATCTCGTGGCCGCGAAGGACGGCCCTCCCCTGGGACCGTGACGACAGGAGGGTCGGCTTTCGCCGCCTCCGGACAACCGGTATAACCGGGGCATGACAAGCCAGCCCGAGAGCCGCGCCCCCACGAGCCGCGCCCCCACGAGCCGCGCCCCCGAGAGCCGCGCCGCGCGGTTCGCGATCGGACAGGTCGTCCGCCACCGGCTGTTTCCGTTTCGGGGGGTGATCTTCGACGTGGATCCCGTGTTCAACAACACGGAGGAATGGTGGCTCGCCATTCCGGAGGGGATCCGGCCCTCCAAGGACCAGCCGTTCTACCACCTGTTCGCGGAGAACGATGAGACCGAGTACGTGGCCTATGTGTCCGAGCAGAACCTCCTGCCCGACACCTCCGGCCGGCCGCTGCGCAACGCGCAGATCGGCAACGTGCTGGTGCCGACCGGCGACGGCTCCTACCGGTTCCGCGCCGGGGCCAACTAGACCTGGGCCGGGGCCGACTGACCCCGGGCCGGGAGGGCGAGCCGGTCGGCTCGCCCCGGGGAACAGGCCTTAGGGCTTGGCGGGGGCCGCGGGCGCCGCGGGTGCAGGTACCGCCGGAGCCGCTCCGCCTGTGGCCGCGCTCTGCTCGAGCCGCTTGCGCAGGTCCTCGCTGCGCTTCTGCAGCTCGTCCTGCAGGCGCTTCTGCTGGTCCTCGAGCACCTTCGGGTCGATCGGAGCGCCGTCGAACGCCTTGCCGAACCCCGCCAGCGGCACCTGGAAGGTCACCTCGCGGCCGATCTGGTTCTGCACGCTGACATTGATGTTCGTGCCCTTCTTCATCGCCGCGACGGCGTCGTCCTTCAGGCCGACGGTCTCGGCGAAGCAGCCGTTCGGGAAGCACATCGTATAGCTGCCGGCCATGGGCGAACCCTGGTCGACCGCGAAGCGGATGCCGGGCTTGATGAGAAGGCCGAGCGGCATCAGGAAGCGCACGATCTTCTGGGCCTGCGGGCCCTTCACGTCGTACACGGCGGCCGCCAGGACCGGCTGGCCCTGGTCGGACACGAAGTCGCGCGTCGTGTAGCAGACCTCGGCGCTGTTGCCCTGGTCCTTGCCGCACACCTTGGTCCACTCGGCCTGGGAGGGCTCCGCCTTCACCTGGACGAGGATCGGACCGGTCTGATTCTGCTGGCCCTGCTGGTTGTTCTGCTGCTGGGGTTGGGCCTGCGGGGCGGCCTGGGGAGCCGGCTGCGCGGCGGGCCGCTGCTGCGGGCGCTGGGCCTGCGCGGAGGCCGCGCCGGCGCTCAGGACGGCAAGAGCCGCGCCGAGAGCGGCAGAATTCACCAGGCACGCAAGGCGCGTCTTCAAGACCATCCGTTGTTCCTCATTGTCCGATTGTCGAGCGGAGCCGCCGCCACCACGCTCGGGAAGGCGCCGACGCTTGCGTTAGGAGCTGAATCCGCGCGGAATGCGGCGAAGCCGTGACCGGCGAGGTTTCCCTACCCGGTATGGGCGTCCATTTCCAGCCGCGTCCCGGACTATGCACCGACACCGGCCGTCCGATCCTGGACGCTCCACCCGTGAACCCGCACACAAATCGGTAACTCAATTTCGAAAGGCCTCGTTGACGTTCCGGAAAGTACGCCTGCCTCCAACCAGGAGGTCGGACCATGCTTGTCCCTCTCGCTCGCTCCTTCATTCTCTTTGTCTGTGCCGGCTGCAGCTTGGCTGTGCTGGGCCGTGCCCCCGGGGCGGTGAACCTGCGCATCCGCGATCTCGAGACCGAGCTCGCCGCCGAATCCCGCCTCGTTCGAGAAACCCGAGAGCGCGCGGCGGTCTACCCGCACGGCCCGATCTGATCGGAGGCGCGCGCGCGTGTAAGTTCAAGTCGCGGAGCGAAAAAGCCTGCGCTATAGCGTGACCATGGACATCATCTCGACCACGGATGCGCTTGCGGCGGCCTGCTCACGTTTTGCAGCCGCTCCCTTCGTGACCGTCGACACCGAGTTCATGCGGGAAACCACGTACTACTCGCGCCTGTGCCTGATCCAGATGGCCGGGCCGGGGCTGGACGGGGTTATCGTCGATCCGCTGGCGCCCGGCCTCGACCTCGCGCCGTTCTTCGCGCTGATGGCGGACGAGCGGGTCATCAAGGTGTTCCACTCCGCCCGGCAGGACGTCGAGATCGTCTGGAACATGGGGCGGCTCGTCCCGACGCCGCTGTTCGACACCCAGGTCGCCGCCATGGTGTGCGGCTACGGCGATTCCGTCTCCTACGAGCAGCTCGCCAACGACCTCGCGAAGGCCAGGATCGACAAGTCCTCCCGGTTCACCGACTGGTCGCGCCGCCCCCTGAGCGAGGCGCAATACGCCTATGCCCTGTCGGACGTGACCCATCTGGTGACGGTGTACGAGGCGCTGGTGGCGCGCCTGGAGGAGACCGGCCGGTCCGGCTGGCTCGCCGACGAGATGGCGATCCTCACCTCGCCCGACACCTATCGGAACGACCCCGAGCAGGCCTGGTCGCGGCTGTCGGGGCGCATGCGCAAGCCCCGTGAATTCGCGGTTCTGATGGAGGTCGCGGCCTGGCGGGAGCGCGAGGCCCAGACCCGTGACGTGCCGCGCGGCCGCGTGCTGAAGGACGAGGCCGTGATCGACATCGCGGTGTCGGCTCCCACCACGGTCGAGGCGCTGGGCCGGTTGCGCTCCATCCCGAACGGGTTCGAGCGCTCGCGGACGGGCGCCGACATCCTGGCCGCCGTCGAGCGTGGCCTCGCCCGCGACCCGGCCGGCGTGCCCATCCCGTCCCGGTCCCGGCAGCGCATGGGCGGGAACGGCGCGACGGTGGAACTGCTGAAGGTGCTGCTGCGGGCGGTCGCGGAGAACGAGCGCGTCGCCCCCAAGGTCATCGCCACGGTCGAGGACCTCGAGGCGATCGCCGAGAACGATCAGGCCGACGTTCCGGCGCTCGCCGGATGGCGGCGGGAGCTGTTCGGCGACAAGGCGCTGGCCTTGAAGTCCGGGGAGGTCGCGCTGTCCATCGAGCGCGGCGCGGTGGTGGTCCGGGACCGGACCTCCGCCTGACCGCTCAGGAGGTCCGGATCTCGGTCCGGAGATCCAGCAGGCGGCCGAGCGCCCGCATCCGGTTCTCGAGCCGTTCGCTGGCGAGATCGGCCAGCTCGGACGGAAGCTTCAGCTGAATGACGCCGTTGCGCAGCCGCAGCGGTGTCCGGGGCAGGACGCCGCCCATCGCGACGCTGATCGGGAACGCGATCCGCAGAAGGGCTGCCAGCAGCCGCGCCATATCGTTGAGGCGCTGGCCCGCCAGGCGCAGCAGCGGCTGGCTGACGGCGTCGAGCGAGAGACCTTCGTGCCGGAAGAACACGGCGAGCGCCAGATAGGCCCGGCCCGGATGGTCGACCCCGAGCAGGGACGCGTGCGCGATCATGGCGAGGCTCTGCTCGCCGCGGTAATCGGGATGTGCCCGCCAGCCGGTGTCGGACAGAAGGCAGGCGGCATGGCGCAGACGCCGCTCCGCGTCACTCTCGGGATGCGGGAGCGAGCGAAAGAACGCATCGGTCCAGCTTCGTAGCTCCTCGGCGTGCTGCGGCGAGCGAGCGCGCAGGAGGTTCAGCTCCCGGGCGGCGAAGATGAGTGGATCCTCGCCCTGAGCGTCCGGATCCAACATGTTGAAAAGCAAGCCTTCCCGGACGCCGAGCGCCGAGACTGTCACACCGGACGGCTGTCCCTGTCGGACGATCTCGTCGAGAACCGTCGCGCCATAGGCGAGCAACGGCCGGCGGGCTTCGTTGACCGAGCCCATCGCCTTCAGGGCCGCCGGGCTCGTCGCCTCCACCATGCGCTGGAAGCCGCCGCGCTTCATCTCGAAATCGTAGCCGTGCATCACGTGGAGGGGGTAGCCGCGCTCGACCATCTGCATGCGGGCGAGCGCCCGCCACGTCCCGCCCACGGCATAGAAGCGCCGCCCGGCGAGGGCCTTCAGCAACTGCGCCTGGCCGAGCTCCTTGCGGACGATGCCGGCCGCGACCTTCGGCGAGCCGCCGGCCCGGTCCTTGAGAACCAGCCCGCCCAGCGGCAGCGTCAGGCCCGGCCCGGCCTTGCCGCGCCGAACATCGATCAGCTCGAGCGAGCCGCCGCCCAGGTCGCCGACGAGCCCGTCGGGATCGTGCAGCCCGGAGATGACCCCGGAGGCTGATAGCGCCGCCTCCTGTTCGCCCGTCAGCAGTTCCACCGGATGGCCGCAGGCCTCGGCCGCGGCCTCGAGAAAGCGCGGCCCGTTGCTCGCCATCCTGGCCGCGGCGGTGGCGAGAACCCGGACCCAGGCGACGCCTGCGGTCGCGCAGAGCACGCGAAAGCGGGCGAGCGCGTCCAGCGCCCGTTCGATGCCCTCCTGCGCGAGCTCGCCCGTGTTGGCGAGGTCGCGCCCGAGCCCGCACAGCAGCTTCTCGTTGTAGAGCGGCGTCGGCGCGCGCGTCTCGCCTTCGTAGATGACGAGCCGAACCGAGTTCGACCCGATATCGATGATGGCGACGGGCCGAAGCGCGTCCCGGCGACCGGCTTCGCGCGGAAGCGCGCTAGGAGACTTGATTTCTGGCACGCTTGGGAAGGGAGCGAGGACTCGAGGTCTTCTGGGCCTTGCCGCGCCCGGAGAGGCTCGGGTTGGTCATGAAGTACTTGTGCGCGTTGAAGGGCTCTTCCCCCGGCTGGGGCTTGAGCCTCTCGCTTCGGCCGTCGGCCAATACCGCCCAGCTTTGCTCGTTGTCGAGCAGATTCGCCATCATGATCTGGTTGAGCACCTGCTGGTGCACGGTCGGATTGAGGATGGGCAGGAGCACCTCGACGCGCCGGTCGAGGTTGCGGGTCATGAGGTCGGCCGAGGAGATGTAGACGTGGCCGTTCGGGTTCGGCAGCGCCGCTCCGTTCCCGAAGGCGTAGATTCGGCTGTGCTCGAGGAAGCGCCCGACGATGGACTTGACCCGGATGTTGTTCGACAGCCCGGGGATGCCGGGCCGGAGGCAGCAGATGCCCCGCACCACGAGGTCGATCTGAACGCCCGCGCGGCTCGCATCGTACAGGGCGTCGATGATGGTGGGATCGACGAGCGAGTTGCACTTGAGCCAGATCGAGCCGGGCCGCCCCGCCTCGGCATGCGCGACCTCGTCGTGGATGCGGCGGAGCAGGCGCTTCTTCAGGTTCATGGGCGACACGGCCATGAGCTCGAGCTCGTCCGGCTCGGCGTAGCCCGTGATGAAGTTGAAGATGCGGTTCACGTCGCGGCAGATCGCGGGGTCGGCCGTGAAGAAGGACAGGTCCGTGTAGATGCGGGCCGTGAACGGGTGATAATTTCCCGTGCCGGCATGGCAGTAGGTGACGAGCTGCGCGCCCTCGCGCCGCACCACCATCGACAGCTTGGCGTGGGTCTTGAGCTCGAAGAAGCCGAACACGACCTGGGCGCCCGCCCGTTCGAGGTCGCGCGCCCAGCGGATGTTGGCCTCCTCGTCGAAGCGGGCCTTCAGCTCGACCAGCGCGGTGACGGATTTGCCGGCCTCCGCCGCCTCGCTGAGGACGCGCACGATCGGCGAGTCCGAGGACGTGCGGTAGAGCGTCTGCCGGATCGCCACGACATTCGGATCGCGCGCCGCCTGCTGGAGGAACTGCACCACCGCGTCGAACGACTCGTAGGGATGGTGGACGACGATGTCCTTCTGCCGGATGGCGGCGAAGCAATCGCCGCCCGCCTCCCGGATGCGTTCGGGGAAGCGCGGATTGTAGGGCTTGAACTTGAGATCCGGACGGTCGAGCGCGACGAGCTGGGCGAGATCGTTCAGCGCCAGCATGCCTTCCACGACGAAGATGTCGTCCTCCGACATGTCGAGTTCGTCGGCGACGAAATGGGCCAGATCCTGCGGCATGGCCGCGTCCACCTCGAGCCGGATCACGCTGCCGCGGCGGCGGCGTTTCAACGCGGTCTCGAACAGCCGCACCAGGTCCTCCGCCTCCTCCTCGATCTCGATGTCCGAGTCCCGGATCACCCGGAAGGCGCCCCTGCCCTCGACCTTGTAGCCGGGGAAGAGCTCGCTGGTGAACAGAACCACGAGCTGTTCGAGGGTGATGAAGCGGAGCGTGCCGGAGCCGTCGATATCCGGAATCCGGATGAAGCGATCGATCTTCGCCGGCAGGCGGATCAGGGCGTTCATCGGCCGGCCGTCGCTCTTGCGGGCGAGCTTCAGGGCGATCGAGAACCCGAAATTGGCGATAAACGGGAACGGGTGCGCCGGATCCACCGCCAGCGGCGTGATCACCGGGAACACGTAGGTGAGGAAGTGCTCCTTCAGCCAGACGCGCTCGGCATCGGAGATCCGGGTGCCCTCCACCAGGACGATCCCGGTGTCCTGCAACTCGGCCCGAAGCTCCGTCCAGCGCCGCTGCTGGTCGGCCGCTAGGCTTGAGGCTTCCGACGCAATGCGGGCGAGCTGCTCGGCCGGGCTGAGGCCGTCCTGGGAGACCGGCGCCACGCCCGAGCGCAACTGCCCGCGCAATCCCGCCACCCGCACCATCATGAACTCGTCAAGATTGCTGGCGGAGATCGACAGGAAGCGCAGCTGCTCCAGAACGGGATGGTTGCGGTTCGCGGCCTCCTCCAGCACGCGCCGGTTGAAGCCGAGCCATGACAGCTCGCGATTGATGAAGCGCTCCGGCTTGTCGCGCAGGCGTTCGCCCTCGGACGGCGTGGAGGGCGCGTCGTTCGCCGGTGCCGTTGCCTCGACGGAGGCAGCCGACGGCCCTTCCGCCGCCGGTGCAGCCCGCCTTCGCTTCGTCCTCGCGACCGCCATTCGTTCCGACCTTCCCGGTGGGCGCGCATGATAGCGCGTCACGGGTCCTCTTCGCCAACGGGGGCCTGCCGCGACAGGATCTCGGCGGCGACCGGGCGGGTGACCCGGCGCCCGCGGCTCAACGCCTCGCGATCGAGATCGGCGACGAGCTCCGCCGCACGCGCGAGGGACCTCTCGATCCGGTTTGCCACGAATTCGATGACGCTTGTGTCAACAACGAGTTGGCGGTCGAGGAACAGCTTCACGAGCACGGCCCGAAGCAGGGCGTCGTCCGGCGGCCCGAGTTCTGCGGAGGGGGCGCGCCGGAGACGGGACAGAAGATCCGGCGTGGCGATGCCGCAGGTCTCCACCCCGGCCGCGCTCGTCACGAGCACATGGCCGGACCGCTCGCGCACGCGGTTCACGAGATGAAACAGGGCATCCTCGTCGAGCGGCCCCTCGTCGAGGTCTTCGAGAACGAGCGCCGGGGCGCGTGACAGCTCCGGAACCGTCTCCACGGCCACGTCGCGCGCCGGGATGATCCGAGCGCGGGCCCGGGCCGCCCAGATCGCCGCCAGGTGGCTCTTGCCGCTGCCCCGGGGGCCCCGGAGGTGGAGAAGGCTGTCCGGCCAGTCCGGCCAGTTTTCCAGCAGCCCATAGGCCGTTTCGTTCGACCCGCTGACCAGGAAGTCGTCAGGCGCGAAGCTGGGCGCGACGGGAAGGTCGAAGACGAGTTGCCGCATGGCTCACCGCTCGACCTCGGCCCGGACGACGACGATCTCCGCCGCTCCCGGGCCGGCCGGCACCGCCGCGTCGAGAAACATGGGGCTTTCCTGGTAGCGTTCGATCGCGAAGCGGGTGAGCACGCCGATCATGGCGGCCAGCGGCACGGCGAGCAGCAGGCCGACGAAGCCGAGCAGCGACCCGAAGGCGAGCAGCGCGAACATCGCCCAGACGGGGTGGAGGCCGGCCGAGCCGCCGACCAGCTTCGGGGACAGGATGTTGCCCTCGATGAACTGCCCGACCAGGAAGATACCGAGCACCACCAGCACCATGGTCCAGTCGGGCATGAACTGGACCAGGGCGACGCCGACCGACACGAGAAGGCCGGTCAGCGACCCGACATAGGGAATGAAGCTGATCAGGCCGGCCATCATCCCGATCAGCACCGCGAAATTGAGGCCGGCGATGCTCAGCCCGGTCGCGTAGAAGATGCCGAGGAACAGGCACACGGCGGTCTGGCCGCGCACGAAGCCCGAGACGGCGTGGTCCATCTCGCGCCCGAGGCGGCGCACGGTTGCGCGGTGCCGCGGCGGCACCCAGCCGTCGATGGTGTCGATCATGCGGTCCCAGTCCACCAGGAGGTAGAACGCCACGACCGGGGTCACGACCAGGATGGACAGGAGGCCGACAACCGCCTTCGAGCCGGTCCAGAGCGAGCGCATAAAGGTCGCGAGCCAGTTCGCGCCCTGGCCGACGATGTCGCCCAGCGAGCGCTGGACCTGGGCGAGCGCGTCCTCGCCGCCGATCTGCCGCAGCAAGGGGCCGCCCTGGTCGGCCACGAGCGCCTGGAGGCGGGACACGTAGCCGGGCAGCTGCTCGGCGAAGCTCGTCACCTGCTGCACGACGAGCGGAACCGCGATGATCAGAACGAGCCCGACCACCAGCACGAAGATCGCTAGGATCAGGATGGTGGCGCCGAGCCGGCCGATGCCGAGCCGCTGCAGCCGATCGGCGACGGGGTCGAGCAGATAGGCGAGCGCCGCGCCCGCCACGAAGGGCAGCAGGATGTCGCTGAGCAGGTACAGCCCGACGACGAGGACGCCCACGACAACCAGAGGGAGAGCGACCTGACGCTGCATCGGCTGATTGGGATCCCGCTCGAGACGCGACAGGGAGAATAGTGGTCCGGGAGGGCGTCGGAAAGGGCCGCGGGCTCAGCGGCGCAGGGCGGGGGCCGGCCCGGTCATGTGGCGCAGCCAGCGCGCCAGGTAGGCGGCCCCGGACGCGACGGTCAGCAGGGCCACCGCGCCCATCGCCCAGTCGAGCACCCGTCCGGGCATCATGTCGGCGCCCATCATGCCGAGCACGAGCGCCGCGAAGGCGATCTGCGCGGCCGTGTTGAGCTTGCTGACCACGAGCGGACGGATCTCCATGGGGCGGTTCATGAGCCAGGAGATGAGGATCGCGGCGAAGATCATGATGTCGCGCGACACCACCAGGATGGCGAGCCAGCCGGGCACGACGTTGACGACCGCCAGCGCGACATAGATCGACACGAGGAGCGCCTTGTCGGCCAGCGGGTCGATATAGGCGCCGAACTCGGTGCGCATGTCGAACCGGCGGGCGATGAAGCCGTCCACGCCGTCGGACACGCCCGCCACCACGAACAGCGCGAAGGCGATGCCCCAGCGTCCCTGTCCGATGGCGACGATCACCAGGGGCACGAGGCACAGCCGCAGGATGGTGATGAGGTTCGGGATGGTCATGCAGGCGGCGTGCTGGGGCTCGGCGCAGGCCTTGCGCCGCCGGTCCGGGACCCTTACTGCCCGCGGGGCTTCGATCAAAGTGCGATGAGCGACCGACACCAATCCGCCCCCGCGACCGGCCTCACCTATGCCCAGGCCGGGGTCGACATCGAAGCCGGCAACGCGATGGTCGATGCCATCCGGCCGCTCGTGCGCGCCACGCGCCGGCCGGGCGCCGACGCCGAGATCGGCGGCTTCGGAGGGCTGTTCGACCTGAAGGCGGCGGGCTTCCGGGACCCCATCCTGGTGGCGGCGAACGACGGCGTCGGCACCAAGGTCAAGATCGCGATCGAGACCGACCGGCACGACACGATCGGCATCGACCTCGTGGCGATGTGCGTGAACGACATCGTGGTGCAGGGCGCCGAGCCGCTGTTCTTCCTTGATTATTTCGCGACCGGACGCCTGAACCCGACCGCGGCCGTCGAGATCGTGCGGGGGATCGCCGAGGGCTGCCGGCGCGCCGGCTGCGCGCTGATCGGCGGCGAGACGGCCGAGATGCCCGGCCTCTACGCCGAGGCCGATTACGACCTCGCGGGCTTCGCGGTCGGGGCGGCCGAACGCGGCACCCTCCTGCCCCGCGGCGACGTCGCGGCCGGGGACGTGCTGCTCGGCCTCCCTTCGTCCGGGGTTCATTCCAACGGCTTTTCGCTGGTCCGCCGGATCGCGGCCCGGGCCGGCCTGTCCTGGAGCGACGCCGCGCCCTTCGCCCCGGGCCGGACGCTCGGCGACGCGCTGCTCGAGCCGACCCGCATCTACGTGAAGCCGCTTCTCGCCGCCCTGCAGGCGACGGGCGGCATCCGGGCGCTGGCCCACATCACCGGCGGCGGCTTCCCGGACAACATCCCGCGCGTGCTGCCGCCCGGCCTGTCCGCCGAGCT
>JAQGJJ010000127.1 GCA_028290695.1 Enterovirga sp. | reverse complement strand
GGGTGCGGTGGGTTCCGAGGTCTGCGCCGGCAGCGCGGGCTCCCGGACGGCGGCGCGAGGCTTCGGCTGACGCGCCGGATGACAAGACCCCGCAAAGGACGGCCTCGTGCCGGCACCTTTTGAAACTATGAAGTCGGCGCGAGGCGTCCTACTTCCCCAAGTTCTGCTCTTTGAACCTCGTACATCGTGCAGCCCCGGCGACCGGGACGGAATGCGCGTGGGCGGGCGCGCGGCCGTCAGGCGACCGGCAGGCCGGAGACCAGGGCGCGATCCGCACCCATCCGCGGCCATGGTTCCTCGGCACCGGAGCGCTGGTGCGCTGGAACCAAGAGGCGGCCGACCGCCTTGTTGCTGCAACCAGAGCACGAGGCTCTCTCGCCTCGCTCCTTGATGAAGAGGTGTACGCCATGCGTCGTACCGCATTGTTCGCAACCGCGCTGCTCGGCCTGTTGACGGCCGGCACGATTGCGGAAGCCCAGGAGCGGATCCGCGCTCCCCTGCGCATCATGGTTCGGCCGCGCAGCTGGCTCGATGCCGGCAACGTCACTCAGCCCTATTCGTCCGTGAACCCGGCAAGCGCGCTCGGGCAGCAGGTCTCGTACCTGGCGAGCCCCCCCTGGGCCCACATGCGGGACCGCTTCGGGGAAGGCACGCTGCCGGATCCGGTCACCAACGGGCCCTTCGTGGGCGCGCAGAACGTGCTCGGGCCGGTCGACTACAACGGGCTCTACGACTACTCGGTTCACGACCGCTGACGGGCGCGGGCCGTCGGCTGCGGCGGGGTAGTCCCCGCCGTCCGTCCGGACCGGGCGGCGGGCCGTCTTAGCGCAGCGACGCCCGAAGGGCCGCCAGAACGGCGTCGCCCATCTCGGTCGTTCCGACCGCGTTGGCGCCCCGGCGGGCGATGTCCGCGGTCCGGACCCCATCCGCCAGGACGGTTGCGACCGCCGCCTCGAGCTTGTCGGCGATCTCGCCGAGGCCGAGCGAATAGCGCATGGCCATCGCCAGCGAGCCGATCATCGCGCACGGATTGGCGAGGCCCTGGCCGGCGATGTCCGGCGCCGACCCGTGAACCGGCTCGTACAGCGCGGCGCGCCGACCTGTTGTCGGATCCTCGGCTCCGAGCGACGCCGAGGGCAGCATGCCGAGCGAGCCCGTCAGCATGGCGGCGACGTCGGACAGGATGTCGCCGAACAGGTTGTCGGTCACGATCACGTCGTACTGCTTCGGCCGCCTGACCAGCTGCATGGCGCAATTGTCCGCGAGCACGTGCTCGAGCTCGACATCGGCGAAATCGGCCGCGTGGACCCGGCTCACCACCTCGTGCCAGAGCACGCCCGACTTCATGACGTTGCGCTTCTCGGCCGAGGAGACCTTGTTGCGTCGCTTGCGGGCGAGATCGAAGGCGACCCGGGCGATGCGGTCGATCTCGCCGGTCGTGTAGATCTGGGTGTCGACGGCGCGCTTGTCGCCGGATTCCAGCGTCACGATCTCCTTCGGCTCGCCGAAATAGACGCCGCCGGTCAGCTCCCGCACGATCAGGATGTCCAGGCCCTCGACCAGGTCGCGCTTCAACGACGACGAGTCGGCCAGGGCCGGGAAACAGATCGCGGGCCGGAGATTGGCGAACAGGCCGAGGTCCTTGCGCAGGCGCAGCAACCCCGCCTCAGGCCGGAGTTCGTAGCGCACCCGGTCCCATTTCGGCCCGCCGACCGAGCCGAACAGCACGGCGTCCGCGGCCGCGGCGCGGGCCACGGTCTCGTCCGTGACCGGCCTGCCACTCGCGTCGATCGCAGCCCCGCCCACCAGGTCGCGCTCGACCTCGAACCCGGCGACACCCTCACGCCGCAGGAAATCGAGGATCTTCTCGACCTCGCGCGCGACCTCGGGGCCGATCCCGTCGCCGGGAAGGAGAAGCAGGTTGTGGGTGGTCATGCCTGGAGGTTCGCTGGAGCGGCGGATACGCCGCCGTCTAAGCCTCGCAGGCTTTCATTGGCAACACGGCATCACACCCATCCGCCGGCGAACCGGGAGAATCGCAGGTCAGCGAAAGCTGTCGTAGCTCAGGATTGTGGTCTTGAACGGGGCAGTCCCGGTCACAGGCCCACCGCCGCCATCACCTTGCGCGCGACCGCTCCGCTTGAAGCGGCGGACCGATCGTCGCCAAAACAGCACCAAGCGTCTCATCGCCGGCCTCCGACGCCACCCGCTAGCCTATGGCCAAGCTAGTGAGCGACGGCTGGACGCGAGGTGCGCTGACGCACCCCGCGCGGCCGGGGAGGGATCAGCCCTGGCGCGCCTTGTAGCGCTTCTGCACCTTGTTGATGATGTAGATACGGCCCTTGCGACGAACCATCTGGTTGTCGCGATGGCGGTTACGCACCGACTTGAGGGAGCAACGGATCTTCATGACGTTCGTCTCCGGTCGAGCCGTAGCCGACTCGGATGAGGTCTCACGGAATGTCGGATAGCGGCAGACGCCGAGGCGACACCGCAAGAGGCAGTCTCATATGCCGGCTTCGCCGAAAGGGCAAGCTCGATGCCGCTCGGGCCTCGCACCCTTGTCGAGCCCCACCACGCTTCCGGGCGCACCGTCGCTGCGGCTCGGACAGGGGGAGGGCGGTCCATGACGACTCGGCGCACGACACAGGTCGGGCAGCCGTCCGCTTGTGCGGTTCGGCCCCAACCCGGACCGGGCTAGATCGCGTCCGGGACCTTGATGCCGTCGCCCGAGGCTCCGCAGCCGACTTCCAACCAGCTGATGCGACGGCCAAAAGTGCTCCGGCATGGGGCTAGTCCGCACATGTCAGGATGCGAGAACGGCGGTTGGCCTTCCGGGCGAGGGGCGGCTAAGAGCGGCACCATCGTCAGCCGAGGCCATATCTCATGAGCTATGTGTTCGATCCGTCGCCGGTTCCGACCCTCGGTGTCGAGGGAGAGGCGGCCCGTTTCCCGGTGCATCGGGTGTACTGCGTGGGCCGCAACTATGCCGAGCACGCGCGTGAGATGGGCGGCGATCCGAACCGCGAGCCGCCTTTCTTCTTCATGAAGCCGGCCGACGCCCTCATCCAGGCCGGTGCCGACTTTCCCTATCCGGCCCAGACCAAGGACGTGCACCACGAGATCGAGTTCGTGGCCGCGCTCCATTCCGGGGGAGACAACATCGATCAGGCGCACGCGCTCGACCACGTTTTCGGCTATGGGGTCGGGCTCGACATGACGCGTCGGGACCTGCAGGCCGAAGCCAAGAAGATGGGCCGCCCGTGGGACACGGCGAAGGGTTTCGACCTCTCCGCCCCGTGTTCGGACTTGAAGCGGGCCAGCACGATCGGGCATCCGGATAGCGGCCGGATCTGGCTCACCGTGAACGGCGAGACCCGGCAGGAGGGCGACCTCTCGGACCTGATCTGGTCCTTGCCGGAGATGATCGCCTATTTGTCCACGCTGTTCACGCTTCGAGCGGGCGATCTCATCTTCACCGGAACGCCCGCGGGCGTGGCAGCGGTGCAGCGCGGGGACGTGCTGGAGGGCGGGGTCGCCGGTGTCGGAACGGTCCGTACCCGGGTCGTCTGAGGCGGCCGGCCGACCCCGCCCGCCGCCGCGATCTCGACCGGTGCGCCGCCTGCGCGGCGCGCCCTATTCCTGAAGCATCCGCTTCAGGAGCTCGACCTCTTCCGACAGCATCGTGTCGCCTTCCAGAGCTTTTTCGATCTTGCGGACGGCGTGCAGCACCGTCGTGTGATCGCGCCCGCCGAACCGCCGGCCGATCTCGGGCAGGGAGCGCAGGGTCAGCACCTTCGACAGGTACATGGCGATTTGCCGAGGCTTCACGACGGCCGCCGTACGCCGCTCCGACAGGATGTCCGATCGCGAGACGTTGTACCGTGAGGCGACCAGCTTCTGGATGTCCTCGATGCGGACCCGTTTCGGCTCGCGCGAGCGGACGAGGTCGCGGATGGCGAGCTCGGCAGTCTCAAGCGTGATGACGGAGCTGGTCAGCGTGGCGTGCGCAAGGAGCCGGTTCACGGCTCCCTCGAGATCTCGGCCGTTCGTGGCGATCGCCCGGGCCACGTAAGTCACAACCGCCGGGCTCACATCGAACCCCGCATGGGTCGCCTTCACGGCCGCGACGCGCTGTTCGAGGATGCCTGCCCGCAATGTCTCGTCCAGGGTCGATATCTCGACCACGAGCCCGCCCCCGAGCCGCGAGCGGACCCGCTCGTCCAGGCTGTCGAGCTCGGCCGGCGGCCGGTCCGCCGCGACCACCACCTGCCGCCCTGAATCGATCAGCGCGTTCAGCGTGTGGCCGAATTCCTGCTGGATCGTGCGGCCCTGAATGAATTGCACGTCGTCGATAACCAGGAGGTCGATCCCGCGCAGCCTTTCCTTGAACGCATGGGAGGTCTGCGCCTTCAGGGAGGCCACGAACCCGTACATGAAGCGGTCGGCCGTAAGATAGATGACCCGCTTCCCAGCGCCGCGCGCTTCGTTGCCGATCGCGTGCATCAGGTGGGTTTTGCCGAGCCCGACGCCCGCCTGGATGTAGAGCGGGTTGTACAGCGCGCTGCCGTCGTGACGTGCGATCCGTTCGGCCGCGGCGTGTGCCAATGCGTTCGAGCGGCCAACCACGAAGCTCTCGAAGGTGAGGCGCGTGTCGAGGGGCGCGCTGGCAATCTCAGCCTCGGCCCGGGCGGCCGGCTGGGGCGACGAGGTCGCGCTGCGCTCCTGAATGGCGGGCTGCTGCAGCACGTTGCCCTTCAGGGAGGTCGCACGGCGGGCGGCATCGCCGGCCTTGGCGCCCGTGTCCCGCATCACGCTGCGCACGACGATGGCCACCGAGGCGACGGAGTTCGACTCGCTGCGAAACGTGGTCACGACCCGCTCGAGGTAATGGGCCTCGATCCAGCTCTTCAGGAAGCGGGTCGGAACGCTCAGCCGCGCACACGACTCGGCGACGTCCTCCAGCTCCAGACGAGCCAGCCAGCTCATGAAGACGTCTTCGCCAAGCTCCGCCCGCAACCGGCGCTTGACCCGCGTCCACGCTTCCTCAACCAATCCTGCCTCCCGCACCACATCCCGCCGAGCTCATCCCCCTCAGGTGAGTCTCGTCCCGCACCGATCGGGCCACAATTCGCCCGCCTCCCGCGCCGCCCGATTCAAGGCGAGCGCGGTCGTTCCGCGTCTCCGCGGCATCTCACGACCAACACTGAAGTAAACTGAAACGCGACCGAACAGCGCTAACTGTGCTCGCCAACGCTCACTGGGGCCAATGCAGTGGGATCGCTCCGTCCGTCAGCCGCCATCGACACCGGTATACTCCCCGCACTGCCGAGCATTGCTGTTCGGCCTTGCGCTTAACTCCCTCGGAACCGCGTCCTGAGGGCAGGAAGAGGTATAGCGGTCGGTCGAGACGGCGCAACACCGGATTCGAGATTCGGCTCGGAGGCCGGGCGGGGGAGCGGGGGATCGTACCCGGCGCAATTCCCGCAAACCCAAGGGATGCTTGGATTTCTCCGGTGGATAGGACCCGGAAGCGGGCCGAAAACGAGCCGAAAAAAGAGTTTCCTCAGGCGCGAGCCCGGCCCGGTCCCGAGGCGATTCATGCTGGCCGGGCGGGCTTTGGGTGCTAAGTCGCTATCCTGTCACGGTTTTGTCTGCGCGACCGCTCCCCGAACACCACCCACTCGGAGCCTCCCTGGGTCAAGTTGAACGAAGCAGGAACGATGGGGCGCCTGCCTCCGTGTGACATTTCCTGCACCGGCCCGGCCCGAGCATAAAAAAAGCCCGGCGTCGAGCCGGGCTTTTTAGTTTCGAGCGTGAGGCTCGAACTATGCCTGCAGAGAACTTATCCGAGCTGCCAGCCGCGAAACCTTCCGGGATGCAGTGTTCTTGTGCAGAATGCCTTTCTGCGCGGCCCGCATGATCTCGGGTTCCGCGGCCCGGAGGACGTCGGCCGCAGCGGTCCGGTTGCCGCCCTCGATGGCCTCATCCACATTCCTGATGAAGGTGCGCATGCGGGAGCGCCGCGCGCGATTGACCTCGGTGCGCTTGACGATCTTGCGCGCCATCTTCTTGGCCGAAGACGTATTGGCCATCTGAACCCCGTCGATGGATCGCCGGTTACGCCCCGCGGACGCTCGATCGATCCGTGCTGATCTGAAAACGACTCAAGAGCCCAGGCGACAGAACGCGGGCTCTCGTCCCAGGCTTATAGACCTCATTTTCCCGCGCCGTCAACGCGCGAGCTCAGGCGAGAAGACGTCCGAGAGCGCGGGAGTCGATATTGCCGCCCGAGACGATGATGCCGACCCGCAATCCCGAGATCGGGACGAGGTCTGCGAGAGCAGCGGCTGCGGCCAGGCAGCCCGTCGGCTCGGCCACCATCTTTAGGCGCTCGAGTATGAACCGCATCGTGTCCACCAGCGCGGCATCGCTCACCGTCAGGATGTCCGTCACGAGATCGCGGATCACCGGGAAGGTGCGGTGGCCGAGATGCGTGGTGAGGGCCCCGTCCGCGATCGAGACCGGGACCGCGATGCGGACGATTTCCCCCGCCCGGAAGGAGCGCTGGCCGTCATTCCCCGCCTCCGGTTCCACACCGTAGACGCGGCATCCCGGCGACAGGGCCTGCGCAGCCAGGGCGCTGCCCGACAGGAGCCCTCCTCCGCCGAGGCAGACGAACAAGGCATCCAGCGGCCCTGCATCTTCAATGAGTTCCAGGGCAGCCGTTCCCTGGCCCGCGATGACGTCCACATGATCGTACGACGGAATGGTGACGAGGCCCTGCTCAGCCGCAAGGCGGCCGGCGATGGCCTCGCGGTCGTCCGCGTAGCGGTCATACATGACGATCTCACCCCCGTAGGCTCGGGTGGCTTCGACCTTGGATGGTGGGGCGTCCTCCGGCATGACGATCACGGTCCGCACGCCCTCGATCCGGCCCGCGAGGGCGATCGCCTGCGCATGGTTCCCGGACGAGAAAGCAACAACACCCCGGGCTCGGTCGGCCGGCGAAAGAGCCTTCACCGCATTGTAGGCCCCCCGGAACTTGAAGGCGCCCGCACGCTGCAGGTTCTCGCACTTGAAGAAGAGCGAGGCGCCCGTCCTGTCGTCGGCGATGCGGGAGGTCATCACGGGCGTGCGGTGGGCCACGTCCCGGAGCCGCCGCGCGGCGGTCTGCACGTCTGAGAAGGACGGCAAGGCGATGGCCGGCTTGGGGTCGGGCGTGCCGATCATGCCCGTCACCGGTGCGTGAAGGCGGGAGGACGCTTGTCGAGGAAGGCGGCCATGCCCTCCTTCTGGTCTTGGGTCGCGAACATCGCATGGAAGACCCGACGCTCGAACCGGACACCCTCGGCGAGGCTTGTCTCGTCGGCCCGGTTGATCGCTTCCTTCGTCATCATCGCCACGGGGGCCGACATGGTGGCAATCGTCGCTGCGGCCGCCATGGCCACGTCGATCAGTTCCGCCGCCGGCACCACCCGGGCCACGAGGCCGGAGCGCTCCGCCTCCGTTGCGTCCATGTTGCGGCCGGTCAGGCACATGTCCATCGCCTTCGCCCGTCCAACAAGTCTGGCGAGGCGCTGGGTTCCCCCGATGCCGGGCATAACGCCGAGCTTGATCTCGGGCTGTCCGAACTTCGCCGTGTCCGCCGCGATGATGAAGTCGCACATCATGGCCAGTTCGCAGCCGCCGCCGAGTGCAAATCCGGCAACCGCCGCGACGATCGGCTTGCGCCGTTCCGCAACCCTGTCCGCCACCCGGAACAGGTCGTCGAGATACGTGCCCGGGTAGGTCAGCGAGGCCATTTCCGCGATGTCTGCCCCGGCCGCAAAGGCGCGCTCGGAGCCGGTGATCACGGTGCAGCCGATGCCGGGGTCTGCGTCGATGTCTGTCAAGGCGAGGTCCAGTTCGCGCAGCAGCCTGGAGCTCAGGGCGTTGAGGGCCTTCGGGCGGTTCAACGTGATCCGCGCCACCCGCTCCACGCGCTCAACAATGATGTCCTCATACATCTCGCATTCCCTCTCCGGAACGCGAAGCGCTAACGGGCCCGCTTGCAGGCCGCAACCCGGTGCCAGGCGCGGGACCACTCCGATGTTCAAATCGCCTAAGGGCTTTGACGCATGCCTTTGTGTCGGCTAACCTCAGCTCTAAGCAATAATCGTGCCGATTGATGTGGCCGGGGCGCTTGATGGCATTGTTGCAACGTCTCGAGATGCGTCAGGGTCAGTCCCTGGTCATGACGCCGCAATTGCTGCAGGCGATCAAGCTGCTGCAGCTCTCGCACCTCGATCTCGTCAGCTACGTCGACGCCGAGCTCGAGCGGAACCCGCTCCTCGAGGTCGCGGACAAGCCGGAACCCGGAGACTTGCACAGCGCGCCGGAAGGGCGGGACCTCCCCGGGTCCTCGCTCCGCGAGGAGCCCGATCTCTCGCGGGGAGAGATCGAGGCGGATATCAGTACGCCATACGACAACGTCTTTCCCGACGAGCAGCCGGGGCCGAGTGGCGGCGCCGAGCCGCAGATGGACGCCCTCAGCCTCTCCTCCTCGGCTTGGCAAAAGTCCGGCCCAGGCGGGTTCGATCTGGACGAGGTCGACTTCGCCGCGAAGCTTACCACCGAAGCGAGCCTTCACGACCACCTATCGTCCCAGCTCGACCTCGCCACCCCGAGCGCAATCGAGCGCTTCATCGGCCGCCACATCATCGATGCGGTGGACGAGGCCGGCTACCTCGCAGAAAGTGTCGATCAGCTCGCAAGCGATCTCGGCGTCGAGGCCGGCACCGTCGAGAGGATGCTGGGGGTCGTGCAGACCTTCTCACCGACCGGGATCGCTGCTCGAAACCTCGCCGAGTGCCTCTCGATCCAGCTGCGCGAGCGCGACCGCTTCGACCCCGCAATGCAGGCCCTCGTTGGGCGGCTCGATCTCGTTGCCCGGCGCGATTTCCCTGCCCTTCGGAAGGTCTGCTCGGTCGACGACGAGGACCTGTCCGAAATGTTGGCCGAGCTGCGCAGCCTCGACCCGAAGCCCGGGCGTGCCTTCGGCAGCGCTCCCGTCCAGGTGCTCGTGCCGGACGTCTTCGTCCGCGTGGCGTCAGACGGAAGCTGGCTCGTCGAGCTCAACCCCGACACGATGCCGAAGGTTCTGGTCAACCAAGCCTACCATGCTCGCGTGTCGCGGCACGCCAAGGTTGAGGCGGATAAGGGCTTCATCAGCGAGTGCCTGCAGAGCGCGAACTGGCTGACCCGCAGCCTGGAGCAGCGCGCGAAGACCATCCTGAAGGTCGCTACCGAGATCGTGCGTCAGCAGGATGGGTTTTTCGCGGGTGGCGTTGCGTATCTCAGGCCGCTCAACCTCAAGACCATCGCGGACGCGATCGGCATGCATGAATCCACCGTGTCGCGCGTGACCTCCAACAAGTCCATCGGGACGGCTCGCGGCACGTTTGAGATGAAGTACTTCTTCACGGCCTCGATTCCGAGCGCGTCGGGCGCTGAGGCGCATTCGTCCGAGGCGGTGCGGCATCGGATTCGCCAGCTCGTGGATGCGGAGCGGGCCGACGACGTCCTGTCCGACGACACCCTGGTGAAGAAGCTGAAGGTGGAAGGCGTCGACATCGCGCGCCGCACCGTTGCGAAATACCGGGAATCGCTGCGAATCCCGTCCTCGGTCGACCGCCGCCGCGAGAAGCGCGGCGGGGGACGGTAGCGCTTCCTCTCGGGCCGGCATCTCCCGACGCGCAATCCGGCAGAACTTTCCCATCTTGCGCAAGGGCGGCTCCACCGACTAGAAGGAGGCCGTCGCCGCAATAGCTCAGCTGGTAGAGCACCTCATTCGTAATGAGGGGGTCGGGGGTTCGAATCCCTCTTGCGGCACCAATTTTACTCAACGTTTACATCGACTTCCGAGCTAGCGCCGTTCTCGATGCTACGCCACAGGAAGTTCCGGGACGCACAGGGGACGCGAACACCGTC
>JAQGJJ010000125.1 GCA_028290695.1 Enterovirga sp. | reverse complement strand
ACCAGACGGAGTTCGTGAGCCCGGCCACCATGAGCTGGCAGCGCTCCGGCGACCTCATCTTCATGGTGGTGCTCGGCGGTATAGGCACCCTGCATGGCGCGATCGTCGGCGCGGCCGCCTTTCTGCTCGCCGAGGAGTTGCTGTCGCACTCCATCGAGCACTGGCGGATCGTCTTCGGCCCGCTCCTCGTCCTGGCGGTGCTGTTTGCACGCGGCGGGCTCGTCGGGCCCTTCGGACGAAGGCCATGACGGCCGATCCGATCTTCAGGCTGGACCGGCTCGGCAAGAGCTACGGCGCGCTTCGCGTTACCGACGCCGTGTCCCTCGAGATTGCGCCCGGCGAGCTGCACGCCGTGATCGGACCGAACGGTGCCGGCAAGACGACGCTGGTGCACCAGATCTCCGGGCTCGCGAAGTCGGATTCGGGCCGCATCCTCTTCGAGGGGCAGGATGTCGCCACGCTGTCCATGGCGGAGCGCGTGAGCCGCGGGCTGGCGCGCAGCTTTCAGATCACCTCGATCCTGCCGGGCTTCTCGGTGCTGGAGAACGTCGCCATCGCAGTCCAGGCCCGTTCCGGATCGAGCTTGCGGTTCTTTGGCTCGGCGGGCCGGGACGCGGCGCTGAACGAGCCCGCCCTCGATCTGCTCGACCGCTTCGGCCTCCGCACTCGGGCCGCCGTGCCGGCCGGGCTCCTGTCCTACGGCGAGAAGCGGCTTCTCGAACTGGCAATGGCGCTGGGTACGAAGCCGAAGCTCCTGATTTTGGACGAACCGCTGGCGGGCACGAGCCGCGAGGAGTCGCGGGCTGTGGTCGAGATCCTGCGCTCGCTCAAGGGCAGGTTTTCGATCCTGCTTGTGGAGCACGACATGGAGGCGGTCTTCTCACTCGCAGACCGCGTCTCGGTGCTGGTCTACGGGAGGCTCGTCGCAACAGGAGCGCCCGCTGCCATCCGGGCTGACGCCGAGGTGCGAGCGGCCTACCTCGGCGAGGAGGTGGCCGCGTGAGCGCGCCCATGCTCGCGGTCGAAGGGCTGGAGGGCGGCTACGGTCCGGCGAAGGTCCTGTTCGACGTGACCTTCGCGGTCGGGGCGGGCGAGGTCGTGACGCTGATCGGCCGAAACGGCATGGGCAAGACCACCACGATCCGGTCCATCATGGGCCTGCTCCCGGCCAGCGCCGGCGCGATCAGGTTCGAGGGACGCGACATCCTGCGGCGGCCTCCCTACCGCATCGCACAGGCGGGGATCGGGCTCGTCCCCGAAGGCCGGCAGGTCTTTCCGACGCTGACCGTTGAGGAGAACCTCGTGGCGACCGCCGCCTCGCGGGAGGGGCGGGGCCGCTGGACGCTTCGGCAGGTCTACGGCCTGTTCCCGCGCCTCGAGGAGCGGCGCGGCAACCTGGGCTCGCAGCTCTCGGGCGGCGAGCAGCAGATGCTGGCCGTGGGCCGCGCCCTGATGACCAACCCGAAGCTGCTCATCCTCGACGAGGCGACCGAGGGCCTCGCGCCCCTTATCCGCATCGAGATCTGGACGGTGCTGAAGCGGCTGAAGAGCGAGGGGCAGTCCATCCTGGTCGTGGACAAGAACGTGGACGCGCTCGCCGCCTTCGCCGACCGCCATGTGGTGATCGAGAAGGGCATGGTGGCCTGGTCGGGCACGAGCGCGGAGCTACGCTCCGATCCGAGCGTGAAGGATCGCTACCTCCACGTCTGACCGGGACCTCAGAAGCAGCCGGTGGCGGCCCAGCACATCGAGAGCTCGGACAGGACCCGGTCCGCGCAGGGCAGCCGGCCCGGAAACGACTCGCAGGTCTGCATGTCCATCCGGGCGTCCGCCTGGCAGCTCCGCACCGCCGCCCGGTCGCACATGCGGTAGGCCGCCGGATAGGACACGGTCCGACCGGGAATCGACGAGGCGTGGATGGAGCGCGGCGCACCCTGTGCGGCGGCCGGCGCTACGAGAGCGGGTCCGCAGACGAGCGCGGTCGCGAGAATCGCCATGATCAGGGCTTTGGGTCGCACGGACATCTCCTGGGCGCGCGGTCAGACAGGCGCGCCGGCTGTCGCGGACGGCGGAGCCGGCCGGGTCTCGCGCATTGTCCTCAGCCGGACCGCGAGGGCAAGCAGCATGGCTCCGAACACAACCGCGTAGCCGCCGAGCCACAGGGTCAGCACGACGGCCCCGGCGATCGGCATGATCGCGATCAGCACGCCGAACACGACCGAAACGATGCCGGCGAGGACCAGGAGCCAGCGTCCATGATCGCCCGGCAGCCTGAGTCCGGTCACGGCCATCAGGATGCCGGTCAGGACCGACCAGAAGGCGACAAGATAGATGAACACGAGCACGGTGATTGCCGGCAAGAGCAGGGCGACAATGCCGGCAAGGATGTTGACGTTTCCCTCGAGCACCAGCAGCCCCCAGCGCTCCTGCCGCTGCGCCGCCTTCACGCCGGCAACGATCGCGAACACCCCATCCACCAGCATGTACGCCGCAAACAGGATCACCAGGGTGGCGATCGTCACGGCCGGCATCACGAAGGTCAGGACGCCGAACAGGACGGCGAAGACGCCCCGCAAGGCAATAGCCCACCAGTTCTGAGCAAGTACCCGACACATTGCGGCGCTGCGACGATTGTCGCCGGTTGCAGAAAGAGCGATCGGCGACGGCGTGGCCATGGGATTCCTCGCGACGATGAGCTCTCTACCAGGATGACGCAGAAGCCGTGCGCTTGTTCCTGTCCGAGCTTGACGGTCGAATGCGCCCGCGCGACCAGGGCATGCGAACACGTCGCGCCACGGGGAAGGATGGGTCATGAGGAGCGAAACCGCAGGCATCACTCCGGCGAATACCGGAATGGACGGCATCGTCTGGAACATACTCGGCCAGATCTACGTGCCCAAGACCCTGACCGACCACTCGTTTTCCTGGCACGCCACCTTTCCGCCCGACACTTTCGTGCCACCGCACAGCCATCCGGAGCAGGACGAGTACCTCTACATTCTGGAAGGCCGGCTCGACTTCTGGCTTGATGGCGAGGAGACGAGCGCGACCCCGGGAGACACGGTTCGGCTTCCCATGGGCAAGCCGCACGGCATCTTCAACAAGTCCGGACAAACAGCGAAGTGCCTGTTCTGGGTGTCGCCAACAGGCATCCTGCCGGACCTGTTCTGGGGCATTCACAACATGACCGAGCAGAAGCCGGAGGACATTGTCCCGCTCTCGGCCCGGCACGGGGTATTCTTCCTCCCGCCGCCCGCGTAGGTCGAGCGGGCGCGTTCGCCCGCATCAGACCCAGTTCGCCTCTTCATCCTGTGTCGGCAGCCGGCCTTCGGGCGTCAGACGGTCGACGACTTGCGGCAATGTCTGGCTGAGCTGGGACAGCAGGTCGCCGCGACCCAGTCCGGTTTCCCGAGCCAGCGTATCGACCGTATCGTCGCCCAGTGCACTGCCGAGATCCGCTGGGGAGATCGGCTGGTTGGGGCCGGACCCCAGCCAGGAATTCATTACGTCCCCGCGCCCGTTCTGCTCGAAGCGTCCGAGGAGCCCGCCGAGCCCGCTTCCGAGCAGCCCACCGAGGCCGCCTGAAACCAAGCCGCCACCGAAGCCGCCGCCGCCCGGGCCCTCCGGAGGAACCCCCGCGGGTGCGCGGCGTTCGCCCCCGCTCTCGCGCGGATCTCCACCCGGATGGGGATTGTCCAGCAGACCTCCGACCGCGTCCAGGAATCCGCCGCCTGAGGACGGACGGTCGCCGCCCAGAATGCCTCCTCCGCCGGGGAGCCCGGCCGTCTCGAGGCCGCCGCGATCGTCGCCAGCCGGGCCTTCCTGGCCCGCGCCGACTTGGCCGGTCACCAAGTCGCGCAACTTGGACCCAAGGCCGCCGGCACCCTGGTGGAGCACTCGCGAGCCGACAAGCGCCAGCAAGGCCAGGACGAGAGGGCTCAGGCCTCCCCCACTCGAAACTGTGCCGGGCTGAGGCGGGTACCCGCCCGACGCTCCACCCCGGGCGGAGCCATTCTCCCGCGAGCCAGACACGCTGCCACCCAGCTGGCCGCCGAGAACCTGACCGAGCACCTGATCCAGCAATCCCATTGCCGCCTCCCGAACCTCGGCTGCGACAACGGGCCGAGCAGGCGATGGTTGCGGGCCCCTCGGTCGGTCAGCTCAGCCGAGGTTCTCCGGGCGACCGGCGATGACGACCAGCAGCGCGGCGTCGCCGAGCGTGCGGGCGGCCGCGCGTCGGATGTCGTCCTGACTCACCGCAGCAACGAGCTCGTTCCGCCGGCGGATGTAGTCGATGCCCAATCCCTCGAACGCGATCTGCACGAGCTGATGGGCAATCTTCGTCGAGGTGTCGAAGCCGAGCGCGTAGGATCCGGTGAGATAATCGCGGGCCTTGGCGAGCTCGTCATCCGTCGGACCCTCCCGACTCAGGCGAGCGATCTCGGACCCGATCACCTCGAGGCATTCCGCGACACGCTCGTTCTTGGTGGCGGTGTAACCCCAGGTCATGGCGGCGTGCCGATAGCTCACGACCGAGGTCCCGACCCCGTAGGCCAGGCCGCGCACCTCCCGCACCTCCTGGAACAGCCGCGACGTGAAAGCACCCCCGCCCAGCACATGGTTGAGCACATAGGCCGGAATGAAGTCTGGATCCCGCCAGGACAGCCCTGCCGTGCCGAACCGAATGACGGATTGCGGAACGTCGAGATCCACGACCACCTGTCGGCCCCGGCCCTGCAAGGCCACGTCCGGGACCCGCTCGAGCCGGGACGTCTCCGGGACCGCGCCGAAGACATGATCGAGCCGCCGCGAGAGCTCGTCGGCGCCGATCGCCCCAACTGCCGCGACCTTGAGGCGCGCACGGCTGAGCAATCGCCCATGGAGCTCCACCAAGTCGTCGCGCGTGACCCTGGCAACACTCTCGACGGTGCCCGACACCGGCTGCCCGTAAGGGTGGCCGGGATAGGCCTCCGCGAAGAAGCGCCTCGAGGCCACCGTGCCGGCGTCATTGGCCTGGTAGCGCAAGCCGGCGAGCGTCTGCGCACGAACGCGCTCCACCGAATCCATGTCGAAGCGCGGCTCGATCAAGGCAAGGCGCAGCAGCTCGAAAGCATCGTCCGCATGGGTGGTGAGCGTCTTGAGCGAGCCCCCCAACGCGTCCGGCCCTGCCGTGAAGCTGAGCTCGATCGCATGCTGGGCCAGCCGTTCCTGAAAGGCATCGGATCGGTAGGGGCCAGCGCCCTCATCGAGCAGACGCGCGAGCATCTGGGCCGCGCCGGCCTTCCCTGGAGGATCCTGGGCGGCCCCGCCCTCGAAGGTGAACGAGAGGGCGACGAGCGGAACGAACTCGGACTCGACTCGCCACGCCTCGATGCCTTCGGGCGTGATGAGCGAGCCTACATTGGCCGGCGAGTTGGCCGGCTCGGTGATCGTTTCGGACATCAGATGGAAGCCGTCGCGCGGCGCCGTCTCAGGACGGCTCACCGCTCAGGAGATAACCGGTGACGGAGCGTCTCCGGACCAGGTATTGCGCCGCGACAGTGGCGAGATCGTCGCGAGTCACGGCTCGGACTGCGTCCGGCCAGGTCCGCACGTCCTCGACGGACTGACCGATCGCCCGCGCCGAACCGTAGATCCGGGCGAGCGAGCTTTGGCTGTCGAGAGAGTAGACGGTCTCGGCAATCAGCCGGGTCTTGGCACGTTCGATCGAGTCCGCGTCGAGCGCCCCGCTCACATCGGCCAGGACGCGGTCGAGGTCGGCTTCCAACTCCGCCGGCGTGACCCCCTGGGCCGGTACCGCGTAGAACGCCATGCGGCTGTCATCGAGTGCTGACGCCATGTACCAGGCGCCGGCGTTGACGGCGCGTCCCGTCTCGAGAACGAGCTTGCGATAGAGATGCGACGTCGGACCGCTGCCCAGGATCTCGGCCAGCAACTCGAGCGCGTGGCTCTCGTTGCCTGATGCCGTGCAGACCGACGGCACGAGGTACAGACGCTGTAGCGTCGGTTGTTCCACCTTGGGATCGGCGATGCTGACGTGACGCGCGGCCCGGGGGTCGGGTTCGCGGGGTCGAACGCGCTCCGCCGCGCCGCTGTGCGGGGCGTTGCGGCCATAGGTCGTCTCGGCGAGACGGATCACCTCGGACGCCTCGACGTCACCCGATACGACCAGGATGGCGTTATCGGGGGCGTAGAAGCGACGATAGTAGTCGAAGGCGTTCGCCCGGTTCAGTGTCTCGATCTCGTGCATCCAGCCGATGATCGGAATCCCGTAGGGATGATGGACGAACAAGGCCGCCGCCATCGCCTCGGAGAGCTGCGCCGGTGGATCGGTCTCGACCCGCATCCGGCGCTCCTCGAGGACGACGTCGCGCTCCGGCGCCACGACCGATGCATCGAAGTTCAGACCGGCCATGCGGTCCGCTTCGAAGTCCATCATCCGTCCGAGATGTTGGGGGGCGACGCGCTGGAAATAGGCCGTGTAATCGTATGAGGTGAAGGCGTTTTCCTGGCCCCCGAGGGCGGACACGACCTTCGAGAACTCGCCCGCCGGATTGCGTTCGGTTCCCTTGAACATCAGGTGTTCGAGAAAGTGAGCGATGCCCGACTGGCCGAGCGGGTCATCCGCCGAGCCGTTCCTGTACCAGACCATATGCGTCACGACCGGCACCCGGCGGTCCGGGATCACCAGGACCTCAAGGCCGTTGTCGAGAGTCTGAGAGGTGACGTTCGGACCGCCGCTCTCGCTACGCCGCAGCCCTGCGGAATCCGTCCTTAACCCCGCAGGGTGCATCGCGCTCGGTCCTTTGGTGAGCTAGGCAGAACGTTTGGTCCCGACAGACCCGTACCTTCGCCTACTCGTCATCGTTGCTGTTGAAAGCCCGCGTCAGCCAGTTCATCGGGTTGGCGTCGCGCTCCTGCTGGTCTACCCGCGGCCCGGAACTGCCGGCGACCACCGGTCCACCGCGCGCGGATTGCCGGAGTTGCGTCGGCGGGTCCGCCAGCGTCCGCCGCGTCGTCCAGCCTGAGGCGGCATCCCGCTCCTCCTCGGAACGCGCGCCCTTGCGCAGTTCGTCCGGATGAACCCACACCCCGTCGCGGTCGCTCTTGTGCCGCGGCGCCTCGAGTTTCGGGTCGTAATTCGCTGTTCTGCCGGCCCGAATCTCGTCAATCGTGAGTCGGGGGTTGTTGTCCGCCATCCTGCGGATCTCGCTCTCGGTCACGGGAATCCGCTGCTCCGCCGCCTGGCGGCGCTTAGCCACGATGTCCGGGTCGCGGGGCCATTGCGGGTTGTTGGACGCGAAGCTCTCCGCACCCGCGGGTTCGCGAAGCTCCATCTTCGGCGGCAGCACGAGCGGAGCACGCTCACGGTAGCGGATCGGGTCCTTGTCGGACGGGATGAGACCGATCGAGCCGAGCATATTCTTGATCGCCACGCCTTCCTGGGCGTGTGCTCCCGGCATTCCGAGAAGCAGCGCAGTTGCGCAGACAACCCCAAAGCGGGCCATTACGGTCTTAGTCATGCCTGTCCCCTGTCCCCGGTCGAGGCCTCAGCCCACATTCAGGCAATCCTATGACGGCTTGGCCGTAAGATCGTCGTCGCGGTCGGGCTTGGCCCGATCGATCACGAGGGAGTCATAGAGGAGGCCGACTACCCCGGCAACGATCGCCACATCGGCGACATTGAACACGTACCAGGAATACTGGCCGACGTGGAGATGCACGAAGTCGAACACCGCCCCGTAGGCGACGCGATCGATGGCGTTCCCGACCGCGCCTCCACACAGGAGGCCGAGAGACATCGCCAGCAGGCGCCGCCCGCTCCTCGCGATCCAGACCAGGAGACCTGCGGCCGCCAGGAACGAAACGCCGATGAGGATCCCCCGGCCAAGCTCGGAATGCTGCTGAAACAGCCCGTATGAGATGCCCCGGTTCCAGACGACGATGAGGTCCAGGAACGGCCCGAGTGTCAGCGGCTCCTTGACCGAGAGGTCATAGGCGAAGAGCAGGAGGAGCTTCGTGGCCTGATCGGCCACGAGAACCGTGAAGGCCGTTGCGTAGCCGAGCCGGCGAGGAGACATGCCGGTCAGGCAGTCCGGACCGCGTCCCACTCCCGCAGCGCGGCGGCATCGCGCGGCGTGACGTCGGGATAGTCAGGATCGGAGCCGACCTCCGAAGTGATCTTCCACGAGCGGGCGCACTTGCGACCCTCGGCTCTCGCCGACACGACCGCGACACCCGGCACCTCATCCAGCCGGAACGCCTCGGCGGGCCCGGGACCCGTCTCGATCCGAAGCCCGGAGGTGATGCAGATCTCGGCCAAGTCGAAACCCGCGAACCTTCGGGCGAGATCGGGGTCGGTCAGGTAAACGGTCGGCGCCGCTTCCAGGCTCGCCCCGATGCGCTTGGCCGCACGCTCGATTTCGAGGGCTCCGGTGACAACTCGCCGGACGCGCCGGATCGCGGCCCAACGCTCGGCGAGAGCCGCGTCGCGCCACTCGTCGGGCACCGGCGCGAAGGTCTCGAGGTGCACCGATCCGGTCTCGGATGGGTAGCGCTCCAGCCACGCCTCCTCGGCCGTGAACGCCAGAATCGGAGCCAGCCACACGACGACGCGGCGGAAGGTTTCCTCGACGACGGTCAGGGCAGCCTTCCGGGTGCGGCTGGAGATCGGATCGCAGTAGAGCGCGTCCTTTCTCACGTCGAAGTAGAACGCCGAGAGGTCGCCGGTCATGAAGCCGGACAGGATGGACACGACCCGGTTGTACTCGAAGTCTGCGTAGGCGGCTCGGATCTCGCCGTCGAGCTCGGAGAGACGGTGGAGGACGAAGCGCTCGAGCTCGGGCATGTCAGCGACGGCCACACGATCCTCGTCCCGGAAATGGGCGAGCGAACCGAGCATCCAACGGAGCGTGTTCCGCAGCTTGCGGTAGGTCTCGGCAAACGTCTTCACGATTTCGGGTCCGATGCGCAGATCGTCCGAGTAGTCGGCTGCCGCGACCCAGAGGCGAAGGATGTCCGCGCCCGATTGGGCTATGACCGTCTGCGGCGCTGTGACGTTGCCGCGGGATTTCGACATCTTCTCCCCGCGCTCGTCGAGGACGAAGCCATGCGTCAGCACAACATCGAAGGGCGCTCGACCGCGGGTGCCGCAGGATTCGATCAGCGAGGAGTGAAACCAGCCGCGATGCTGGTCCGAGCCCTCTAGGTACATCACCGTGTCCTGCCCGCCGTCGACCGTGCGGCGGATGCCAGCCAAGCCTGGGAACTGCGCAGGATCCTCCAGCACGAAGGCGTGCGTCGAGCCCGAGTCGAACCAGACGTCCAGGATGTCGTCGATCTTGTCGAAAAGGGCGGGATCGTGCCCGCCTGCGGACAGGAACCGCTCCGCCGCACCCGGCTCGAACCATGCGTCGGCTCCTTCGCTCACGAAGGCCGCCGCGATTGCATTGTCGACCGCGTCGTCCCGAAGGATCTCGTCCGACCCCTTCCGCACGAACACGGAAATAGGAACACCCCAAGCGCGTTGACGCGAGATGACCCAGTCGGGCTTCGCCTCGATCATTCCGGTGATACGGTTTTCGCCTGTGGCCGGAACCCACCGCACGTGGTTGTGGATCTGGTCGAGTGCCCTGTTCCGCAGAGTGTCGGGTCGACCGTTCGGATTCTCGTCGGCTGCTCCGGGCAGCATGCCGCCCGTGATCGGCCGGTCCATCGCGATGAACCATTGCGGCGTGTTGCGAAAGAGCAGCGGTGCCTTCGACCGCCAGGAATGCGGGAACTGGTGCTTCAGACGACCCCGGGCCAGGAGTGCGCCAGTTTCCTGCAGTTTACGGATAACGGCGTCGTTCGCGCCGCCGTCCTTTCCCTTGTCGTCGTAGACCCTCTCGCCCGCGAAAAAGGGCACGTGCGGAAAATAGGCGGAGTCGGGATCCACAGTATGGGGCACCTCCGTCGTGCCACACGCCGCGAATGCCTCCCGTTGCTTCAGGTAAGTAATATAATCGTCCGCGCCGTGGCCCGGGGCCGTGTGAACGAAGCCGGTGCCGGCGTCGTCCGTGACGTAGGCTGCGGGGAGCACGGGAACGTCGAAATCCCAGTAGCCGCCCGCGCCTTCGAGGTTCCGGAAAGGATGAGCGCAACGCGCGATCATCACCGGTAGGACGGTCTTCAGCCGCTCGTAGCCGTCCACCCGCGCTGCCGCGAACGTCGCCTCCGCGAGTTCGTCCGCGACGATCAGGCGTGCGCCGACCTTCGTCCAGTTTTCGGGGGCCGCATCGGTCACCTCGAAGAGGCCGTACGGGATGTCGGGTCCATACGTGATGGCTCTGTTGGCCGGTATCGTCCAGGGCGTCGTCGTCCAGATCACGACCGACGCGTCTTCGAGATCGGAATCCAACGTCTCGACAACCGGAAACGCGACGTAGACCGTCTGCGACGTCTTCTCGTGATACTCGACCTCGGCTTCGGCCAGGGCCGTCCTCTCGACGGACGACCAGAGCACCGGCTTCGAACCGCGGTAGAGCTGTCCCGTCCGGGCGAAGGTCAGCAACTCGCGAGCGATCTGCGCCTCGGCCGGAAAGGCCATGGTGGTATAAGGATTGTCCCAATCCCCCTCGACGGCGAGCCGCTTGAACTCCTCGCGCTGCACATCGAGCCAATGCTGCGCAAAGGCTCTGCACTCGCGCCGAAAATCGACAACCGGCACCTCGTCCTTGTTCCTGCCCTTTGCGCGGTACTGCTCCTCGATCTTCCATTCGATCGGCAGGCCATGGCAGTCCCAGCCGGGCACGTAGTTCGAGTCGAAGCCGAGCATCTGCTGCGATCGGGTGACCAGATCCTTCAGGATCTTGTTCAGCGCGTGCCCGATATGGATGTTGCCGTTGGCGTAGGGCGGTCCGTCATGGAGGACGAAGCGGGTCCGGCCCTGCGCCGCCTCCCGGAGCCGGCGGTAGAGCCCGATCTCGTTCCAGCGCTGCATGAGCAACGGCTCGCGCTGCGGCAGACCAGCCCGCATCGGGAAGTCCGTTCGCGGCAGGAACAAGGTTTCGGAATAGTCCCGGGTCTCCGCCCGGTGGGGTTCGGCGAGCGCGTCGTTCATAATAAAAAGACCTAGAGGGGGCGGCCCAAAGGGCCCGTTAGGAGCGCATGGCGGTGAGACCCGTTCGCCGCGGAGATCTCACGCGGAGACGGGGACGGTAATTCGTCTGGTCACTATCTCGGCTCTTGCAAGCATGACCGTTGTGGCCCCAAGCCCGATCTTCTACCAGCGCCTGCAAGCGGAATAAAGCGCGCCACTAGCCGATGAACGACCGTCCGGTCGCCGCGGCCAGCATGTGGCGCGCAAGGCGCTGGTCCTGGTCCATCTGCTCCACAAGCGCCTCCGTGGATGTGAAGCGCTCCTCGGGCCTGAGATGCGCGACAAACTCGATCTCGATCATTCTCCCGTAGAGGTCGCCGGAGAAGTCGAACAGGAAGCTCTCGAGCAGGGGCAAGCCGTTGTCGAAGGTCGGGCGGCGCCCGAAGCTGGCGACGCCGTCCCACACCGCGCCCGGCCCGGTGGCCACCCGGACCGCGTAGATGCCGTGCGCCAGTGCGCAGCCCTTCGGCAAGGCGACGTTCGCCGTTGGGTAGCCGAGCTCTCGGCCGCGCTTCTCGCCGTGCGAAACCTCGCCTGCAACGAACCAGCGATAGCCGAGGAGCCGGTTCGCATCGCCGACGCGGCCTGCCGCCAACGCGGTGCGTATCCGGCTCGAGGAGACCGGGGCTCCCTCGACCTGCACCGTGTCAACGAGGGTCACGGCGAGCCCCTGCTCTTGTGCAAGCGCCTTCAGCATGGCTGGGCTGCCTTCCCGACCTCGCCCGAAATGGAAGTCACCCCCGACCACTAGCCGAGACGCTCCGAGTTCCCGACCGACCACGGACTGGATGAAGTCGGCCGCACTTGTCTCAGCAAGCGCTCGATCGAAGGTCCGGATGAAGGCTGCATCCAGGCCGAGAGCCTTCAGGATCTTGAGCTTGACGGGCTCGGGCGTGAGCCGAAAATGCTGATCGTCCGGCGAGAAGAATGCGCGCGGGTGCGGATCGAACGTGAGGATCGCGGCCGCGCGTCGGGACGCTCGCGCCTGCTCGGTCGCCGCCGCGATCAAACGCTGGTGACCGAGATGCAGCCCGTCGAAATTGCCGATCGCCACGACGGCGGCCCGGAGATCGTCCGGCACCGGGTCGCCATTGCGGAGCACGGGAAAGGTGCTGCCGAGTGTGTCTAGCGGGGTCTGCATGCTGAGGTCTTGGGAGGCGGCGGGACCCTGTCCAAAGCGGCCCGCCCGGTCAAGCCGAACTCCATGAGAGGCCCGAATTCGGCCTGGCTGCGAAACCCGCTTAACTGCTCCGAAACGGCTCACTGCATAAATCGCTTCACTGCCGAGCCCGTGCACGGCAGGCGTCCGGGAACGGATCATGGCGCTCGACCTCGGCATCCCGATCCTCGTCGTTGACGATTACCAGACGATGATCCGCATCATCCGGAACCTGCTGAAGCAGCTCGGCTTCGAGGACGTCGATGAGGCTTCGGACGGGACGGCGGCTCTCAGCCGATTGAAGGAGCGCAGCTACGGACTGGTGATCTCGGACTGGAACATGGAGCCGATGACCGGCTACGAACTCCTGCGCCACATGCGGGCCGACGATGGCCTCAAGGCAACTCCGTTCATCATGGTGACGGCAGAGTCGAAGACCGAGAACGTGATCGCGGCGAAGAAGGCCGGTGTGAGCAACTACATCGTCAAGCCCTTCAACGCGATGACTCTGAAGAATAAAATCGAGGCGGTGTGCGCCGCGTAGGCCGCCTCCTGCGTCGGCGACGGACGGGGCCGCCGCTGCAACTGACCGCCTCCGACCTGCGCCGCTCCGCCAAGCCTTCCGCGTCAGCAGTTCCGGGTCAGCATGAACTCCAGCAACTCGCGACCGAGGTCGGGCACGTCGCCGCGTATGTGGCCCAGCTGAAAGCGGAGATCGCCGCTTTGCGCCCAGCCGAGCTCTGCAGCGACCGGCTCCCGGGGCTTTGTCATGAACTCGCGGCCGTCGATTGCGATACGAAGGCCGCAACGGACAGGATCATGGCGGCGGCCGAGACCATGCTTTCCGCCGACCGCACGAGCACGGGCTACGCGGCCAGCGTGGAGGCCGGACTTCTCGAGATCCTCGAGGCCTGCGCCTTTCAGGATCTTGCGGGACAGCGCCTGGCCCGAGCGAAACGGGCCCTGGCCGAAATCGAACGGCGGCTCCAGCGCTTCGCGGCCAGCACCGGGGTGGCGGACGCGACCGCACATTTCGACCGCGAGGCGATCATGCGTGAGGTACGGGGCGAGGTCCTGCTGGTCGATGGGCCGCAGACCCGCGATCAGGCGATCGGCCAGAGCGCGGTGGACGAACTCTTCGACTGAGCTGCCCTAATCCCAGACGAGCGCCGTCGTCAGCGAGGTCGGCACTGCGGCTTGCGCCTGCAGCCACGGGATGGCGCGGCTCACGTCGAGACGGCCGTCCGCGATCCCGAGCTCCCCAGCGTGGATGCCTCGTCCCACCATGAGCGCATCGACACCGAACGCCCGCGCGCCTGCGACATCGGTCCGGATCGCGTCGCCGACGGCCAGTATGCGGGCTCGCGACGCCGGCTGTCCGAGCGCCTTCGTTCCGGCCGCATACGCGGTCTCGTAGATCGGCCGATGCGGCTTGCCTCCGGTATGGGTCCTGCCGCCGATCGCTTCGTAGGCGGCCGCGAGCGCGCCGGCGCACGGGATCAGGAGGTGTCCGCGCTCAACCACGACGTCGGGGTTGGCGCACAGGAACCACAGGTCCCGCTCCCGAAGCCGGGCCAGCGTCGGCGCGTAATCCCCGACGGTCTCCGTTTCGTCGTCGAACAGGCCGGTGCAGACCACGTAATCGGCTTCGTCGGCCGAGCCGAACTTGGCGGGAAGGCCCTCGAACAGCCGCACGTCGCGCTCCGGCCCGAGATGATAGATCGTCTCGTCGCCACGCTCCGCCACGATGGCCCGGGTGACGTCGCCGGACGTGACGATCGCGTCATAGGCCTCCCGCGGCAGCCCGAGGCTGTCGAGCTGCCGGCCGACGACGAAGCCGGGACGGGGTGCGTTCGAGACCAGAACGACACGTCCGCCGCCCGCCCGAAACCTGCGCAGCGCCTCTCCGGCTTCCGGAAACGCCGTGATGCCGTCGTGCAAGACGCCCCACACGTCGCAGAAGATCAGGTCGTATCGCGCGGCGAGCGCGGCGAGGCCGGACACGATCTCGACGCCGCATGCGGCGGAGGCGGCGCTGGTGGAGGGCTCAGAGGAGAACACGGAAGGGGCGCTACGGAGGGCTGTCCCCCGTGTCAACCCGCGATCACCCGGCCCGCCGCAGGAAGCTCCTGAGCGGGCGGCGGGTGCCGAGGGAAACGTCGTCGTGCACCCGAGCGGGTCCGTCGGCAACGGCACCGGCGAACGCCGAGGTCGTGCTTCTCGCCTCTTCCAGAACGGCCGCGGCCGGCATGGGCAGGGACAGCGCGAAGCCCTGCGCCAGCGGGACGTCGATCTCGATCAACTCGGGCACGAGCCTGTCGTCGGCGACGCCGTCTGCGATCGCCAGGATGCCGCTCCGGGCGAGCGCGGCCGGTACCTCGGCATCCGCCGCCGAAGCGGCGAGGAGGCGCTCGGCCGTCAGCCGGACGTAGACGACGCCCTGAGCGGCCAGGCGAGCCCAGTCCACGGGGAGAGCTGTGCCGGCCCGGATCGCGAAGGTGACACCCCGCTCCCGCAAGGCCCGAAGGCTTTGCTCCGACTGCCCGGCCTCGTCGAAGGCGGCCTGCGGCGCCTCCAGAACCAGCTGCGCGGCGGCCGCGCCGAGGGTGCCCAGCATCGCTTCGGCCTGGTCCAGGAAGGCTCCGTCCCGCAGCGAATGGAGCGACACCGGGCAGGACACGGCCGCGTCGGATCCGGCGGCCCCGATCGCGCGGCCGAACGCGAGCGCCTGGGAGAGGACGAGCGCGTCGTGCTCGGTGGTGCGCTCGATCTGCTCGAGCGCCGCCCCGATCTGGTCCGGCACCAGCGCGCCGCCCCGGACCCGCAGGAGCGGGTAGAGCTGGAAGATGCGCGTATGCCGCTGCGGAAGGCTCACGACTCGATGGACGTGCAGGTCGAGCTGCCCCTCGGCCGATGCCGCGAGGACCGCGTCCGGCGACGGCGGCTCGGGTTCGGCGACGTCGCGCCCCGATGCGGCCGGCTGGGGCTGGGTCACGTCCCTGGACGGGAGAAAGGACGGCACGATCTGGCTCCCGCCGGTGCGGGTGACGTCGGCCGCGCCCGGGACGGACGCCCTGAAGGATAGCCCCCGGTCCGCCGCGCGACGAAGCGCGAGCAGTTCGCGGTCCTGCACGTTCAGGGCTTCGGCCAGGCTCTTCACCACCTCGCTCAGCGAGTGCACGTCGCCGGCGACGTCGTGCAGCGTGGAACTGGCCCGCGACCCGGAGCCGTCGAGCGCCGCGATCTCGGCCTCGAGCCGCAGCAGCCGCCGTGACATGGCGTCCAGCTCCTCCGTCAGCCTCTCGTCGAGGTCGCGGCGGCGCGAGGCGCCCGTCCGGGCCATCACCGCGCCGAGCAGTGCTGCCCCGCCGACGCCGAGCGCCAGCCCGACGGCGCTGTCACCCAGCGGCACGATGTAGGGCAGCGAGAAGCCGGCTGCGCCCACCGCTGCGAAACCGGCGAGGGCGCCGAACAGCGTCCCTCCGGTCCCGACGGTCGATGACCGCATCGTCTCCTGCCTCCCCGCCGAATCGCCCATCCAAGTTCATCACCGACGGGGACTCGCCGGGCAAGAGTCCGATCTGCAACGCCGCTAGGCTAAACGCCGGAGCATCGCTCGGCGCCGTGCGTTATCCCCGGAACGCTCGTGCGGAGGGAACGCGATGGATGTCGTCGGCGAGATCGAGATGCGGGTCGAGGAGGCGCGGCGTCCGGACGGCCTGGCCCGGATCGAGGCGGCGATCCGCAGCCTCGATCCGGACGCGACGGTGCGACTCGATCCGGCCACCGGGATCGTTCACGCGCGAACCAGCCGCGAAACGTTGGAGGTGGTCGACGTGCTCGGCAGGGCCGGCCTCACCGCCACCGCGATGACCGGATAGGCTTGCGTTGCTCCGCTGCTGAAAGATGCTACGAACGATCTTTCTCCCAGCGAGGTGGAACCATGTCCCGCGCCCAGGGCCTTCGTGCCGCAAACGACGTGTCCGACGTCACGAACCCGAACGATCTGAACTCGTGGTGGATGCCCTTCACCGCCAACCGATCGTTCAAGGCGCGGCCGCGGATGATCGCGCGGGCCAAGGACATGCATTACTTCACGACCGACGGTAAGGCCGTGATCGACGGCTCCGCGGGCCTCTGGTGCTGCAATGCCGGCCACAACCGGGACCGCATCGTGTCCGCGATCCAGGCCCAGGCGGCCGAGCTCGACTTCGCCCCGGCCTTCCAGTTCGGCCACCCGGCCGGCTTCACCGTCGCGAGCCGCCTTGCGGAACTCGCGCCGGGCGACCTGAACCACGTCTTCTTCTGCAACTCCGGCTCGGAAGCCGCGGACACGGCGCTGAAGATCGCGATCGCGCACGGCTACGTCACCGGCCAGGGGCAGAAGACCCGCCTGATCGGGCGCGAGCGCGGCTATCACGGCGTCGGCTTCGGCGGCATCTCGGTCGGCGGCATCGTCTCGAACCGGAAGTTCTTCGGTTCGCTGCTCGCCGGTTCGGACCACATCGCCCACACCTACAACCGGTCGGAGCAGGCTTTCTCGCGCGGCGAGCCCGAGTGGGGCGAGCACCTGGCGGATGACCTCGAGCGGGTCGTCGCCCTGCACGACGCCTCCACCATCGCGGCCGTCATGGTCGAGCCGATGGCCGGGTCGACCGGCGTTCTGCCGCCGCCCAAGGGGTACCTGAAGCGCCTGCGCCAGATCTGCGACAAGTACGGCCTGCTGCTGATCTTCGACGAGGTCATCACCGGCTTCGGCCGCCTCGGCTTCGCGTTTGCGGCCGAGCGCTACGGCGTGATGCCGGACATGATCACCTTCGCCAAGGGCGTCACCTCCGGGGCGGTGCCGATGGCGGGCGTGATCGTGCGCGAGGGCATCTACGACGCCTTCATGAAGGGGCCGGAGCACGTGATCGAGCTCTTCCATGGCTACACCTATTCGGGCCATCCGCTCGCCTGCGCGGCCGCGCTCGCCACGCTCGACACCTACCGGGACGAGAAGCTGTTCGAGCGCGCCCGCGGGCTCGAGGAGGTTTGGGCCGACGCGGTGTTCAGCCTGAAGGGCCTGCCCAACGTGCTCGACATCCGCACGCTCGGGCTCGTCGGGGCGGTCGACCTCGCGTCGCGGCCGGACGCTGTCGGCCAGCGCGGCTACGAGGCGATGGACCGGGCCTTCCACGAGCACGGCCTGATGTTCCGCGCGACCGGCGACACCATCGCCATGTCGCCGCCGCTCATCGTGACCGAGGACCAGATCGGCGAGATCGTCGACAAGGTCGCCAAGGTCATCCGCGCCGTGGCCTGACGCGCGGTCTCCCTCGCGAGGGGGCGACGCACGGCGCGTCCCCCGCACACGGGGAGGCGCGCATCATTCCGGGGCGGCCGCAGGTCGAGGCCGGAGCCGAGAGACGCCGAGGTCTCCGGACGAGGCGAACGGTGCCGCCGCATCTCCCTCTTCCCGCTTGCGGTGGGAGGGCCGAGTCGCGCCGCAGGCGCGAACCGGGGCGGGGGGACCGTTCCGCGAGGTACGGCGCCGCTCATCTGCCGAGACGGCCGCCCGCCCCTCGCCCCTCCCCGCCGCAAGCGGGGGGAGGGGAACACGTCGCGGCTGTCATCGGCGCACGCGCATTCCGTCCCGATCGCCGGGGCTGCACGATGTACGAGGTTCAAAGAGCAGAACTGGGGGAAGTAGGACGCCTCGCGCCGACTTCATATTTTCAAATGTGCCGGCACGAGGCCGTCCTTTGCGGGGTCTTGGCATCCGGCGCGTCAGCCAAAGCCTCGCGCCGCCGTCCGGGAGCCCGCGCTGCCGGCGCAGACCTCGGAACCCACCGCACCCCTCCGCCCGAACGATCCGGCGA
>JAQGJJ010000118.1 GCA_028290695.1 Enterovirga sp. | reverse complement strand
GGTCTCCGCGCCCGGTCGCCGGGCCGGCGGCCGTCGCGCGGGTCGGGTCCGACGCGGCTCCCTCCTGGCCGCCGGCGTCGGAGAGTGCCAGTTCGGCCAGCGCCATGGCGGCGATGCGGTCGGGATCGCCCTCGCCGGCGCGGCCGGCCTCGATGACCTTGCTGGCCAGGACGCGCCGGACGAGCCGGGCCGGGATGTGGTCGAAGCGACCCTCCGTCAGCGACGCGAGCGCCAGGTCGAAGGCGCGCGTCATCAGGTCCAACTCGGCCGGGCCGAACACCGCGCTCCGCCTCGAGGCGATGATGTCGTTCACCTTCATCTCCGGGATCATCGGTCTTCGTTGGGGCGCGCGCCCCGCAGGGATAGGGCCGGGCGTAGCGGCGGGGTGCGGCATCAGAAAGACGGAGGCCGACCCATATGGGGCAAGGCCGGACCGGTGCCATACTGTCTGTCGGGTGGGTCGTGTTGCGGACAAGGGGCCCTGTGCATGGCGGATGAGGAGGGTGCGGAAGGCGGCCCCGACTGGCCGCCCGGTGAGGGCGCTGTGCGCGCGATCCGGCTCGCGGACGAGCGCCCGGCGCTGATCCGGCCGCTGCGTCCGGAGGACGACCGCTTCTACCCGGCCTTCGCTTCGGCGGTGACCGAGGAGGACCATTGGATGCGGTTCCTGACCGTGGGCGGAGGATTTCGCCCCGAGCAGGTTCGGCGCCTGACGCATTTCGACCGCGAGGACGCGCGCGCCTACATCGCCCTCGACCCGGCCGAGGCCGAGATGCTGGGCGTGAGCCGGATCCACCGCGTCGACGGGCGGGAGGGCGAGTTCGCCGTGATCGTCAGGTCGGACCTGAAGGGACTCGGCCTTGGCCACGCGCTGATGGAGGAGGTTCTCCTCGGCGCGAAGGCCCTTCGGCTCGCTTCCGTCTGGGGTCTGGTGCTGCGCGAGAACTGGATGATGCTCGCGCTGTGCCGTGAGTTCGGCATGGTCGCCGAGCGCGGGGACGACCCCACGCTCGTGACCGTCCGGCTCACGTTCCCCTGACGCCGGTCGCCCGTCGCCCGGTTGCCCGTCGCCGTCGCTCGGTGGGAGCCGGTCGTCAGTGGCCGGTGGCCTCGGCCTCCCGGCTCGCCTCGAACAGGAACCAGGTCCGGCGCTCGGTCTCGTCGATGAAGTTCTCGAGCAGGCTCGCGGTCGCGACGTCGTCGTGCTCGTCGCAGATCTCGTGCGCGTCCCGCATGGCCTTCGCCATCGCCTTGTTGTCGTTCATCAGCTCGCGGAGCATCTCGCGCGGCGGCACGAACTCCTGCTCGTTGTCCTTGATGCGCGCGAGGGCCTGGATCTGCCCGATCGACCGCAGGGTTCTGCCGCTGATCTTGCGGACGCGCTCGGCCAGGGGGTCGGTCGTGGCGAAGATCTGGTCGGCCTGCTCGTCGAGCATGAGATGGTAGTCGCGGAAATGCGGTCCGCTGATGTGCCAGTGGAAGTTCTTGGTCTTCACGTAGAGCGTGAACGCGTCGGCCACGAGACCGTTGATCGCCTCGGAGATCTCCCGGACGGCGTCTTCCGCCAGATCGGTCGGGGTATCCAGGTTCGACCCGCGGGTCGGCGGGGCGAGCTTCGTCACTTTGGCCATCGTCGATGTCTCCGAACCTCGCCGCCGGCGCTCAACCCGAGCGGGCCGACGGACGAACGGCCAGAGAACGGCTCCGGCCGTCCTCTGTTCCGCGTCGTTCGGAGAGGCTGTGTCGCACCGTATGGGGCGGTGCGACGGGTGCGTCAGCCCGCCAGGCCCGGGCTGCCCGACTCGCCGTCATCGATGCTGCCGACGTGCTTCTGGGCGTAGAGCTGGATGCCGAGCTGCTCGATCAGGTTGAGCTGCGTCTCGAGGAAGTCGATATGCCCTTCCTCGTCGGCCGCCAGGTCCTCGAACAGCGCCTTCGACACGCGGTCGTTGATGCTGTCGCAGTATTTGGCGGCTTCGAGATACAGCGCCCGGGCCTCGACCTCGGCGGCGAGGTCGCATTCCATGATCTCCTTGATGCTCTGCCCGATCCGCAGCGGGTCGAGCACCTGCATGTTCGGGAAGCCGTCCAGGAAGATGATGCGGGTCACGAAGCGGTCGGCGTGTTCCATCTCCTCGATGGATTCCTTGCGCCACTTCTTCGCGAGCTCCTTGTAGCCCCAGTCGTCCAGGATGCGGTAATGGAGCCAGTACTGGTTCACCGCCGTCAGCTCGCTGCGCAAGCCGCGGTTCAGGTAGTCGATGACCTTCGCGTCGCCCTTCATTGATCTCGCTCGTGATGTTTCACGGGCGGTCTAGGGCGATCTGGAGGCGTTGTCCAGCTAGTTTAGAATGATTTCAATCAAGCGGCCTGCGCGGTGACCGGAGCCGCCGTGTGGCGATGGTCGTGCTGGTGGTCGGCCGCGCAGGAGAGCGGGCAGCCGCCGCAGGCCTCCTCCGCGCCCCGCAGGGCCTGGTCCATGATCGACCGGATGGTGCGGGCGCAGCGACCACAATCGGGGCTGCAGCCCAGGCAGCGGTAAACCTGGGCAGGCGTCCGCGGGCAGCCGGGATCGGTCCCGAGGCAAGCCTTGACGTCGCCGTCGGTCAGGAAATTGCAGGAACAGACGATCACGGGCGCTTCGCAGTTTAGAGATATTCAAAAGAGCTTGCGTTCTCAGTAACTTAGCAAATCCGGAGCCGGGGTGCGAGTCGAATCCGGCCCTCCGTTCGCGGCCGGACGCCGCGGCCCCGCCGCGCGCAACCCCCACGGGCTTGCGCCGTTGATCCCCAACGGAGGGACTTAGCGATGACGGACGACACCAAGGGTTCGGCCCGGCCCGAGGGCGCGGGCACCCGGCCGGGACACGATTCGGGCGGCGGCGGCCAGGACAGCCCGAAGCGGCAGGGGGACAAGCTCGCGACGGGCGCGGCCGCGACGGCGACGGCATCCGAGCTCGGCCGGGAGGGCGACAGCCCGAAGCGACAGGGCGACAAGCTCGATCACGCCGCCAAGGCGGCGGCAGGCCGCTGAGCCGCGCCTTTAGCCGCCGAGGGCGACCGGGATCGCCGTGAACCCCCGGAATCGGATGCGGGGCGAGCGCCGGGGCGGGCCGTCCGGCTCGTAGCCGGGAAAGCGGGACAGGAAGCGGGCGATCGCCACACGGCCCTCGAGCCGCGCGACCGCCATGCCGACGCATTGGTGGATGCCGCTCGCGAAGGCGAGGTGCCGGTTCGGCTGTCGGCCGATGTCGAAGCGGTCCGGGTCGGGAAACTGCTCCGGATCGCGGTTGGCGGCCCCGATGCAGATCGTGATCTGCGTCCCGGCCGCGACCGCTTCGCCGGCGAGCTCCGTCGCGACCGTCGTCACCCGGTTGCCGAGTTGGTTCGAGCTCTCGTAGCGCAGCACCTCCTCGACGGCGGTCCTGATGAGATCAGGCTCCGCCAGGAGGCGTGATCGCGCCGCGCGGTGCTCGATCAGGAGCTGCAGCCCGTTGCCGATCAGGTTCGTCGTCGTCTCGTGGCCGGCGTTCAGGATGAAGATGCAGTTCTGCAGGAGTTCGGCTTCGGACAGCCGCTCGCCGTCCGCCTCGCCTACGATCAGCCTGGTGAGGATGTCGCGCTCCGGGTCGCCCGGATGGCGGCGCCGGTCGGCCACGAGGCGCTCGAGATAGGCCAGGAAGGCGACCACGGCCGCGTTGCCCGGGACGAGCCGCGCCGGATCGGAACCCGGCTCCAGCGCGCCCAGGATCGCGAGCGACCAGGCACGCAGCGGGCCGCGCTCGTCGCGCGGAACGCCGAGCAGGTTGCCGATCACCTCGATCGGTATGGCGGCCGCGAAATCCTCGATCAGGTCGACGCGTCCCTTCCGGTCCATGGCGTCCAGGAGGCCGTCCACGAGGGCCACCACGCCGTCCTCCATCGCGGTCACGGCCCGGGGCGTCAGGGCGCCCGCGATGATGCGGCGAACCCGGGTATGGAGCGGCGGGTCGTTGAACACGAGGCTCGTCGTGTGGTGCTCGAACAGCGGGGAGGGGCCGAACTTGGCCCCGAACTCCACCTGCTTGTCCGACGAGAAGGTCTTCGGGTCCTTGTAGATGCGCTCGACATCCGCGTAGCGGGTGACGAACAGCCGGCCTCCGGAGAGACGGTGCAGCGGGTCATGTGTCCGCAGTGCCGCGTAGACCGGGTAGGGGTCGTCGTGGAAGCCGTGCGGGAGGCTTTCCAGGGCGAAGGCGCGGGCGAGCTCGGCGGCGCCCTCGGGCGACGGGGTGCGCCGGTCGGGCACGTCCGGCCGGGCGCAACCGCCTTCCCCAGGCCGAGAGCGCGGAGCGGACGGAGCCGGACCGGGCGGGGAGCCGGACGAGTTCAGCCCCATCCTGCGCGCCTCCCGCCCCGGTTCTTCGCCGCGCTTGCGCTCGACCATCTACCCCGGCGACGACGACGTGCAGGCCGGGTTCATGGGCAGGAACGCCTCCGCGGCCGGAATGGTCCGGATCGCCTCGTAGTAGTCCCAGGCGCGCTTCGACTGGGCGGGCGTCTTCACGCGATAGAGCACCGGGTCATAGAGGTGGCGCCCGTCGGCCCGGAGCGTCGTCGTCTGGCCGAAGAAGGCGACGGGCAGGTCCCGCATGGCCTTGTTGGCCGCGACGGCCTCGTCCGTGCCGGCCTTCTCGACCCCTTTCAGGTAATGCAGGACGGAGGTGTAGATCAGGGCGTGGTTCTTGGTCGGCATGATCCCGACCGCGTCGAAGAAGCGCTTGGCGAAGGCCCGGGTCGCGTCGTTCGCATCCCAGTAGAAGGCTTCCGAGAAGGTCAGGTTCTGGGCCACCGGCAGCCCGAGGGCATGAATGTCCGTGATGTAGACGAGGAAGCCGGTCATGGTCTGCTTGCCGGACATGAGGCCGAACTCGTTCGCCTGCTTGATCGCCTTCGAGAAGTCGTCGCCCACGGCCGCGAAGCCGACCACCTCGGCGCCGGAGGCCTGCGCCTGGAGCAGGAAGGACGAGTAATCCGCGTTGTTGATGGGGAAGCGCGACGCCCCGACGACCTTGCCGCCGAGCTGCGTGACGACGTCGCTCGCCTCCTTCTGGAGCGCGTGCCCGAACGCGTGGTCTACGGTGACGAAGTACCAGCTCTTGCCGCCTCGCTCGAACACCGCCCGGGCCGTTCCGGCCGTGAGGGCATGCGTATCGTCGGTCCAATGCGTGCTCGTGGGGGAGCAGAGCTTGGACGTGAAATCGGAGGTCGCGGCCGCCGTGATCATGACGGTGCGCTTCTTCTCCTTGGCGACCTGCTGCACGGCGAGCGCGATGGCGGTGACCGGAAGGTCGACCACGGCATCGACCCGCTCGGTGTCGAACCAGCGCCGCGCGACCGTGGAGGCCACGTCCGGCTTGTTCTGGTGGTCGGCCGCGATCACCTCGGCCTTCTTCCCGAGCACGGTGCCGCCGAAATCCCTGATCGCCATCTCGGCCGCCACGACCGAGCCTTTGCCACCCGAATCCGCGTAAGGGCCGGACAGGTCGGTCAAGACGCCGATGCGGACAACGTCGTCCGAGACCTGCGCGGAGGCGGATACGGACAGCGCAGACAAGACGAGCCCGAGCACGCAGGCGCAGGTTGAGCGCATGGTTTCCTCCGAAGACGCCCCTGTGCCGGAGCTTTGACCCGGTCACATGAGCGGAAAAACCGGGACCTGCCAAGTCACGACACGACTAGTCACGACCTGGCGGGCCTCGACGGGCCGGCTCCCGGCGGCTGATCGCCGCCGCACCGCCGGCCGGTCGCACGGGCAGCGGCCTCGTGCCCGGGCGAACCGGACCCGTGTTCTGTCCGCAGGGCTCGGCTGCATCTGCGGCCCGGCCCTTTTCGGCGGGGTCCGTCGCGCTTATTAGAAGCGGCACAAAGGCTTCACGGGTCAGGACACCGGCCATGAGCGCGCCGCGCACACTCTACGACAAGATCTGGGACGATCACGTGATCGATCGTCAGCCGGACGGCACCTGCCTTCTCTACATCGACCGCCACCTCGTGCACGAAGTCACGAGCCCCCAGGCGTTCGAGGGGCTGCGGGTGGCGGGCCGTCGGGTGCACGCCCCGTCCAAGACGCTCGCCGTCGTCGACCACAACGTCACGACGGGCGACCGCCGCACCGGGATCGAGGATCCTGAATCCGCGACGCAGATCCAGGCGCTCGCCGAGAACGTGCGCGAGTTCGGCATCGAGTATTACGACGAGCTCGATGTCCGGCAGGGCATCGTCCACATCATCGGGCCCGAGCAGGGCTTCACGCTGCCGGGCCAGACGATCGTCTGCGGCGACAGCCACACCTCCACGCACGGCGCCTTCGGATCGCTGGCGCACGGCATCGGCACCTCGGAGGTCGAGCACGTCCTGGCGACCCAGACCCTCATCCAGCGGAAGGGCAAGAACATGCGGGTCACGGTCGACGGGCGCCCGCCCGCCGGCGTGACCGCGAAGGACATCACGCTCGCGATCATCGGCGAGATCGGCACGGCCGGGGGCACGGGCCACGTCATCGAATATGCCGGGGAGGCGATCCGCGGCCTGTCGATGGAAGGCCGCATGACGGTCTGCAACATGTCGATCGAGGGCGGCGCCCGGGCCGGCATGGTGGCGCCGGACGAGACCACCTTCGCTTATCTGAAGGGCCGGCCCAAGGCCCCGAAGGGCGCGGCCTGGGACGAGGCGGTGCGGTTCTGGCGCACGCTGCCGTCGGACGAGGGCGCGTATTTCGACCGCGAGGTCAGGCTGGACGCCTCCAACCTGCCCCCGCTCGTCACCTGGGGCACGAGCCCGGAGGACGTGGTCTCGATCGGCGGGACGGTGCCGGATCCGGATGCCATCGCGGACGAGAACGTCCGCCTCTCGAAATGGCGCGCGCTGGAATACATGGGCCTGAAGCCGGGCACGCGCATCACCGACATCGGGCTGGACCGGGTGTTCATCGGCTCCTGCACCAACGCCCGCATCGAGGATCTGCGGGCCGCCGCGAAGATCGTCGAGGGCCGGACTGTTCATCAGGCCGTCCAGGCCATGATCGTGCCGGGATCGGGCGTCGTGAAGATGCAGGCCGAAGCCGAGGGACTGGATCGCATCTTCATCGATGCCGGTTTCGACTGGCGCGAGCCGGGCTGCTCCATGTGCCTCGCCATGAATGCGGACCGGCTCGGGCCGGAGGAGCGCTGCGCCTCCACCTCGAACCGCAACTTCGAGGGACGGCAGGGCCACAAGGGCCGCACGCATCTCGTCTCCCCGGCGATGGCGGCGGCCGCTGCCATCGCGGGCCATTTCGTGGACGTGCGCACCTTCGGGTGAGGGCGGTTCCGTTGCAGGCAGACGGCCGGTGACCGACCGCGACGATCGCGGCCGGGAAAGCCGCGCCGCCCTGGAGCGCGTCCGCCGCGACAGCGAGACCGTCGGCACCTCGTCGCTGGCAAGGGTCGCGCGGCGGGCCGGCGACCATTTCGCCGGGCACGACGCGATCGGGGAGGCCGAGGGCGGCGGGACGGACCCGATCGAGGTCTGGGGACGCCGCATCGGCCGCGCCCTGTCGGTCGTGCTCGGGCTCGCGCTCGCCTGGTGGCTCGGCGTCCAGCTCCGGTGGTGGTGATCGCGTGACGGACGCCGTGGATTGGTCCGGCCTTCGGGCGCCGGGCCTCGATGAATTCCAGGCCCTGGCGGACGCAGCCTTCGCGGCCCTGCCCGAGGCTTTTCGGGCCCGCTGCGACGGTGTGATCGTGCGGGTGACGGACTTCCCGGACGACGAAACCCTGGACGAGATGGGGCTCGAGAGCGAGTTCGACCTCCTCGGCCTGTTTCGCGGCGTCGGCATGGCGCAGGGCGGCGGGGCCGCGGCGCTGCAGACCGGGCAGATGCCGAACATGGTGTGGCTGTATCGCCGGCCTCTGCTCGACTACTGGGCGGAGCATGACGAGACGCTCGGCCACCTCGTCACGCACGTGCTGGTGCACGAGATCGGCCACCATTTCGGCCTCTCGGACGCTGACATGGAGGCGATCGAGGCACGCTCGGAGGGCTGAATCGTCCGACTTGCGACAAAGCGCCCGAAACCTCCCGCGCTCCGGGGTGTTGTCCCGGCATCGACACGGGAGATCATGTTCATGGACAAGGATCGCATCGAGGGCGCCCTCGAAAAGGCCAAGGGCACGCTGAAGGACCTCGCCGGCAAGGTCACGGGCGACACCAAGCTCGAGGCAGAAGGCAAGACCCAGAAGGCGGCCGGCACGGTTCAGAACACCGTCGGCGGCGTCAAGGATACGCTTCGCGGCGACAAATAGGCTCCGCCCGTCGGACCAGGTTGCGAAAGCCCGGCCTCGGCCGGGCTTTTTCGTGGTCCGGACCGCCGGGGGAGCGCGGATCGGCAGGAGAGTGAATGAGCGGGCTTCTCTACGTGTTCGCGATCGTCGCGGGCGTGTTGAACACGATCCAGTCCGGCGCGAACGTGACGCTCAGCAAGACGCTCGATCAGCCCGTCGCGGCGCTTCTCGTCATCACCTTCATGAGCGTGGTGACCTACATGCTGGCGATCCCGTTCATCGGCTTCGGGCTGCCCGGCCCCGACAGGATCGCGGCGGTGCCGTGGTGGGGCTGGATCGGCGGCCTGCTCGGCGGGATCTACGTCCTGTCCATGATCTTCGTCGCCGAGAAGGTCGGCGCGGCCGCCTTCATGGGCCTCACCGTGACCTCCGCACTCGTCACCTCGCTCGTGCTCGACCATTTCGGCTGGCTCGGCTTCGACGTGCACCAGGCGGGCCTCTGGCGCGTGCTCGGCGGCGTGTTCATGATCGCCGGGCTGGCGCTGATCTGCCTTTTCTGATCGAAGCGCGCTTCTGCGCGGAGCACGCCATGGTCCCGGACGATCTCGCCCGAACGGTCGTCGCGATGCGGCCGTTCCTGCCCGCGAACGACTTCGCCCGGAGCGTGCTGTTCTACGAGGCGCTCGGGTTCCGGGTCTCGCCGCTCGGGGACAAGGCCGCCCACGTGCAACTCGGGGAGGAGGGGCCGCGGATCGCGTTCCTGCTCCAGGATTTCTACGACAAGCATTTCGCCGAGAACCTGATGATGCACCTGCTGGTTCGGGATCTCGACGGCTGGTGGTCGCACATCGAGTCGCTCTCGCTCGCCGCGCGCTTCGGGGTGCAGCCGCCTCGGGCGCCCAAGCTCGAGAGTTGGGGCCTGCGGGTCGGCTACGTCTGGGATCCGGCGGGCGTGCTCTGGCACATCGCAGCCGACCCCTGAATCCCGCGGCCGGTCAGGCCGGCCGAGGTGCGCCGGTTCCGTGCGCGATGTCGCCGAGGCCGAGCCAGCGCGCCATCTCGCCGAACTCGCGCTCGAGCGCCGGTTCGACCTCGGCCGGGTCCGCGTCCGGCTCGAGATGCACCGAATGCACGACGAGGCGACCGGCGCGGCGGTCGGCCTTCAGGTCCGCGCGGGCCACGATGCGGTCGCGCAGAAGAAACGGCAGCACGTAATAGCCGTGCTCGCGCTTGTGCGCGGGCGTGTAGATCTCGATCCGATAGCGGAACCCGAACAGGCGCTCGGTCCGGGCGCGCTCCCACATGAGCGGGTCGAAGGGCGACACGAGGGAGGCGGCGTCGATCCGGCGCGGCATGCGGGCTGCCGGATCGAGATAGGCCGGGTTCGTCCACCCGGGCACCGCCACCGGGATCAGTTCCCCCGCCTCGACCAGCGCCGCGAGCGCCCGCCGGCCGTCCTCCGGGCCCATGCGGAAATAATCGCGCAGGTCGCGCTCGGTCGCGATGCCGAGCGCCCGGGCGGCGACCCGCAGCAGCGCGCGCCGAGCCTCCTCCTCGGGAGGCGTCGGGGCCGCCGCGATCTCACGCGGCAGGACCCTGTCCGGAAGGTCGTAGACCCGGTCGAAGCCCGGGCGTCTGTCGGCCGTGGTCACGAGCCCGGCCCAGAACAGCCACTCGAGCGCGCGCTTGCCGTCGCTCCAGCCCCACCACGAGCCCTGGCCGCGGCTGCCTTCGCCGAGATCGCGCGAGGCGAGCGGGCCGCGCCGGCGGACCTCCTCCAGCACGGCGTCGATGAAGGGGCGGCGCTCGGCCTCGAACCGCACGAGGCCGCCATAGATGCCGCGGCCCGCGCGGGCGCGCTCCATGCGCCAGCGCAGGTTCGGCTGATGCTCGACCCGGATCAGGGAGGCTTCGTGCCCCCAATACTCGAACAGCGTGCGGCGCCTGCCCCCGTAGGCGGCCCGGTCGAGCAGGACGGGTTCGTAGGGGCCGAGCCGTGAGAACAGCGGCACGTAATGCGCGCGGGCCAGGACATTGACGGAATCGATCTGGATCTGGCCCAGGCGGGCCGTGACGCCCGCGACGTGCCGGAGCGTGGGCTCCGCGACCCGCTCCGCCTTGAAGCCGCAGGCGGCAAGCGCGATGCGGCGGGCCTGCCCGGCCGAGATCCGATCGCGCGGCCGGGGCAGGGCGGCGACGGCCGCGAGGTCAGGGCCGTCCTGCCCGACGCCGGCCTCCGTCACGAGGCCTGCCCGGCTCAGCTGCGCGGGCCGCCACCCGCCCCCGACGCGAGGCCGCCGGCCAGCCTCTCGATCCGATCCGAGGTGCGGTTCAGCGCCTCGGCGACCTGCCGCTCCGACGCTTCCGAGCGGGCGTTCTCGGCGGCCGCGACGGCCCGCAGGGCGGCAATCTCCGCTTCCAGCGTCTCGCTTCGCCGCTTCGCCTCGAGGAGCTCGTCCTCCATGGTCAGCGCCGCCATGACGTGCAGCCGCATGTCACCGATCTCGCCGAACGACGTCCGGAGTTCCTGGATGCGGCTGTCGAAGGATGCGGCGAGCCCCTGGAGATGCTGCTCCTCGCCGTCGCCGCACGCCATGCGGTAGCTCTTTCCGGCGATGGTGACCTGGATATGGGCCATGTCTACGGCTCGTCGCTCTGCTGGTTCATGGAAACGTTGCGGTCCGCCCGGGCCAGAACCTGGCCGAGCGCGCCCATCGCGGCGTGGACCCTCAGCCCGACATGCTGCGTGGCGGCCTCCACCCGGCTCAGCCGCGCGGTCGCGCTTTCGAGCTCGACGGAGAGCCGGGCGCGGTCGTCCTGCATCAGCTGCAGCTCGGTTTCGAGGTCGGCCGGCCGGCGGGTGGCCGCGGACTCCTCGAGCATGGCGAGCGCGCCTTTCAGCCGTTTGAGCGCCGAATCGAGCTCGGGCGACATTCGTCCCTCCAGAATCGGGGGCGGACCGTAGGGCGGCGGACTCCCAGCCGCAATGCGACGGGCGCGGCGCTGGACAGGGCGACCCCGCATGACGATAAGGGCGCCGCGCGGCCTCGCCCGAGGGGCGCCTCCTGGAATCATCGTGTCCGACGCCCCTCAACCAGACCGCATTTCCCATTCCGATCTCGCCGCCGCCGTTCGGGCGCTCGCGATGGACGGCGTGGAGACCGCGAAGTCCGGCCATCCCGGCTTGCCGATGGGCGCGGCCGACATCGCGACGGTTCTGTTCACGCAGTTCCTGAAGTTCGACGCGGCCGACCCCCTGTGGCCGGATCGCGACCGCTTCGTCCTGTCGGCCGGGCACGGCTCGATGCTCCTCTACAGCCTGCTCCACCTTGTGGGGCTGGAAGGCATGACGGCGGACGAGCTGAAGCGCTTCCGCCGGCTCGATTCCAGGACGCCGGGCCATCCGGAGCATTTCATGACCCCGGGCGTGGAAACGACGACCGGTCCGCTCGGCCAGGGTCTCGCCACCGCGGTCGGCATGGCGCTCGCCGAGCGCATGCTCGCGGCCGAGTTCGGGGACGGCGTCTCCGACCACCACACCTACGTGCTGGCCTCCGACGGCGACCTCATGGAGGGCATCAGCCAGGAGGCGATCGCGCTCGCCGGGCATCTCAAGCTCAGCCGGCTGATCGTGCTGTTCGACGACAACGGCATCTCGATCGACGGGCCGCTGTCGCTGGCCGATTCCGTGGACCAGCCGAAGCGCTTCGAGGCGGCCGGCTGGCGCGCCGAGCGCATCGACGGGCATGATGCGGAGGCGATCGCCTCCGCGATCCGGCGCGCACAGGATTCGGACCGCCCGAGCCTGATCGCCTGCAAGACCACCATCGGCTTCGGGGCACCGAAGAGGGCCGGTACGTCGAAGGCGCATGGCGAGCCGCTCGGCGCCGAGGAACTCGCCGGCGCCAAGGCGGCGATCGGCTGGACGCACGCGCCCTTCGAGGTGCCGGACGATATCCGCCGGGCCTGGCTCGAGGCCGGGCGGCGCGGCGCGGCCGAGCGCAAGGCCTGGACCGGGCGGGTCGAGGCCCTCGATCCCACTGCAAAGGCCGAATTCACCCGGCGCATGCACCGGAAGCTGCCGGAGGCCCTCGGGCCGGCCGTCGCGTCCCTGAAATCCAGGCTGCTGTTGGCGCCCCAGGAGGTTGCGACCCGCAAGGCGAGCGAACTCGCGCTCGAGGCCATCACCGAGGCGATGCCGGAGCTGATCCTCGGCTCTGCCGACCTCACGCCGTCCAACAACACCAAGGTCCGCAACCCGGCGATCGTGTCGCCCGGCTCCTTCGGCGGGCGCTACATCCATTACGGGATCCGCGAGCACGCCATGGCGGCCGCGATGAACGGCATGGCGATCCATGGCGGCTACCGGCCGGCGGGCGCGACCTTCCTGGTCTTCTCCGATTACGCCCGGCCGGCGATCCGGATCGCCGCGCTCGGCGGCATCCCGGCCATCTACGTGATGACCCACGATTCGATCGGGCTCGGCGAGGACGGCCCGACGCACCAGCCCGTGGAGCACCTCGCGGCTTTGCGCTCGATGCCGAACCTGCGGGTGTTCCGCCCGGCCGACGCGATCGAAACGGCGGAATGCTGGCAGCTCGCGCTGGAGCGGACCGACGGCCCGACGATGCTGGCGCTCACCCGCCAGAACCTGCCGCAGGTGCGCAAAGCCGCGTCGGACGCGAACCTGTCGGCCGGCGGCGCCTACGAGCTGTCGCCGGCGGACAGCGAGGCGCACGCGACCCTCTTCGCCTCCGGCTCGGAGGTCTCAATCGCGCTGGACGCGCAGGCGCTGCTGCGGGCGAAGGGCGTTTCGGCCCGCGTCGTGTCGGTGCCGTCGCTCGAGCTGTTCCTGGCCCAGCCGGAGGACGACAAGCGCCGCGTGATCGGCGCCGCGCCCGTGAAGGTCGCGGTCGAGGCCGCGGTTCGGTTCGGCTGGGATGCCGTGATCGGGTCCGACGGCCTGTTCGTCGGCATGTCCGGCTTCGGGGCGAGCGCGCCCTACAAGGATCTCTACCGCCACTTCGGCATCACCGCGGAAGCGGTGGCCGAACGCGTGCTTCGCACGCATAATCTGTAGAATGGACGGCATCGGGTTCATGCCCGCCGTCACACTTCGAGGAACGTCCCCGTGAAGGTCATCGCCTCCTCCCTCCGCAAGGGCAACGTCATCGAGGTCGACGGCAAGCTCTACGTCATCGTGACGGCGGAAAACATCCATCCCGGCAAGGGCACGCCCGTGACGCAGCTCGACATGCGGCGCATCTCGGACGGCGTGAAGGTGTCGGAGCGCTACCGCACGACCGAGCAGGTCGAGCGCGCCTTCGTCGAGGACCGGGAGCACACCTTCCTGTACCAGGACGCCGAGGGCTTCCACTTCATGAACCCGGAGAACTACGACCAGTTCGCGGCTCCGGCGGACATCATCGGCGACCAGGCACCCTACCTGCAGGAAGGCATGGCCGTGATGCTGTCGGTGTACAACGGCATCCCGATCGCCATCGAGCTGCCGCAGCGCGTGACGCTCGAGATCACCGAGACCGAGCCCACCATGAAGGGCCAGACCGCCTCGTCGTCCTACAAGCCCGCCATGCTGTCCAACGGCGTCCGCACCATGGTTCCGCCGCATGTCGCGACCGGAACCCGCGTCGTGATCATGACCTCGGACGGGTCCTACGTGGAGCGTGCGAAGGATTGAGCGCAGCCGCGGGGTGAGGCGATGCGAGGCATCAACCCGGCCGTCGCCGCGGTCGCCAGCCCGCCCATCCCGGAAGCCCGGAGCTGGGCGGCCCGCTACGACGGGGCTCTCGGCCCGGTCGTCGATCTGACGCAGGCGGTGCCCGGCTACCCGGCGCATCCCGACATGGTCCGCAAGCTCGTCGAGGCAGCCGGCGATCCGGAGAGCTTCGCCTACGGGCACATCACCGGCGACCTCGCGCTGCGAGAGGCCTATGCGGCCGACCTCTCGTCGCTCTACGGCGGCGCGATCCGGCCGGACGACGTCGCGATCACGGCGGGCGCGAACCTCGCCTCCTTCGCGGCCACCATGCTGCTCGCCCGTCCGGGCGACGCGATCATGCTGCCGGTGCCCTGGTACTTCAACCACCAGATGAATGCCGGGCTGCTCGGCGTCGACGTGGTGCCCCTGCCGTGCCGTCCGGAGACCGGCTTCGTGCCCGATCCGCTCGAGGCCGAGCGCCTGCTCGATGGCCGCGTGCGGGCCATCATGCTGGTGTCGCCGAACAACCCCACGGGCGCCGTCTACCCCCCGGACGTGATCGAGGCCTTCGGCGAGCTGTGCCGCCGGCGCGGCGTGATCCTGATCCTGGACGAGACCTACCGGGACTTCCGGCCGGCGGCGGTCGACCGGCCCCATGGCCTGTTCGGGGACGCGGGCTGGCGCGACCACGTCATCCAGCTCTACAGCTTCTCGAAATCCTACTGCGTCCCCGGCTACCGCGCCGGCGCGATGGTGGCCGGGCCGCGCTTCGGGCCGGACATCACCAAGATCCTGGACTGCATCCAGATCTGCGCCGGGCGGGCCGGGCAGGCGGCCCTGGCCTGGGCCATCCCGGCCTTGCGCGACTGGCGCGAGGGCAACCGCGCCCTGATGAACGGCCGCGGCGAGGCGGCCGACCGCGCCTTCTCCCAGCTGCCCGGCTGGAGGCTCGACAGCCGGGGCGCCTATTTCGCTTATCTGCGACATCCCTTTCCCGGCCGCTCCTCCTTCGCTGTCGCCGAGGCGCTCGCGGTCCGGTGCGGGGTTGTCACGCTGCCCGGTTCGGCATTCGGGCCGGGGCAGCAGGACCACCTCCGCCTGGCCTTCGCCAATGTCGAGTCCGATAGCATCGTGGCCACGGCCGCCCGGCTCCAGCAACTCTCGTTCTGAGCGCAATCCTCCTGGCTCCTGCCGGCAGCTGATTTCGGAGTTCGTGCAAAGCTGATCTGTGTCTACGTGCGCTGTCTCGTTACGATACTGTAATGTTGTAGATCGGCGCTGGCTGGAACCTGCTCGTGTCTCGCGTTGTTGGCTGAATGTCGTGATGCTGGCCCGGATCGTCCGCGCTCAGATCACACGCGAGAGGATCCCGATGAAATTGCGACTTGCTTCGGCCTGCCTGGCCGGGACGATCCTGGCCGCCGCCTCCCTCGGGTCGGCCGCGGCCTCAAGCCCTTCCCCGAACGTGGCCGAGCGCATCCTCGGCAGCGAGACGCGGATCGATTACAGCCAGTGGCGCGGCCGGCACGGCTATGGGCGGGGCTACCGCGGCTACGGCCGCTCAGGTTATCGCGGGCGCTATTACGGCCGGCGCGGGTATTACGGCGGTCGCGGAGCGGCGATCGGCGCCGGAGTGGCGGGCCTCGCGGCCGGCGCCCTGATCGGCGGTGCGATCGCCTCGCAGGCCGCTCCGGCCGCCGTGGGTCCAGGCCCCAACGCGGTGGCCTATTGCGCCCAGCGCTTCAAATCCTACGACCCCGCTTCGGGAACGTATCTGGGCTACGACGGCGATCGCCACGCCTGCCCGTAGCGGCCCCGGGAACCTGGCGGGGAGCGTCCCCGCCAGGTTCCCGTTCCAGTGTATTGCAGCCTACCAGCTGACGGTGCAGCCGCTCTCGGCGAGGGTTGCGAAGGCCTGGTCGCCCTTGATGGTCGCGAGATGCTTGTAATAGTCCCACGGGGCCTTCGACTCGCCGGGCGTTTTCACCTGAAACAGGTACATGTCGTGCACCATGCGGCCGTTCGGCAGAACCTTGCCGCCGCGGGCGAAGAAGTCCTCGACCGGCATCTCGTGCAGCTTCTTGGTCACGGCCTCGGAATCGTCCGTGCCGGCCGCTTTCACGGCCTTCAGATATTGCAGCACGCTCGAATAGGTGCCGGCCTGGATCATGTTGGGCATCCGGCCCGTGCGTGACATGAAGCGCTTGGCGAAGGCGCGGTTCTGGTCGTCCAGGTCCCAGTAGAACCCTTCCGTCAGCACGAGGCCCTGCGCGGCCTGCAGCCCGAGGCCGTGCACCTCCGCGAGGGTGAAGAGGAGCGCCGCGAGACGCTGCCCGCCCTGCACGATGCCGAATTCGGATGCGGCCTTGATCGAGTTGTTGGTGTCGAGCCCGGCATTGGCGAGCCCGATGATCTTCGCCTTCGACCCCTGCGCCTGCAGGAGAAACGACGAGAAGTCGCTGGCGGAGAGCGGGTGGCGGACGGCGCCGAGCACCTTCCCGCCCTTCGTCTGCACGTATTTCGCGGTGTCCGCCTCGAGCGCATGTCCGAATGCGTAATCGGCCGTAAGGAAGAACCACGTGTCGCCGCCGTTCTCGACGAGCGAGCCGCCCGTGCCGACCGCGAGGGCACGCGTGTCGAAGGCCCAGTGGAAGCCGTAGGGCGTGCACGCCTTGCCGGTCAGGTCCGACGTCGCGGCCCCGCTCGTCATGGTGATCTTCTTCTTCTCCTTCGAGAGCTGCTGGACCGCCAGCGCGACCGAGGAGGTCGTCAGCTCCATGATCGCGTCCACGCGATCGTTGTCGTACCAGCCGCGCGCGATGGTCGAGGCGACGTCAGGCTTGTTCTGATGGTCGGCGGCGACGATCTCGACCGGCACCGTCTTGCCGCCGACCGAGAGCGCGCCGAAATCCTCGAGGGCCATCCTGGCGGCCTCGACCGACCACTTGCCTCCGTAATCGGCGTAGACGCCGGACTGGTCGTTCAGGATGCCAAGCCGGACGACGTTGTCGGAGACCTGCGCCTGGGCGAGGGCGGGCAGGGCCGCGAAAGCCACTCCGGTGATCAGGGTTGCGAGGTGTTTCACGCGGGCATTCCTCCTGGATTGTGGTTGTTTGTGCCGCCGGACAGAAACCCGGCGGGGGCCCGAGTCAAGCGAGCGATGGCCCGGCTCGACGAAGGTCTGAGGCCGCCACGGGCCAGGAGCCCTAGCGGCTCACCTCGAACTCGCCCGCCAGCGAGGCGTCCGAGGCTGTTCCCACGAAGACCTGGTAGCGCCCCGGCTCGACCACGTAGGAGCCGTCGTCGAGGTGGAAGCCGAGCTCGGCGACCGGTACCCGCAGGCTGAGCCGGCTCGCCCCCCCGGGCGCGAGCGCGACCTTCTCGAACGCCTTCAGCTGGCGGGCCGGACGCGAGCGGCTCGCGTGAAGCTGCCGGACATAGAGCTGCACGACCTCGCGACCTGGGCGGGAGCCGGTGTTGCGCAGCGTCGCCCGGATCTCGAGCGTGTCGGCGGGCGTCAGACGGCGCTGCGGGACCTCGGTCTCGGACAGGGCGAACTGCGTGTAGGTCTTGCCGAAGCCGAACGGAAACAGAGGCGTGATCTCCTCGTCGACGTACCGGAGCGTGTAGTGGTTCTTCGGGTCGTGCGGGCGTCCGGTCGGCGCCTGGTCGTAGGTCAGCGGGATCTGCCCGATCGTCCGGGGCCAGGACACCGGCAGCTTGGCCGAGGGATCGGCGTCTCCGAGAAGCAGGTCGGCGATGGCATTGCCGCCCTCCGTTCCCGGAAACCAGGCCATCAGAACGGCCCCCAGCCGATCCACCACCGGCCCGAGCTCGATCGGACGGCCGGCCAGGATCACGAGCACCACGGGCTTGCCCGTCTCGACCAGCCGCTCGAGCAGCTCGCCCTGTCGGCCCGGCAGGGTAAGGCGGGCGCGCGACGCCGCTTCCCCGCTCATCTCGTTGGATTCCCCGAGCACGGCCACCACCACATCGGCCTCCCGGGCGGCCTGGATCGCGGCCGCGAAGCCGGCATCGGATTCGCAGAGCACGTCGCAGCCCTGGGCATACGAGACGGTCGCCTGGCCGCTGCGCCGTAGGCCGTCGAGGATCGCCGCGCCGTCGCCGAATTGCACCATCGCGGCATGCGGGCCGACGAGGTTGCGCTGCGACGCCCCGAGCTCCCCGATCACCGCAATGCGGCGACCATGCGGAAGCGGCAGGATGCCGTCGTTGCGGAGAAGAACGCTGGAATCCTGCGCGGCCCGGCGGGCGAGCTCGCGCGCCTCGGGGCTCGGCGGCGCCGGGTCCGTCCGGGAGGTATCGGGATCCGGCCGCTCGAACAGCCCCATCCGGAGTTTCGCGCGCAGCACGCGGCGCGCCGCCTCCGTGACGCGGGCCTCGGGGACCCGGCCCGCCTCGACCTCTGCCGCCAGGTGCGTGGCGTAGAGGCCGCTGTACATGTCCATGTCGATGCCGGCCAGGATGGCTTTCCGGGTGGCCTCGGCGGAATCCGCCGCGACCCCGTGCTCGAGCAGTTCGCCGACCGAGTTCCAGTCCGAGACCACGAACCCGTCGTAGCTCCATTGCTGGCGCAGGATGCCGGTCAGCATGGCCGGGTTTGCGCTGACCGGGAGGCCGTTCAGGGACAGGAAGGCGCTCATCACGCTCTCCGATCCGGCCTGGATCCCGGCCCGGAACGGCGGAAGGTAGCTGTCGTACAGGTCCCCGGGCGCGATCGCTCCGGCGTCGTAGTCGCGTCCGCCGAGAGCCGAGCCGTAGCCGGCGAAATGCTTCAGCGACGTCGCGAGCCCGGCCTCGTGAAAGCCCTCCACGCGGGCCCGGGTGAACAGCCGCCCCAGGAACGGGTCCTCGCCGAAGCCCTCGATCATCCGTCCCCATCGCGGGTCGCGCGCCAGGTCCGCCATGGGCGCGAAGGTCCAGTTGATGCCGATCGCGGCCGCTTCGCGCCCGGCCGCCCGGGCCGTCGCCTTGGCGAGCTCGGGATCGAAGCTCCCGGCTTCCGCCATGCCGATCGGGAAGATGGTCCGCAGCCCGTGCACCACGTCGAGCCCGACCAGTACCGGGACCCCGTAGCGCGAGCGCCGCGCCGCATTCTGCAGGTCGACGATCTCGCCAGGCTTCGTCACCGCGAGCACGGCGCCGATGCGACCCTTCTCAAGGTCGCCCCGCTCGAAGAGCGGGCTGAATGCCGCCAGATTGAGCTGGCCGATCTTCTCGTCGAGCGTCATGCGGGCGAGCAGGGCCTCGAGCCTCGTGTCGTCCTGGGCGATGGCCGGGGCGGCGAGGCTGGTGGCGAGCGCAACGGCGGCGAGACTGCGTCTGAGGCTCAAGATCGTCCTTTCGGGCGGGTGCGCAGACCTTTGGGACACGCTTATGGACGGCCGGCGGCGGAACGGGAATGCCCGGCTTCCACGGACGGGCCGCATTCCGAATCCGGCATCGCCCCTCGCGTCGGTGCCAGCCCTTCGGCTAGGCTGCGGCAACCGAGACGACGGCTCGGCCCATCTGCGAGGCGCACCATCCATGCTGACCACGGTTCTGCGGTTTTCGGTGGCGGTCCTGGGGATCGCCCTGGCCGACCAGGCGCTGGCCCATCACGCCACCGGGGGTGAAACGCCGCAGACCGCGCTGCAAGGCCTCGTGTCGGGACTGGCCCATCCGGTGATCGGGCCTGACCATCTCGCTTTCGTGGTGGGGGTCGGCGTGCTCTCGGCCTTTGTTCGCAGCGGCTGGGCGCTGCCGGCGGTCTTTCTCACGGCCGGTGCGGCCGGAACTGCGCTGCATCTCGGCGCGCATGCCCTCCCGGCCGGCGAGTTGCTGGTGGC
>JAQGJJ010000113.1 GCA_028290695.1 Enterovirga sp. | reverse complement strand
ACGTCGAAGAACCCGCGCTCCACCGTCGGCACGGTGACGGAGATCTACGACTACATGCGCCTGCTCTGGGCGCGGGTCGGGGTGCCGTATTCGCCCGCGACCGGGCTGCCGATCGAGAGCCAGACCGTTCAGGTGATGGTGGACCGCATCCTGGCCCTGCCGGAGGGATCGCGGCTCTACTTGCTCGCCCCGGTCGTGCGCGACCGCAAGGGCGAGTACAGGAAGGAGATCGCCGAGTTCCAGAAGAAGGGGTTCCAGCGCCTCAAGATCGACGGCGCGTACTACCCGATCGACGAGGCGCCGGTCCTCGACAAGAAGGTCAAGCACGACATCGACGTGGTGATCGACCGGCTTGTGGTGCGGCCCGACATGGCGGCCCGCCTGGCCGATTCGCTCGAAACCGCGCTCGACATGGCGGACGGCATCGCGGTGATCGAGTTCGCGGACCGGGAGGAGGGCGCCGCGGAGCCGCGCCGCATCACCTTCTCGTCCAAGTTCGCCTGCCCGGTTTCCGGCTTCACCATCCCGGAGATCGAGCCGCGGCTGTTCTCCTTCAACTCGCCGACCGGCGCCTGCCCGGCCTGCGCCGGAATCGGGCACGAGATGCGCATCGACCCGAACCTGGTCGTGCCGAACGGCGACATCTCGCTGAAGCGCGGCGCCATCGCGCCCTGGGCCAAGTCGACCTCGCCCTATTACGGCCAGACGCTCGACGCCCTGGCCAGGCATTACGGCTTCACGGTCGCGTCCAAATGGAGCGCGCTGCCGGAGGCGGTTCGGGACGTGATCCTGTTCGGCTCGAAGGGCCAGCCGATCCGCATGGCCTATAACGACGGCCTGCGCTCCTACGAGGTGAACAAGCCGTTCGAGGGCGTCGTGACCAATCTCGAGCGCCGCTACAAGGAGACGGAGAGCGACTGGGCGCGCGACGAGATCTCGCGCTTCATGGCCGAGACGCCGTGCCAGGTCTGCGGCGGCAAGCGGCTGAAGCCGGAGGCGCTGGCCGTGAAGGTCGACGGGCGCGACATCGCGGGCGCGACGGCGCTGTCCATCAAGGACGCGGTCGCCTGGGCGCTGGCGCTGCCCGAGCGGCTCACCCCGAAGCAGAACGAGATCGCCTTCCGGATCCTGAAGGAGATCCGCGAGCGGCTGACCTTCCTGAAGGATGTCGGGCTCGACTACCTGACGCTCGCCCGCGCCTCCGGCACGCTGTCGGGCGGCGAGTCGCAGCGCATCCGCCTCGCCTCGCAGATCGGCTCCGGCCTCTCCGGCGTGCTGTACGTGCTGGACGAGCCGTCCATCGGCCTGCACCAGCGCGACAACGAGCGCCTGCTCGGCACGCTGAAGCGCCTGCGCGACCTCGGCAACTCCGTCATCGTGGTCGAGCACGACGAGGACGCCATCCGGGAGGCGGATTACGTGGTCGATGTCGGGCCGGGCGCCGGCATCCACGGCGGCGAGATCGTCTCCGAGGGCACGCCCGCGCAGGTGATGGCGGACCCGAAATCGCTCACCGGCGACTATCTCTCCGGCCGCAAGTCCGGCGCCGTTCCTCGCGCGCGCCGCAAGCCGCAGCCGGCGCGCAAGCTGAAGATTGCCGGCGCGCGCGGCAACAACCTCAAGAACGTCACGGTGGACGTGCCGCTAGGCCTGTTCACCTGCGTCACCGGCGTGTCCGGCGGCGGCAAGTCGACGCTCGTCATCGACACGCTCTACAAGGCCGTGGCCCGCCGCCTCAACGGCGCCATTGAGCACCCTGCCCCGCACGATCGCATCGAGGGGCTGGAGCATATCGACAAGGTCATCGACATCGACCAGTCGCCCATCGGCCGCACGCCCCGCTCCAATCCCGCGACCTACACCGGCGCCTTCACGCCCATCCGCGAATGGTTCGCCGGGCTGCCGGAGGCCAAGGCGCGCGGCTACCAGCCCGGCCGCTTCTCGTTCAACGTGAAGGGCGGCCGCTGCGAGGCGTGCCAGGGCGACGGCGTCATCAAGATCGAGATGCACTTCCTGCCGGACGTCTACGTCACGTGCGACGTCTGCAAGGGCAAGCGCTACGACCGCGAGACGCTGGAGGTGAAGTACCGCGACAAGTCCATCGCCGACGTGCTCGACATGACGGTTGAGGAGGCGCGCGAACTGTTCAAGGCGGTGCCGACCATCCGCGAGAAGATGGACACGCTGAAGCGCGTGGGCCTCGACTACGTGAAGGTGGGCCAGCAGGCCACCACACTTTCCGGCGGCGAGGCGCAGCGCGTAAAACTCTCCAAGGAGCTGTCGCGCCGGTCCACGGGCCGCACGCTCTACATCCTCGACGAGCCGACCACCGGCCTGCACTTCCACGACGTGAAAAAGCTGCTCGAAGTGCTGCATGAACTCGTCGACCAGGGCAACAGCGTCGTGGTCATCGAGCACAACCTCGAAGTCATCAAGACCGCCGACTGGGTCATCGACCTCGGCCCCGAAGGCGGCGACGGTGGGGGCGAGATCGTGGCCGAGGGCACGCCAGAGGACATCGTGAAGAGCGAGCGCTCCCACACCGGCCGCTTCCTCAAGGAAGTGCTGGCCCGCCGGCCGATGGCGCAGATCGAGCCGGAGGTGAAGGTGAAGCCGAAGCGAAGGGCTGCTGCTGAGTAAGGCGAGCAGCGAGTAGCGAGTTGTGAGCAGTTAAAACGCCACGTTCCCGGGGCCGGCGCAGCCGGAACCCGGGACCCAGGGGCCATAAACTCGGTCTGGACCGCGGGCGTCCTCGCCCGCACATCCTTTCCGGAGTGATCGTGCGCGCGAGGACGCGCGCGGTCCAAGGGCTCGCTCCAAGACCCCTGGATCCCGGATCGCCTTCGGCGTCCGGGAAAGTGAAATTGAGCTCGTCGCCCAGCCCCTACTGCCTAC
>JAQGJJ010000108.1 GCA_028290695.1 Enterovirga sp. | reverse complement strand
CCCACCAGCGTCGGAAGGTCGAGCGGACGGAAGCCGTAATGCTCGAGCCAGCGGACGTCTGCGTCGAAGAAGGCCCGCAGGTCCGGCATGCCGTATTTGAGCATGGCGATGCGGTCGATGCCCATCCCCCACGCAAAACCCTGCACCTGGTCGGGATCGAGCCCGCAATTGCGGAGCACGTTCGGGTGCACCATGCCGCAGCCCAGGATCTCGAGCCAGTCGTCGCCTTCGCCGAAGCGGATCTCGTCGCCGCGGCGCGAGCACTGGATGTCGACCTCGGCCGAAGGCTCCGTGAAGGGGAAGAAGGACGGCCGGAACCGCATCTTCACCTCGTCCACCTCGAAGAACGCCTTGCAGAACTCCTCCAGCACCCATTTCAGGTTGGCGAGGTTGGCGGTCTTGTCGATCACCAGCCCCTCCACCTGGTGGAACATCGGCGTGTGGGTCTGGTCCGAATCGTGCCGGTAGGTGCGGCCCGGGATGATGACCCGGATCGGCGGCGGCTCCGACTTCATGGTGCGGATCTGCACGGGCGAGGTGTGGGTGCGCAGCACCTTGCGCTCGCCCTTGGCGTCGGGAGCGAGGAAGAAGGTGTCGTGCATCTCGCGGGCGGGATGGCCCTCGGGGAAGTTCAGCGCCGTGAAGTTGAGGTAGTCCGTCTCGATGTCCGGGCCTTCCGCGACCCGGAACCCCATGTCGGCGAAGATGGCCGTCAGCTCGTCGATGACCTGGCTGATCGGGTGGATGCGGCCGCGCGTCTCCGGCGCGTCCCGCACCGGCAGCGTCACGTCCACGCGCTCGGAGGCGAGCCGCGTCTCGAGGGCCGCGTCCGCCAGCGTCTCCCGCCGGGCCGCGATGGCGCCCTGCACGGTGTCCCGCAGACCGTTGATGAGCGGGCCCTGCACCTTGCGGTCGTCCGGGCTCATCCGGCCGAGCGTCTTCAGGAGCTCGGAGACCGAGCCCTTCTTGCCGAGCGCGTCCACGCGCAACGTCTCGAGCGCGCCCTCGTCGGGGGCGGCCTCGACCCGGGCGAGAAGGTCGCGTTCGAGCGTCTGGAGGTCGGTCATGACGGGTGATCTGTCTCCACCGCGTCATCACCGGGGGGTCCCGGTGACCTCGATCAGGAGGGCGCGGTGCTGTTCCGTAGCGGGGTGGCCGGGACCGGCCCGGCCGTGACCGGAGCGATCCCGCTGCCCGGGCGGCTTACGCGGCCTTGACGAGCTCGGGCGGCAGCGCCGCCTTGGCCTTGGCCGCGATGGCGGCGAACGCCTCGGGCTCCCGGATGGCGATGTCGGACAGCACCTTGCGGTCCACCTCGACCCCGGCCTTGGCGAGTCCGTCGATCAGGCGCGAATAGGTCAGCCCGTGCTCGCGCGCCGCCGCGTTCAGCCGCTGGATCCAGAGCGCCCGGAACGTCCGCTTCCGGTTCTTCCGGTCGCGGTAGGCGTATTGCATCGACTTCTCGACCGCCTGCTTGGCGATCCGGATCGTGTTCTTGCGCCGGCCATAGAAGCCTTTGGCAGCGTCCAGAACCTTCTTGTGCTTCGCGTGACTGGTCACGCCGCGTTTGACGCGGGCCATGGGAGATCTCCTGAAAAGCTATGTCGGAAAGGGGTGCGCGGAAGTCTTCAGCCGTTCGGCAGGAAGAACTTCTTCACGTTGTCGGCGTCGCCCTTGAACATGACGGTGGTGCCGCGCTGGTTGCGGATCTGCTTGTTAGACCGCTTGATCATGCCGTGCCGCTTGCCGGCCTGCGCCATGATCACCTTTCCGGTGCCGGAGATCTTGAACCGCTTCTTGGAACCCGAGTGGGTTTTGAGCTTGGGCATTTGGCTCTCCTGAACGCGCCGCGCCCGGACCTGGGCCCGGGCGGCGCTTCGAGTGCTGCAATGAGCAGAGATGAACCGCCACGGCAGCCCTAACAGCCGGTCGGTCCAGGGGCGGGCTTATGGCAGACAACCGGGCGGGGAGCAAGGTTCCACCGGCCGCGCGCTGCGACGGAGCGGCATTGAATCACGCATCGTCCCGAGGCCGGACAGGCGGGCCTCGAAGGACCGTGGCGTGACAACCATCGTGGTGCTCGACGGCGGCCGCTCGGCGAGGTTGCGCTCGCCACCGGCAGGGACCGGAAGGAGCGCCGCAACGAGTCACCCGTCGCGTCCCGGCCTCGAATTGGCTCGGATTCCGAGGTCCTGCTGTTCATCGGGCGGCAACGGCTGCATGGAAGCGGGATCGGCTGTGCCGATGCCCATCTGCTTCTTGGAACTCGATCGACGGAGGGAGCAACGCTGTGGACGCGAGACCGCCGCCTGCATGCGGCCGCCGCGCGGCTTGGGACCGCCCGGACACCGGCGATGAGCAGGTGAGGCCAGCATGAACGTCGCCGTGAAGATCCTCGACCCGCGCCTCCCGGGCTGGGGCTTTCCGCATTGGGGCTCCGAGCTCGCGGCCGGCCTCGACCTGTTCGCCTGCCTGGACGCGCCCCTGACGCTCGAGCCCGGCGCCCCGCCGGTGCTCGTCTCCTCGGGGATGGCGGTCCGCATCGGCGACCCGGATTGGTGCGCGGTGATCGCGCCGCGCTCGGGTCTCGGTCATCGCGGGCTCGTGCTCGGCAACACGATCGGCGTGATCGACGCGGATTACGAAGGCGCCTGTCTCGTCTCGGCCTGGAACCGCAACGCGGCCGGTTCGGGTTTGACGCTCACCATCGCGCCGGGCGACCGGCTCGCCCAGATGCTCTTTGTGCGGATCGCGCGTCCGGTCTTCGAGATCGTGCAGGACTTCTCCGGCGCCGGCGGGCGCGGGGCAGGGGGCTTCGGCTCGACCGGGCTGCGGCCCTGTTCCGCACCGGCCGGCGAGGCCCCGCGATGATCCTCCTGTCACGCCGCAGCCTGTTCGCGGTTGCAGCCGTCGTGGACATCGCGCTCCATGCCCGGCCCGTGCCGGTGACCGCCAAGGCGCTGGCCGCACGGCACGACCTGCCGCCCCGGCATCTCGAGACGGTGCTGCAGGCCCTTGTTCGAAGCGGGATCCTGAAGGGGCTGCGCGGCCCGCGGGGCGGCTACGAGCTCGCCCGCGAACGGCGACGCGTGTCGGTCGGGGAGATCGTCCGGGCCGTACAGGGCAGCGAGGAGCCCACGGCGCCGCCGGACGGTGCCCAACCCAAATCCTCGCTGCTCGCGGGTGTCGTCGTGCCGGCGGTTGCGGCGGCCGGGGAGGTCTATCTCGGCGAGCTCGACCGCATCACCGTCGAGGATCTGTGCGGGCGGGCGATCCGGCAAGGCGACGCCGATCCTCAGGTCGATTTCACGATCTGAGTTTGTGTATCTCGGTAAACATCGACATGAACTTGGGAAACCGGTAGAACGGCCCCAACTGAAGGCGAGGAGGTTCTGATGGCAAACACAGCTCTCAAGCAGCCGGCCGGGGACGCGCCCGCGCGCGGCCGGGGTCGGGTCTACGGGTCGATCACCGAAACCATCGGCGACACCCCGCTGGTGCGCCTCGACCGCCTGGCGCAGCAGAAGGGCATCAAGGCCGAGATCCTGCTCAAGCTCGAGTTCTTCAACCCGATCGCGAGCGTCAAGGACCGCATCGGCGTCAACATGATCGACGCGCTCGAGGCGACCGGAAAGCTCAAGCCCGGCGGCACGCTGGTGGAGCCGACCTCCGGCAACACCGGCATCGCGCTCGCCTTCGTGGCGGCGGCGCGCGGCTACCGGCTGATGCTGGTCATGCCCGAGACCATGTCGCTCGAGCGCCGCAAGATGCTCGCCTTCCTGGGTGCCGAGCTCGTGCTCACCCCCGGCCCGCAGGGCATGAAGGGCGCCATCGCCAAGGCCGAGGAGCTGGTGCGCGAAACGCCCGGCGCGGTGATGCCGCAGCAGTTCCAGAACCCGGCCAATCCCGAGATCCACCGCAAGACCACCGCGGAGGAGATCTGGAACGACACGGCGGGCGAGCTCGACGTGTTCATCTCGGCGGTCGGAACGGGCGGCACGATCACGGGTGTCGGCGAGGTGCTGAAGCCGCGCCTGCCGAACCTGCGCGTCATCGCGGTCGAGCCGGAGGATTCTCCGGTTCTGTCCGGCGGGCAGCCCGGGCCGCACAAGATCCAGGGGATCGGCGCGGGTTTCGTGCCCGACATCCTGGACCGCGGCGTCATCGACGAGGTGCTGACGGTCTCGAACCAGACGGCCTTCGAGACAGCGCGCTTCCTGGCCCGGGTCGAGGGCATCCCGGGTGGCATCTCGACCGGTGCCAATGTCGCGGCCGCCCTCGAGGTCGCGGCGCGCCCCGGCATGGAGGGCAAGCGCATCGTGACCGTCGCCTGCTCCTTCGCGGAGCGCTACATCTCGAGCGCGCTGTTCGACGGCATCGGCTGACGCGCCGGTCGCGTCGGCGGGGGATCGAGGGCGGCTTCGGCCGCCCTTTTTCGTGGGCACTCCCGCAACCACGCCCTGCCGAACGGGTTCTCCCTCCAACCAGAAGGAGAACCTCATGGACCGGTCGAAGAACGACAGCCTGAAGAGCTTCGACGCCTATCGTGACGAGAACGGGCAGAACATGGGCCAGGACGCCCCGACGGACCTCGCCCGCCCGGCCGATCTCCAACGCCACCTGAACAGCGACCCGAGCTGGGAATCCGAGACGGCCCGTGTCGCATCCGGTTTCGCGCGCGCCGATTCCGTCGAGGGAGGAAGCGTCGAGAGCTCCGATCAGACGGCAGCCGAAACCCCGCCCGACAACCTCGCCCGGATCAGCGACGCGTCGATCCGGCCGGGCGAGGCCGGATCCAGGGAGGCGGTGGAGCGCGCGACCGCCAGCCTGGGCAAGGGCTGAGGGCAGGGCCCTCGGCCTGCGACCCGGAGGCGCAGCACGCGGCTGAGCGGGTTACCCCCCCGAACGGGGGCGGTGATGCCGGGCTTCGTCGGGCCGTTCGCCTACCATGTCGCCCTCGGTGGCCGGCCCGCGACAATCTCGGCGAGGCGCTCTCGCGTGCCGGGCGTCGTCCCGTCCGGCAGGGCGTCGAGGGGCCAGAAGGCGGCCTCGGCGATCTCGCGGTCCGGGACCTTCGGGCCGGTCGACGCGAAGTCCCGCACCACGTAGATGAGCACGTGGTCCCGGCGCGACACGGCCCGGTTCGACACGATGCCATGGAGCAGGGGCGGACCGGTGATCTCGACCGCCGCCTCCTCGCGCAACTCGCGCGCCAGCGCCAAACCCGCATCCTCCCCGATCTCGACTCCCCCGCCGGGAAGCTGCCAGCCCGCCACATAAGTATGACGGACGAGGCACACGCGCCCGTCCCGGTCGATCACCGCGGCTCGCACGCCCAAGGTCAGCCCCCGCGACAGCAGGAACCAGAGGTGGAACCCGCGCCGGATCAGGCGGCCCATCCCCGGAATGGCCGAGATACGGTTCAGGATCATGTCGAACTCCGTGCCGGGCCAGCATGACGGAACCGCAAGCGCGGCGTTAGCCCGACCCGCCCGCATGGACGCTCTCGGCCTCTCCCGCCAGGGTCCGCCGGGCACGCTTGCCGGCGGAGGGGCGGGCCGGCGCCACCGGCCCGGTCGGTTCAGGCGGCCACGGCTCCTCGACGATTTCGGGCAGCGAGGCGCGTGCGGGCGTCTTGACTTATATTCCTAGATCCGCTACACGAGCCCTGCCCTTTCGTCGGGAAGGCTCGTTTGATCGCCGGATCGTTCGGGCGGAGGGGTGCGGTGGGTTCCGAGGTCTGCGCCGGCAGCGCGGGCTCCCGGACGGCGGCGCGAGGC
>JAQGJJ010000083.1 GCA_028290695.1 Enterovirga sp. | reverse complement strand
TCGTCGAGCCGGCCGGCATGATCGGCGAACGGCTCGGGGTCGACCTGCACGTGGTCACGGCCGAATCGGCCGCGGCCCGCAACCTGATGCTCGCCGTCGAGCGCTGCCACCTGCGCATCGAGGCGGTGGTCTCGACGCCCTACGCGTCCGCGTTGTCGGCCCTGGTGGACGACGAGGCCGACATGGGCGCGGCCGTGATCGATCTCGGCGGCGGCACGACCTCGGCCGCGATCTTCTCCGGCGGCAGCCTCGTCCATGTCGACGCGGTCGCGGTCGGCGGGCACCACGTGACCATGGACATCGCCCGCGGCCTCACCACGCGGGTATCCGCCGCCGAGCGCCTGAAGACGCTCTACGGCTCGGCCATCTCCTCGCCCTCCGACGAGCGCGACATGATCGCCGTGCCGCAGGTCGACGAGAGCGACGAGCGCGAGGTCGCCCACCACGTTCCGAAGGCGCAGCTCGTCCGCATCATCCGGCCGCGCGTCGAGGAAATCCTCGAGCTCGTGCGGGACCGACTCAGAACCGCCGGCTTTGCCGCCCAGGCGGGCCGGCGCGTCGTCCTGACCGGCGGCGCGAGCCAACTCGTCGGCCTGCCCGAGGTCGCACGCCGCATCCTCGGCGGGCAGATCCGGATCGGCCGGCCGCTCGGGATCAAGGGGCTCCCGGAAGCGGCCCGCGGGCCGGCCTTCTCGGTCGCCGTCGGCCTGCTGGTCTACCCGCAGGTCGCGCACATCGAACACTTCGAGCCGAAGGGGCAGGGCTTCTTCGCCGGGGATGGCAGCGAAACCTACATCGGCCGCATGGGCCGCTGGATTCGCGACAGTTTCTGAACCCGCCGCGGCAATCGTCCGCGGCACGTCAACGGGGCCAAGCAGGGGCCAAGAAAGGGCAGCACATGATCAATCTTCAAGCCCCGGACATCCGGGAACTCAAGCCGCGCATCACGGTCTTCGGCGTCGGCGGCGCGGGCGGCAACGCGGTCAACAACATGATCGACTCGGGCCTGATGGGCTGCGAGTTCGTGTGCGCCAACACGGATTCCCAGGCGCTGACCTCGTCGCGTTGCGAGCGCATCATCCAGATGGGCGTCGGCGTCACCCAGGGCCTCGGCGCCGGGTCGCAGCCGGAGGTCGGTCGGGCCGCCGCCGAGGAGGTCATGGACGAGATCCGCGACCAGCTCTCGGGCGCGCACATGGCCTTCATCACGGCGGGCATGGGCGGCGGCACCGGCACGGGTGCGGCTCCGGTCATCGCCCGCGCGGCCCGTGAGATGGGCATCCTGACGGTTGGCGTCGTCACGAAGCCGTTCCAGTTCGAGGGCCAGCGCCGCATGCGCACCGCCGAGGTGGGCGTGAACGAGCTGCAGCAGCACGTCGACACCCTGATCGTCATCCCGAACCAGAACCTGTTCCGGGTCGCCAACGAGAAGACGACCTTCGCGGACGCCTTCGCGATGGCCGACCAGGTGCTCTATTCGGGCGTCGCCTGCATCACCGACCTGATGGTCAAGGAAGGCCTCATCAACCTCGATTTCGCCGACGTCAGGGCGATCATGCGCGGCATGGGCAAGGCCATGATGGGAACCGGCGAGGCGACGGGCGAGAAGCGCGCCAATCGGGCCGCCGAGGCCGCGATCGCCAACCCGCTCCTCGACGACGTGTCCATGAAGGGCGCGCGCGGGCTCCTGATCTCGATCACGGGCGGCCGCGACATGACCTTGTACGAGCTCGACGAGGCGGCCACCCGCATCCGCGAGGAGGTCGACCAGGAGGCGAACATCATCCTGGGCGCGACCTTCGACGAGAGCCTCGAGGGCACCATCCGGGTGTCGGTCGTCGCCACCGGCATCGACCAGCCGGCTATCGCCGAGGCGCCGATCTCGGCCACCGAGCAGCGCATCGCCGAGGTTGCCGAGCGTCTGCGGGCCGAGGCCCGGGCCCGCGCCCAGCAGCCCGGCCTGCCGCGCGCCAATCCCGAGCCCGCTCCGCGGATCGAGACGACCCCGACCGCCCGCGCGGCCGAGATCGTGCGGCAGGCGGCCGACCCGGCAGCCCCGGCGATGCACGACGACGTCGTGCTGACCCCGGCCCAGCCGAAGGCGGCCAGCTTCGAAAGCCTGCCCGAGCCGGACATGCCCGCCGCCGAGATGGCGCCCCCGCCCGCAGCCTTCATTCCGCCGGCACCCGAGCGGGTCATGCGCCCGACCCGGATGCCCCGCGTGGAGGACCTGCCGGTTCCCGGGCAGAAGCAGATCCGGGCTGCCCGCGGCGAGCAGGACGGCAACGCAAACGAGCGCAAGTCGCTGCTGCAGCGTCTGGCGACCGTCGGGTTCGGCCGTCGCGACGACATGGCGGCGCCCGGCACGGGCCACCCGGCGGAGACCCGGCCTGCTGCCGCGCCCCCGGCCGAGCCCGCACGCTCCATGCCGGCCCTCCCGCCCGAGCAGCCGAAGCGCGCCGTTGTCGCTCCGTCCTTCCGGGCCGCGCAGGGCAACCTGGACCAGCAGGGCCGGGTGACCCCGCCCCGTCCGTCCGAGGACGAGCATCTCGAGATCCCGGCGTTCCTCAGGCGCTCGAGCTGAGGCGCGTCGTCCAGCGGCCCCGGGCTCGAGCCCGGGGCCGCTTCGTTTACCGAGCCTTGTAACAGACGGTAAGAAACCGTGATTTGCCACCCGCGAGGCTGTGAATATGGTGCAGGCCTCGTCAAGGTTAAGGGAAGCGCGCCAGCGTGAAGAAGGCAGCGCCCCTTCTGGGCATCAGCAGAAAACGGGTGAGATTCGAGGATGTGGCGGACGTCAGGTCGCGCACCGGTCGGACTCGACCCGAGGTAACGGAATGAAGCTAGGTCAGCAGTCTACGCTCGGCGCCCCGATCTGCATGTCGGGTATCGGCGTTCATTCCGGCAAGGAAGTCGCCCTCCACCTCCACCCGGCCCAGGCGAACCACGGCATCGTGTTTCTCCGCACCGGGCTTCCCGACGGCAACGACCGCCTGATCGATGCCCGCAGCATCTCGGTGACGGCGACCGAACTCTGCACCGTGATCGGGGACCGCAGCAGCGGCGCGGTCGCCACCATCGAGCACCTGATGTCGGCGCTTGCCGGCCTCGGCATCGACAACGCGCTGATCGAGATCGACGGACCCGAGGTCCCGGTGTTCGACGGCAGTGCCCAGCCTTTCGTCGAGGCGATCGACGCCGTCGGCATCGCCCGCAACAACGGCCACAGGCGGTACCTGAAGGTGCTTCGCCCGGTCCGGGCCGAACTCGGCCAGGGTTTTGCCGAGCTCCTGCCGAATTCGCGCGCCTTTCAGCTCGACGTCGAGATCTTCTTCACGAACCCGCTCATCGGCCGTCAGCGCAAGGTCGTCGAGCTGAGCCCCGGCGCCTACCGACGGGAGATTGCCCGGGCCCGCACGTTCGGCTTCATCGGCGACGTCGAGAAGCTCTGGAAAGCGGGCTTCGCGCTCGGCGCCTCGCTCGACAACACGGTCGCGATCGGGGAGGAGCGCATCCTCAACCCCGAAGGGTTGCGGTTCGCGGACGAGTTCGTCCGCCACAAGATGCTCGACGCGGTCGGCGACCTCGCGCTCGCCGGCATGCCGATGCTGGCCACCTACAAGTCCTATTGCGGGGGGCATCGCCTCAATCTCGCCGTCTTGGAAGAGCTTTTTTCGAGCCGGGCGAACTACGCGATCGTGGACGGGGGAGCACGGCGCGAATCGGGGCACGCGGAGATCGGCGCTGGCATCGCCGTCCCGGCTTACGGTCCCGACCTGCACTGATCTCCCCGCCGTCGGCACGCTCCGCACGGCTTTTGTGAGCCCCGGCTTGGTCCTGGCCGCGGCTCTGGTGTAGACAGCTCTCGCGCTCAGCCGCGATTCCGGTTCGAACGTCAGAGGTTTGTGGGCATGTCTTTCGAAAATATCGGCGTGAAGCGGAAAGGCGTCTCTGCGCTCCGGGCGATCGCGGTTCTGTCGGGCGCGTTGACGCTGGCGGGTTGCGACACGCTGGCCTCGCTGAACCCCTTCGACACGGCCGAGAAGTACGAGATGAAGATCGTGCCGGATGTCCCGGCCGAGCAGATCTACGACGACGGCCTCAGCCGGCTGAAGAACAGCGACCACGACGGCGCGTCCAAGAAGTTCGCGCAGCTCAGCAAGAACTACCCGTATTCGGAATGGGCACGGCGCGGCCTCATCATGGAGGCGTTCGCCAGCTACGAGGCGCAGAAGTGGGAGGAGGCGATCACCTCCTCCAAGAGCTATCTGGCCAAGTACCCGAACTCGAAGGACGCCGCCTACGCGCAGTACCTGCTGGCGATGTCGAACTACAACCAGATCCCGGACGTGACGCGGGATCAGGACCGGTCCGAGAAGGCGCTCACCGCCCTGCAGGAACTCGTCCAGAAATATCCGAAGTCGGAATACGTGTCCGATGCCCGCAACCGGATCCAGATCGCCCGCGATCAGCTCGCCGGCCGGGAGATGGAGGTCGGGCGCTACTATCTCGAGAAGCGCAACTACCCGGCCGCCATCAACCGCTTCCGCGAGGTCGTGGCCAAGTACCAGACGACCCGCCACATCGAGGAGGCGCTCGAGCGCCTGACCGAGGCCTACATGGCGCTCGGCATCACGCAGGAGGCCCAGACGGCTGCCGCGGTGCTCGGGCACAACTTCCCGGACAGCCCTTGGTACAAGGACGCCTACGCGCTCCTCAAGAACGGCGGCCTCGAGCCGCGCGAGGAGAACTCGTCCTGGATCAGCCGGGCGTTCAAGGGGCTGCGCGTCATGGCCATGGGGGAGTAGCGGCCGCGCCGCTCGCTCAGCGGGGCGACGTCGCGCCGCCGTCTGCCATCGCCGCCATCACGGCGGTTTCCGCAACGCCTCGATTGGCCTAGGCTCGCGTCCGCATGCTCGCGGAGCTCCTGATCCGGGACATCGTCCTGATCGACCGGCTGGACCTCAGGTTCCCGGCCGGCCTCAGCGTCCTCACGGGCGAAACGGGCGCGGGGAAGTCCATCCTGCTCGATGCCTTCTCGCTGGCGCTCGGCGCGCGCGGCGACGGCGCGCTCGTGCGCCACGGCGAGGCACGCGGGCAGGTCACGGCGCTGTTCGACGTGCCGGCCGACCACCCGGCCTCGCGGCTGGCCCGTGAGGCGGACCTCGAGACCGACGGCGGCCTCATCCTGCGCCGCGTGCAGTTCCCGGACGGGCGCACGCGCGCCTTCGTGAACGACCAGCCGGTCAGCGTGCAGATCCTGCGGCTGCTCGGCGCCGCGCTCGTGGAAATCCACGGCCAGCACGACGACCGCGCCCTGCTGGATGCGGCGAGCCATCGCGACATGCTGGATGCCCATGCCGGTCTCGGCGCCCAAGTGCGGGCGGTGGGCGAGGCCGCCGCCCGGCTGCGGGTGCTCCGCTCGGCCCTGTCCGAGAGCGAGGAACGGCTCGCCACCATCCGGCGGGAGGCCGAGTACCTGGCCCACGCCCATGCCGAGCTGACCCAGCTCGCGCCCGAGCCGGGCGAGGAGGCGGCGCTGACCGAGCACCGGCAGGTCATGATGGGATCGGAGAAGATCGCGCAGGACCTCAGCGACGCGCTCGCGGTCGTGTCGGGGCCCGCCTGCGCGGTCCCGGCCCTGGCCGCGATCGTGCGCAAGTTCGAGCGCCGCAATGCCGGCGTGGGCGAGCTGCTGGCGCCCGCGCTCGCCGCGCTCGACGGCGTTCTGGTCGCCTATGACGAGGCCCGCGTGGCCCTGGAGGACGCGGTGCGGGCTACCGAGTTCGACCCGGGCGAGCTCGAGCGCGCCGAGGAGCGGCTGTTCAAGCTGCGCGGGGCGTCCCGCAAATACGGAGTGCCGGCCGACGGCCTGGCCGGGCTTCGCGACCGCTTCGCGGCCGATCTCGCGGCGATCGACGCGGGCGAAGGCGAGGTGTCGCGGCTGCGGGTCGAGCTCGACGCCGCCGACCGCGCCTATGTGGCGGCCGCGGAGGTGCTGTCGACCTCCCGCCGCCGTGCGGCCGCCGCGCTCGACGAGGCGGTGAGCCGCGAATTGCCGCCGCTTCGGCTCGAGGGGGCGCGCTTCATCACGCAGCTCGACACCAATGCCGAAACGCGCGACCCGGCCGGGTTCGACCGCGCCGAGTTCTGGGTCCAGACCAATCCCGGCACACGCCCCGGTCCCATGATGAAGGTCGCGTCCGGCGGCGAGCTGTCCCGCTTCATCCTGGCCGTGAAGGTCGTGCTTGCGGACAAGGGCTCC